>CACFXF010000087.1 GCA_902570265.1 uncultured Alphaproteobacteria bacterium | reverse complement strand
CTGCAAATGCATTCAGAAAAATTGGTATAAAAAAAGATGATGTAATTGCCTTCGTTTTACCGAATTGTTCTGAAACTGCAATTACCTTTTTAGCTGGAGCTATTACTGGAATTGTTAACCCGATTAATGCTTTGTTAGAGCCCAAACAAATTTCGCATATTCTAAGAGAGACAAATGCAAAAGCTATTGTAACTCTTTCTCCAATGCTAAAGACAGAAGTAGCTCAAAATGTTCATAAGGCGCTTGAAACAGCTCCTAACGTTAAAACTGTCTTTGAAGTAGACTTAGTAAGATATTTAACACCCCCTAAATCATGGATAGCCTCATTGTTGAGGCCCAAAGTAACTATTAATCATAACGCAAAAGTTCTAAAATTTATGGATGCGATTTCTTCTGAAAATACTACTTTAGATTTTGAAGATCACAATGACGATGCAGTCTGTGCGTATTTTCATACAGGTGGTACGACAGGCATGCCTAAAGTTGCACAACATCAAGCCTCTGGTATGCTTTTTAACGGTTGGTCAAGTGCCACACTTCTTTTTTCTGAAAAGGATTGTTTAATATGTCCTCTACCACTTTTTCATGTATATGCTGCTTATCCTATATTCATGACCTGTTTACTATCAGGTGCGCACATGGTTTTACCAACTCCACAAGGCTATAGAGGCGATGGTGTTTTTCCTAATTTTTGGAAACTTGTAGAGCACTGGGGTGTAACTTTTATGGTTACAGTTCCCACAGCTATCACACAATTATTACAAGTAAAAGTAGATGCAAATATTGATACTCTTCGGTTTGCTCTATGTGGTTCTTCCCCTCTTTCAACTGCACAATTTAAACAATTTCAAGAACAAACAGGTCTTAAGATTTTAGAAGGCTATGGAATGACAGAGGCAACTTGTATGATTTCTGTTAATCCACCTGATGGCGACCGTAGAGTTGGTTCAGTTGGTATTCCATATCCGTATACAGAAGTAAAAATTCTGAATTGTGATAAAAATGGGAAAATTTTAAAAAGTTGTAAAGTAGGTGAGGTAGGCGAAATTTGTGTATCTAATCCAGGAGTTATCTCAGGAAATACATATACAGATCCAGATAGGAATAAAGGTTTATTTGTAAATAAAAAATTTATGAGAACAGGAGATTTAGGCCGTTTTGATAAAGATGGATATTTGTGGATTACTGGTAGATCTAAAGATCTAATCATAAGGGGAGGTCACAATATTGATCCAAGCATAATTGAAGAAACTATATCAAGTCATCCTAGTGTTGCAATGGTTGGAGCTATTGGGCAACCAGATGCTGAAAAAGGTGAATTACCTTGTGCTTATGTTCAATTAAATGACGGAGAAAATAGCACCCCTGCTGAATTAATTTCCTTTTGTGAAAATAAAATTACAGAAATGGCTGCCTTACCAAAATATATTGAGATCATTGAGGAAATGCCACTAACTGCAGTAGGTAAAATTTTTAAGCCTGATCTGAGAAAGAAAGCTATATCCAGGGTATTTGATGAAGCTTTATCAAAAGAGAGTGTAAAAGCTCAAGTAAATTCTGTTGTGGAGCATCCAAAAGATGGTTTGAAAGCTCATATAGTTTCTGAAGAAAGTCCAGAAAATATTTCTAAGGTTCTAAGTCCTTATACTGTTGGATGGGAACTGATGAAATAATGATCTTTGATTAAAGATCCTCTTCATCTTTTTTTCTAATTTTTTCAAGAGCCAATATAAATGCAACTATTCCAACACAAACAAGAAATACAAAGATATATATTGCTGTCAATGAACCCATTTTATCCTCGATTTTTATAGTTTAAAAAATATCATTAATACCCAAACTATAAAAAGAAAAGCATAATCTTTGGCCGTGATCAATTTTTTTGGCATAAAGCTTGCTTGAATTGGTTACATAGGTAGTATGATGAATAAAAATAAAAATAAAAAATTATCTTTAGATGAACAGTCAGATTTGATCGTTAAGGTTTTTCAGGTCTCCATAGATACTCTAGTTTCTTCTGGGTTAGAAGAAAACGATGCT
>CACFXF010000086.1 GCA_902570265.1 uncultured Alphaproteobacteria bacterium | reverse complement strand
CTCTTGCAGTTCTTAAATCATCCATAACTTGTATAATTTCTTTTAATTCTTCACCAAGTCCAACCATAAGACCAGATTTTGTAAAAACTAAAGGGTTTATATCTTTTGCTTTATCAAGAATTTTTAAGGACTGATAGTATCGAGAACCTGGTCTTACCTCATGATATAATCTTGGTACAGTTTCAAGATTATGATTAAAAACATTTGGTCTAGAACTTAAAACCACATTCAAAGAGTTTTTAGTTGATCTTAAAAAATCTGGGGTAAGTATTTCTATTGAAGTATAAGGAGACTTTTTTCGAATTAAATTTACGGTATTTGCAAAGTGTTTCGCTCCCCCATCTTCTAAGTCATCTCTATCTACTGACGTTATTACAACATGCTTAAGATTAAGTTTGCTTACCGCCATGGCTACTCGCGCAGGTTCAAATAAATCTAACTTACTTGGTTTTCCAGTGGATACATTACAAAAAGCACAAGCTCTAGTACATATATCACCTAATATCATGAAAGTTGCATGTTTTTTTGACCAGCAAGAGCCAATATTTGGACAAGAAGCCTCTTGACAAACTGTGTAAACATTATGCAAATTAATAATTTTTTTTGTTTCAAAATACCCTTTTGAGTTTGGTACTTTCACTTTTAACCAGCTAGGCTTTTTAATTTGAAAATTGTCTGGTTTATTGACTTTTTCAGGATGCCTAACCTTAATCTTATTTATTTTGTTATTATTTCTAAACATTTTATTTTCATTGGGCATATGTAAATTAATAATGAATTGATTTACTTTCAGAACTTAAAACACTTTCATATAGCATTTCTGACATAGTTGGATGAGGAAAAATGTTAGATAAAAATTCATCTGGAGTTGTTTCTAATCCCTTCCCTACTATGTATGTTGATAACAGCTCAGTAACCTCAGCACCTACCAAATGGGCACCTAATAATTCTCCAGTATTTTTGTCAAAAATAGTCTTTATAAAACCTTCGTCTTCACCCAAAGCCAACGCTTTACCATTAGCAATAAATGGAAAATTACCAATATTTACATCATAACCCTGTTGCTTAGCTTTCTCTTCAGTTAAACCAATTGAAGCAATTTGAGGATTTGAATATGTACAACTAGGTATATCCTCATCTTTTAAGAATTTATTAATTTTTTGTCCTGAAATTTTTTCAGCAACTATAATACCTTGATGACTAGCTTTGTGAGCAAGACAGGGTACTGTAGTTACATCACCAATTGCATAAATACCTTTCACATTTGTTTCACAATTTTCATCAATTATAATGCTGTTTGATTTTACATTTACCCCAATTGAATCAAGTCCCAACCCGTCTGTAAAACCCTTCACACCAACAGCAACTAAAATATGTGGAGCCGATATGTTGATTTGTTTATTATTATTTAAAACAGAAACTGATATTTGATCCTCAGTCTTTTCTAATATTTCAAAATTTGATTTAAGAAAGAACTTTATGCCTTTTTTTTCAAATTGCTTCATAGCAAACTTTGAAACTTCCAAATCTTCTGCCGGAAGTATACGATCCTGCATTTCAAGTACAAACACCTCAGTCCCAATAGAATTGTAAAAAACTTGCGAATTCCATACCAATTGCTCCAGAACCAACTACAATAAGTTTATCTGGTATTTTTTTTGCTCTAAGTGCATTTCTATAATTCCAAACAACATTTCCGTCGACTTTTAGATTATTTACTTCTTTAGGCTTTGCTCCAGTAGCTATAATAATATTTTTTGACGAAATATTAATATTATCATCTAATCCTGTTTTTTGTATTAATAGACTATTTTTATTAATAAATTTAGCACTACCAGTTATCAAATCAACTTGATTTTTTGAAAGTAAATATTTTACTCCATTTGAAAGTTTCAAAGCTATATTTTTAGATCTTTGTATAATTTTTGATAAATCTAATTTATAATCAGTAATTTCAAGTCCAAAATCTGATGATTTTTTTACTAAATCAACAATTTCAGCTGATCTCAACAATGTTTTAGTAGGAATACATCCCCAATTAAGACAAACCCCTCCTACATCTTCCTTTTCTATTATAGCTACCTTTTGACCTAATTGT
>CACFXF010000085.1 GCA_902570265.1 uncultured Alphaproteobacteria bacterium | reverse complement strand
GAAAAAATGTTAAAGTTTCTTGGTGCTAAAATTCAAATTGAGAAAAAAGGGTCAAGTAATAATATTTCAGTAAATGGATTTCCAAAATTAAATCCTGGTATTGTTAGTGTGCCTGGAGATATTTCTTCTGCCTCCTTTCCAATCGCATTAGCTTGTATGATACCAAATTCTAAATTAATTATTAAAAGTGTTGGTTTGAATCCACTGAGAGATGGTTTTGTTGAAACATTAATAGATATGGGAGCTAATATAAAAATTCAAAATAAAAATACTGAAGCAGGAGAATTAGTGGCTGATTTACATGTTTGTTACTCTCCAAATCTGGTAGGAGTAGAAGTACCAGAAGATAGATCTGCTAGAATGATTGATGAGTATCCAATTTTATCAATTTTGGCAGCAACTGCGACAGGTCCTACCATAATGAAAGGTATAGAAGAGTTAAGATTCAAAGAAAGTGATAGAATTGAAGCTATTGCAGATGGTTTGGAAAAAAATGGTGTTTTTATAACAAAAAAAAATGACCAATTAACTGTGTTCGGTAAAGGAAATCAAAAAATCAAGGGTGGAAGTATTATTAATGCCTCAAATGACCATAGAATAGCGATGTCTTTTGCTTCTCTTGGAAGCATAACTGAAAATAGTATAGAGATACGTGGAGCATCATCAATTAAGACAAGCTTTCCAAATTTCATAGATCTTATGAATTCTATTGGATTGAATATAATGGCATTAAAGGATTAGAACATGATTTTATTTAGAATGAAAATCATAAAGCTGATTTTAACTATAATTGAATTATGAAATTTGTTGTCGCTATTGATGGTACAGCAGCATCTGGAAAGGGGACACTAGGCAAAAAAATTGCTGAACATTTTGATTTTCATTATTTAGATACAGGTATTTTGTATAGAATTGTTGCTTATAATTTGAAATATAATTCGGATTTTTCAAAAATTTCAAAGCAAAAAGTCCAAAATTCCTTAAAATTATTAAATAATAAAAATTTTAACATCACTAATTTAAGGAATGAACAAATAACCCTTAGAGCTAGTGAAATTTCAAAGAATAAAATTGTTAGGGATAACCTTTTATTATACCAAAGGAACTTTGCATTACAAAATGGTGGAGCAGTATTAGATGGTAGAGATATTGGTACTGTTGTATGTCCTGATGCAGACGTTAAAATATTTGTAGATGCAGACGTCAAGATAAGAGCTAAAAGGCGATATGATCAATTAGTTAAAAATAATAAGGATTTAAATCTAAAAAAAATAATTGATGACCTTTCCAAGAGAGATAATTTAGACAAAAATAGGGAGTTTTCACCTATGGTTCCTGCAAAAGATGCCTTTTTGTTAGATACTTCAAATCTAACTGTTGAAGAAGCATTAAAAAAAATAATTGTAATTATTTCAAAAAAATTCAAAAAATAACATTGAATAGTTAGATTTATACTATATTAACTTGTCACAAGAAAATTTTTAGAATCAAATTTATTTTAAGGAGAGCTATATGTCAGCACTTGCTACTATGGAAGCTTTTGAAAAATTACTAAATGAGAGTTTGGATAGTTCAACACCAAAAGAGGGTGAAGTAGTAATTGGATCTGTAATTGCAATTGAAGCTGGCCAAGCTATTATTGATATAGGATATAAAATGGAGGGAAGAGTAGACTTAAGAGAATTTTCTATTCCGGGTCAACCTCCAGAAATATCAATAGGTGATACTGTTGAAGTTTATCTTGAGAAAGTAGAAGGTTCACGTGGAGAAGCACTTCTTAGTAGGGAAAAAGCAAGACGTGAGGAAGCATGGGATCGTTTGGAAAAGGCATCAGGAAAAAATGAAAAAGTAGATGGTATTATTTTTGGTAGGGTAAAGGGTGGTTTTACTGTTGACCTTGGCGGTGCAATAGCATTTCTTCCTGGAAGTCAAGTTGATGTAAGACCAATAAGAGATACAAATTCTCTTATGAATTTTTCACAACCTTTTCAAATTTTAAAAATGGATAGAAGAAGGGGTAATATTGTTGTTTCAAGACGTGCTATTCTAGAAGAATCCAGAGCTGAGCAAAGAGCTGAGCTAGTAGGTAATCTTGCCGAAGGATCAATAGCAGATGGTGTTGTAAAAAATATTACTGAATATGGCGCTTTTATTGATTTGGGTGGGGTTGACGGTCTTTTACATGTTACTGACATGGCGTGG
>CACFXF010000084.1 GCA_902570265.1 uncultured Alphaproteobacteria bacterium | reverse complement strand
ATTGCAGGGTTTTCTATGGGTGCTCATGTTGCCTACATATATGTAAGGGGAGAGTATGTTCGTGAGAGAGAATCTCTACAAATTGCGATTGATGAAGCATATGCCAAAGGATTTTTGGGAAAAAATGCTGCAAAATCGGGTTGGAAATTTGATATTTATGTTCATCATGGTGCAGGTGCTTATATTTGTGGGGAAGAAACTGCTCTTCTTGAAAGTTTGGAGGGCAAAAAAGGGATGCCTCGAATGAAACCACCGTTCCCAGCAATGGCTGGTCTATATGGTTGTCCTACCACTGTTAACAATGTTGAGTCTATCGCTGTAGTACCCACAATCCTGAGAAGAGGTGCTTCTTGGTTTTCAAAATTTGGTAGAACAAACAATACTGGTACTAAATTATTTTGTTTGTCTGGTCATGTTGAAAAACCTTGTGTTGTTGAAGAAGAAATGTCTATTCCCCTAAAAGAGCTTATAGAAAAATATGCGGGGGGTGTAATAGGTGGTTGGAAAAATTTAAAAGCCATTATACCTGGTGGATCTTCAGTTCCACTATTGCCAGCTAAATTATGTAATGATGCTCTCATGGATTTTGATTGGCTTAGAGAAAACCAATCAGGACTAGGAACTGGTGCTGTTATAGTTATGAATTCTGATACAGACATTGTAAAAGCTATTTGGAGATTGTCGAAATTTTATAATCACGAAAGCTGCGGTCAGTGCACCCCTTGCAGAGAAGGTACTGGTTGGATGATGCGACTGATGAGTAGGTTAGTTACTGGAGACGCAAATTTAGAAGAGGTTGAAAACCTATTGGAGATAACTAAACAAGTTGAAGGGCATACAATTTGTGCATTAGGTGATGCTGCTGCATGGCCAATTCAGGGCCTTTTTAGGCATTTTAGGCATGAGATCGAGGACAGAATTAAAAACGGGGTTAGTAAAAATATTGCAGCTGAGTGAAAATGAAAAATAATCTACGAAAAATTATAATAGATGATCAAGAAGTTGGTGTAAATCCTGCTATGACTATACTTCAGGCTTGTGAACATATAAATAAAGAAATTCCACGGTTTTGTTATCATGAAAGGTTATCTATAGCAGGCAATTGTAGAATGTGCCTTGTTGAAGTGGTTGGTGGACCCCCTAAGCCTATGGCCTCATGTGCTCTTCAAGTTAAAGATCTAAGACCTGGACCTAATGGTGAACCTCCAGTGATAAAAACAAATTCCAAAATGGTTAAAAAAGCTCGTGAGGGAGTTATGGAATTTTTACTAATTAATCATCCATTAGATTGCCCAATATGTGACCAGGGAGGAGAATGTGATTTGCAGGATCAAGCAATAGCATTTGGTGTTGATTTTTCAAGATATACAGAACCTAAAAGAGCTGTTTTAGATGTTGATTTAGGACCTTTAGTCGAAACACATATGACCAGATGCATCTCCTGCACCAGGTGTGTAAGATTTGTAACAGAAGTAGCAGGAATACCAGAAATGGGTCAAATAGGACGTGGTGAGAATAGTGAAATTACGTCTTATCTGGGGAAGACCTTGAAAAGTGAATTACAGGGAAACATTATCGATTTATGTCCTGTAGGAGCACTCACATCTAAGCCATATGCATTTACAGCTAGACCTTGGGAGTTAACCAAAACAAACTGTATTGATGTAATGGATGCTCTTGGATCAAATATCCGCATTGATTCAAAAGGAAAAAAAATTATGCGTATCATTCCAAGAAATCATGATGAAATAAACGAAGAATGGTTGTCAGATAAATCCAGGTTCATTTGGGATGGTTTAAATAAACAAAGATTAGATGTTCCATATATTAGGAATGAAGAAGGAAAATTAACAGTTTCATCATGGAGTGAGGCATTTGATCTTTGTGTTAAAAAAATAAAAAAAAGTTCAAAAATTTTAGCTCTTGCTGGTGACCTTGTTAGTGTAGAAACACTTTTTTCTACCAAAGAGCTAATTGGAAATTTAGGTGGAAGAACTGAATGTAGAATTTTTAATACTTGTATTCCCCCAAATGATAGAGCTTTATATGCGGGAACAGTTCCAGTTAAAGCTATTAGCGATTCTGAAATCATATTTATTATTGGTTCGAACCCCAGAGTTGAATCACCTGTGCTGAATGCCAGAATTAGAAGTTCTTGGTTAAAAGGTGCTGAGGTTAATCTAATTGGTGAAAATTCAGATTTAACATATGGATATAATCATCTTGGAA
>CACFXF010000083.1 GCA_902570265.1 uncultured Alphaproteobacteria bacterium | reverse complement strand
ATATGAAGAGGCAGAAAAAGTCCTCAAACAAGTTATAAAATTACAACCTGAGTTTGTAGAAGGACATTATAATCTTGCAATAATATTTTCCAGTATATGCTATAAAAAAGCTATAACTCAATTAGATATAATTTTGGCATCTAGTCCAAATAATACAAAATTATTAGAATTAAAAGCTGACTACCTTGCTGAAATATTAAAAATCAAAGAAGCATGTATAATATTTAGTAAAATTTTAAAAATTGAACCAAAAAATTATTTAGTAATAGCTAAGATTTTACAATACAAAAATTTTGAAAATTCTAAAGACTATAAATTTTTATTTGATAAATTCAAAAGTATTGAAAATATGGAATATGATACAATTACTAGAAAAAAAATAAACCCAACAATTGCATTAATAGGGTACGGGCGATCAGGATCCCTTTTCTTACATTCTCTTTTAGATGGACATCCCGATATATCCACACTTCCAGGTTATTTTTTCAAAGGGTGGTTTAATGAAGAAACTTGGTCAAAACTAAGACCTAATTATAAAAATCCTAATTGGAGGAAAAAACTTTCAAAAAACATTATTCAACTATTTGAGCCACAATTTAATTCAAATAGTAGGAAAAATGTAATTGGTAAACCTTGTGGCGATATAGCTTGGTTAGCAAAATCCAAAGGATTTACAAGACTTGGGGACAAAGCCTCAGAAAGTCTAGTACTTAATCCAGAAATTTTTGAGAATAACTTTCTAAAATCACTTGATACAATGGACCAAGTTGATTCAAAGCTATGCTTTGAACTTATACATGATGCTTTTGATATAGCTTATAGAAATAATTCTAAAAATCATGAGATTGATAAAATAATTTTTTATCATATTCATAACCCAAGTGCATTTGAGCATTTAAATTTTATAGGAAATTGCCCATGCTCAAAAATTTTATATTTGGTCAGAAATCCCCTCCAAATGTTAGAGTCATGGCTTTTAGACGATCTGAATTTATTAAAACAAAATCAAAATTATTTTAAAACAATAGAGATAACACGCAGAATAATTAACAAAATATGCTATCCATTCTATAGACTATATGATCCTATAAACTCACTACACACAGGTAGCGTTCGAGGCGTAAGATTAGAAGACATAAAAAAAAGACCCAAGATTACTATACCCAAAATTTGTAATTGGATGGGTATTAAGGAAAATAAAAACCTTTTTAAAAGTGAGTTTATGGGAAAAAAATTTTCTAGACCTTCATATAGTTTTGATAATATTACCGGGTTTGATTTGAAGTCTATTGAAGTACCTATTGGAAGGTTTTTTGGGGAAAAAGATATCGAAATTCTGGAAACATTACTTTGGCCGTTCCTAAATACATATGGGTATACAAATAAGTCAAAAAATGAATTCAATGAGAAACTTAATAAAATTAAACCTCTTATAGGACAACCCTTAGAATTTGAATTAAAATTAAAAAAACAACAAAATTTTAAAAATAAAAAATTTAAAGGAATGGATCCTTTTAATAAAATGCATCAACAGTTTTCTGATGCTTATCAAACACTTACTAATATAGGTGATTACCCATATATAATTAAACCATTGTAATTTAAAGAAATTATCTAATGAATTTCAACTCAAATTTGGTATAAAATTTGCGAACTATTTTTTTTTGCATATTACATAAGAAATATAAACCATATCTATATTGATGAATAACATCCAAGAAAAAATTATACTGAATAACCATATCGATAGTCTATGCGATTTGTATGTTAAAGGAAGATTCTACACTGTTATTCAAACAGCTAAAAAATTATTACTTAGATATAAAGATTCTGTGGCTCTTTTAAATATATTGGGAATGTCTAATGCCAAAATTAATAAATATGAAGATGCAATAGTTAATTATAAAAAAGCAATCGAATTAAGTCCAGATAATGCTACTACTTTTTTTCATCTAGGTATTCTTTATCATGACTTAAATAAATACAGTGAAGCTATAAAATTTTATAAAGAAGCAATATCTATAAACCCTAAATATATAGATGCGATATTTAACATAGCATATGCATATATTGATTTGGAAGATAATATATCAGCAATAGAATATTTAAATAAACTTAAAAACATTCCGCATAGCAACTTGTCAATCCTTCTGAAAGTAATATTTCTATGTAAGTTTGAGGAAGTAGCTGATTATAAATTATTATATAATAAATATTGTAGTATACTAAACAAAGAAGAAAAAACAAAA
>CACFXF010000082.1 GCA_902570265.1 uncultured Alphaproteobacteria bacterium | reverse complement strand
AAAGCTATTACTAATGCCTCTTTCTCTATATTAGAGCATGAAATAAAGGCTATTATTGGACCAAACGGAGCGGGTAAAAGCTCAATGCTTAATTGTATCAATGGTATTTATCAGCCACAAAAAGGGAATATAATATTCAAAAATAAACTTTTACCAAAGATAAATCCTAATCTTATTGCTAAAATGGGAATTTCTAGGACATTTCAAAATCTTGCATTGTTTAAAAGAATGTCTGTTCTTGATAATATTCTTGTGGGTCGCCGACTACATTCAAATGTAAGCTTTCTTCAAGTTGCTTTTCAAACTCCTAGAGCTCGTAATCAGGAAAAAGAAAATAGACATAAATGTGAGGAAATAATCAAATTTCTTGAAATAGAAGATATTAAGATGACACCTGTTGGAAAATTACCTTATGGTCTTCAAAAAAAGGTGGAATTAGGAAGAGCTTTGGCTACTGAAGCTGAGGTTCTTCTATTAGACGAACCAATGGCAGGCATGAATGTGGAAGAAAAACGAGAAATGTGTAGGTTTATCCTTAAAGTTAATGATGAAATTGGGACTACTATGGTTTTAATAGAACATGACATGGGAGTAGTAATGGATATTTCAGATAATGTAGTTGTTTTAGATTATGGTAAAACACTCGCTGATGGCCCTCCAAATGAAATAAGAGCTAATCAAGATGTAATTGATGCTTATTTAGGAGTGGCACATGACTGAGTTTTTATTTTTTATTGAAGTTGTAGTTGCAGGGCTTCTTGCTGGAACCATGTATTCACTCGTAGCTTTAGGTTTTGTATTAATTTATAAAGCATCTTCTACATTTAATTTTGCTCAAGGAGCTATGGTATTTTTTGCAGTACTCGCTTTTGTAGGTTTTATGGAGCTAGGACTTCCTTTTTTTGTAGCATTTATTGTTACCATTCTATTAATGGGTTTAGTGGGTTATTGTACTGAGCGAATGGTTTTGAAACCATTGATGAACCAGAGTGAAGATACATTATTAATGGCTACAATTGGTTTAGGTTTCGTTTTAGAGGGATTAGCACAGGCAGCTTGGGGAGTTGAAGTAAGACGTTTAGATCTTGGCATAGGTGATTTTCCTATACAGTGGATAATTGATACTTTTGGCCTTTTTGTTAGTGCACTTGATTTGACTGCAGGCTTAGTAGCAGCCTTTTTAATTATTGGCTTATCTCTTTTGTTTAAATACACTAAAATGGGTTTAGGATTAAGGGCAGTTGCTGACGACCCTGGTGCTGCAAGTTCTATAGGTATACCTCTTAATAATATAATGATATTAGTTTGGACTGCTGCAGGAATTGTTGCATTGGTAGCTGGTATGATGTGGGGTGCAAGAGCTGGTGTTCAATTTGCTTTGGTCGATCTTGCACTGAAAGCTTTACCAGTTTTAATTATTGGAGGTTTTTCATCTATTCCAGGAGCAATTATTGGCGGTCTAATAATTGGAGCTACTGAGAAGGTATTGGAAGTATATATTGGCCCTTATTTTGGTGGTGCAATTGAGGGATGGGCACCTTACGTTCTTGCAATTTTCTTTCTTCTATATAGGCCAGAAGGTCTTTTTGGGGAAAAAATTATAAGAAGAGTATAATATGGGAGTTTTTTGTGAAAAATAATAATATATTTATGGAATATACCAAAAGTGATATAATTAATTTTTTGTTATTAATGATTATAGCATTATTAGTAATACCAATTACTGTTAAATCTGGATATTGGTATTCTTCTATACTTATCCCATGGTTATGCCTTGCTCTTGCATCTATTGGCCAACAAATAGTAATGGGATATGCTGGTCAATTAGCACTCGGAGCTGCAGGATTTATGGCTGCTGGTGCCTTTGCTTGTTATAATTTTATTTTACGTGTTCCAGATATTCCTTTTTTTGTTGCATTAGTTTTATCAGGATTAATTGCTGCTGCTTTTGGGATACTTTTTGGATTACCTAGTTTAAGAGTTCGAGGTATTTACTTAATGGTTGCTACTTTAGCATCTCAATTTTTTATTGTTTGGATGATTGATAAATTTGGTTGGTTTAAAAACTACGATTCCTCAGGAATTATTACTGCTCAAGATATTGTTATCATGGGTAAAAGTTTTACATCTCCAATGGAAATGTATTTGGTAATTGTTTTTGTGGTTACTATCCTTACCTTATTGGCAGTCAATATGGCTAGGGGTAGCACTGGTCGTAATTGGATGGCAGTTCGTGATATGGATATTGCTGCCGAATCAATGGGAATTTCACTTCTTAGAACAAAATTGCAAGCTTTTGCTATAAGTGCTTTTTATTGTGGCATTGC
>CACFXF010000081.1 GCA_902570265.1 uncultured Alphaproteobacteria bacterium | reverse complement strand
ATCCAATATTGATCTTAGTTCATTTTTATCAGGTTTTAAAAATTTTAACCTAGCAGGAGTTTTGTAAAATAAATCTCGCACCTCTACAAATGTACCAATATTTAATGAAGCAGGTAACACTTTTCCAACATTATCATTTTCAACAGAAATTTCCCATGCATCTTGAGAACTACTTATCTTGGATTTAATGTGTAATCTACCAGAAGAACCAATAGAGGGTAGTGCTTCTCCTCTAAAACCATAAGTATTAACTTTTAAAATTTCATTATCTATCAATTTGGATGTTGCATGCCTACAGACAGCAATAGGTAATTCTTCTCTTGGAATACCCCATCCATTATCTTTCACCTGAATAATTGACTTTCCACCTTGAGAAACTAAAATATCTATTGACGTTGCGCCTGCATCAATAGAATTTTCCACTAATTCCTTTACTATTGCAGCAGGGCTTTCGATTACCTCACCTGCAGCAATTTGATTAGCTACTTTTTCATCTAATTTGACTATTGGTCTTTGCGTAGTTTCATCATTCAATATATTGTATTCTTTTTTATTCATAAGACAATATATAGCATCTTAAAACCGATTCTGCCAATACTCAAAGATTATAAGGTTTAGTTTTTTTATTAATTTTGATTTTTACTATTTGGGGAAAAAATTATACCAACTACTCCAAAAAAAATTGATATATCAGCTATATTGAATGAATAGGGATTATATACGCCGCAACAAGTAATATTTAGAAAATCAGCAACAGCTCCATAAATAATTCGATCTACTACGTTACCGATAGCTCCACCAATAATTGCAGAAGAGAAAATTAATAACAAAATACTATTTTGTTTAATTGCCCAGAAAAAGATACCGATACAAATTAATATCGAGACAATAATAAGAATAATTCTCATTATTTCAGAACTATTTGCGAATAAACCAAAATTTATACCTTCATTCCATGCCATATTAAAGTTAATAAAACCTGAAATAACTGTTATGCTTAATCTTCCAGAAAGATCTAAAATGTGAACTACAAAAAATTTTGTTAACTGATCCAAAATAAAAATGAAAGACGAAATAAGTACAATCACCATAATTGGTTTAAATTTTACATTCGTACCAAAGTATTTTTTCATACTCATCATTAAAAACTAATCTCCCCAAGTAAAAATTTCTTGATCATATTCCATCCACACTGTACACGAGTAGGTGGACAGGTGGCCGAGCGGTCGAAGGCGCTCCCCTGCTAAGGGAGTAGAGGGGCAACCCTCTCGTGGGTTCGAATCCCATCCTGTCCGCCACTTTTCTTAACTTGATTTATATTACTATAAACTAGATAGACAAGACCTTTTCTAAAGATTAATTTTATTTTTTTTTATCCATTTCAAAATATACTGGAAAATAGTACTAAATTCTTTTCCCTCCATTATATAATGGGAAAACTTTTGAAATATTATTAATTCAGATCTTTCACCAAGTTTTTTCTTTAATTTTTTTGAAATTTGAACTGGTGTTATTCTATCTCTGCCCGCACCGATTATAAGTGTTGGACACTTAATACCTTCTGCATTGATATCTGTTGGTGAAGGGGAAAAAAAATATGGAAACCCAATTTCGCATAAAGCACGACCTGACTCAGCTGAACAGCTTCTATTAAAAATGTTAAAAGCTCTGTTTCGATCAAAATCGTGAAAAACTCCATAAAAAGCAGCTGGAAAATTTGGGGGAATTGGCTTGCTCCAAAATTTCCATCTAAATAAATTACGAAAAAATATTTTTAACACACTAAAAGTTATAGCATTAATTCCTTTAGGAGCGGCTGGTGTGATAAATATCCCTAATTTACCATAACCCCTAGAACATAAAATCAGAGCAATAAGTCCACCCATGGAATGTCCAATAATGATAGGTTTTTGTTTAAGTCTTTTTATAGTTTCCTCTATGTCAGCAACATAATCAAAAATGCTGGTATTACCTAGTTCTTCAGATCCACTCAAACCCAACCTGTGATGTCTTAGTATAGGTTTTACTACTTTATTGCCTAACTTTTTAAATTCATTTTCAAAGTTTGCCCACTCATTTCCAACACTGTTTGCCCCATGCAGGAGTAAAATAGTTTGATCTTTTATCATAATATCTTTTCACCTCTAAGATATTTCACTTCATTCCCCAATAATATGACAAAAAACAGACCTTAAATGTCTTTGAATCCTATGCTCAAACAAGTATATACCTTGCCATTTACCCATCCTTAAGGTTTCTTCTATAACACTCAGAGATAAATTAGTATTCGTTAATACAGTTTTAATATGGGCTGGCATATCGTCTTTACCTTCCAAAGTGTGTACATATAATTTTTCGTTCATAGGCACTAAATTATTAAAAA
>CACFXF010000080.1 GCA_902570265.1 uncultured Alphaproteobacteria bacterium | reverse complement strand
TTTACTCTTTCTTCAGAAGAAGACGTAATTTGCAAAAGCTCAGAATTTTTGGTGTTGGATATGAACTCTAATGTTGGATCAAAATTTTTTACTAACACTTTATATCCCTGCAATACTTTTAGCGGGTAATTAGTTAAATTCATATGAATTTTTGCCAAACCTCTCCAGCAACCACCAACTAAAAATAAAGAATTAATTTTATTTGGAAAGGATTTATTTATTTTTGATAGTTTAAGTTTGATAACTTCTAACTTTGACTTTCCTAATACATGGTAGTCTTGTAAAGCTAATGGACCTAATTCAAAAGATTGAGCTGTTTTAATTTTGCCATTTTCTAAATATGCAAGCTCTAAAGAAGATCCTCCAATATCACATACAATACCTGTAGCTTTTGGCCAACCTAATAAAACACCAGAAGCAGCTAATAGCCCTTCCTCTTTACCTGAAATAACATGGATTTTAATATTGAATTTTTTTTCAAGGCTTTCAATAAATTCTCTTCCATTTTTTGCATCTCTCACAGCTGAAGTAGCAACAAAATAGATTTCAACTATGCTCATTGTTTTTAAAACAGCACAAAAACGCTGTATTGCTTTATAAGCTTTTTGTTTTCCTTTATTATTCAAAAATTTAGTTTGCCTTAAACCTACACCTAAACCACAATTTACTTTTTCATTATAAAAATATCTTGGAGATCTAGAAGGCCCTTCAAAAACCACCAACCTTACAGTATTTGACCCTATATCTACAATTCCTGTTCTTTGTAATTTTGTATAATTGATTACTTTTTTAGCTAAACCTGTCATGACCTTTTAAAATGCTAAATTTTCATAAACATGAATGAAATTTTAATTTTCAATTAATAATTCAGGAGGGTTTTTTCTTAAAGCTCTTCCCCTACCAGATAGCGACGGATTTTGCATAAAAAAATCATGGCAAGAAAATTTATTTTGAGTCGCAATATTATCTCTGACATATGAACCATCTGACTGTAGAACCCAAGATTGAGCTTGATCTCTTAAATTTGCTGCCATTATTTGATTTACAATTTGTGCTTTAACTGTGTTGTTATTTATCTTAACTAATACTTCAACTCTTCTATTTAGGTTTCTACTCATCCAATCCGCTGAGGAGATATATACTCTAGATTCAAATGATGGAAGATCTGATCCATTACCAAAACAAGCAATTCTTGAATGCTCTAAAAATCTCCCCACTATCGATTTTACTCTAATATTTTCTGATAAACCGTTAATACCAGGCCTAAGAGCACAAATACCTCTAACAATTAAATCAATCCTTACACCGGAATTACTAGCGTCATACATAGCGTCTATAACATCTTTCTCTACCAAGGAGTTAAGTTTTATCCAGGCTCTAGCAGGTTTTCCTTGTTTTGCTAATCGAACCTCGTTTAATAAATTTTGAAGGATGGTTTTTTTTAAATCAATTGGAGCTAAACTAATATTTTCAAATTCAGAAGGCTCTATATAACCTGATACATAATTAAAAACTTTAGTGGCATCCCTCGCTAGATCTGGTTCTTTTGTAAAAAAACTTAAATCGGTATAGAAATTTGCAGTTATTGGATGATAATTTCCAGTTCCAAAATGTGTGTAAGAAACTAATTTTCTTCCTTCTTTTCTCACTACAATTGAAATTTTTGCATGTGTTTTTAAATCTAAAAATCCATAAACAACATGTGCTCCAGCCCTTTCTAAAGCACGAGACTGGTGAATGTTTGCTGCTTCATCGAAGCGAGCTCTAAGCTCTACCAATGCAGTAACTGATTTTCCAGCTTCTGCAGCTTCACATAAAGCTTTTACAATTGGACTATTCTTACTTGTTCTATAAAGTGTTTGTCTTATTGCAACAACATTTGGATCATTTGCCGCCTGCTGCAAAAAGCTTACAACTACATTAAAAGTTTCATAAGGATGATGTAATAACATATCTTTTCTTTTAATAGTAGCGAAAATATCACCATTATTTTCTTCTACTCTTTCCGGATTCCTAGGCTTAAATGGTTTCCAAAGTAAATTAGGTTTATCAGAAATTACTAGCTCGGAAAGCTTAGTCATCCCAATAACTCCTTCAACTTGAATTATCTCTTCTGGAAGAACAGATAAAGAACCCGTTACCAAATCAAATAGTTCTTTTGGAGCATCTTTAGATATGGTCAAGCTTACAACGTCACCTCGTCTCCGCTTCTTTAGAGCTGTTTCAAATTCACGAACTAAATCTTCAGCCTCTTCTTCAAGTTCTAGGTCACTGTTTCTCAAAATTCTAAATGTACATTTACCAAAAATACTATATCCAGGAAAAATAATTGGTAGAAATCTATCTAAAATAACTTCTAAAGGTATAAATCTTATCTCTCTCTTTTTGCTATTTGTTAACCTATGAAAACGCGGGATTTGAGAAGGTATAGGTATAAGTGTTTCA
>CACFXF010000079.1 GCA_902570265.1 uncultured Alphaproteobacteria bacterium | reverse complement strand
AAAATTAAAAATAATTTTTATTTATCCCAAAAATGATACTTCTGGATGTACAAAAGAGAATATACTTTTTTCTGAAAATATAAAAGAATTTAATAAGTTAAAAATCCTTTTATTTGGGCTTAGCAAAGATACTGTGGAAAGTCATATAAAATTCATAAAAAAATATAACCTTAAAATTGAACTTATTTCAGATCCAGGTATCAAATTAATTACAGAATTAGGTTCATGGGTTAAAAAATCTATGTATGGTAAAGAATATATGGGGGTAGAAAGATCAACTTTCTTTATCGATCAAAACAATAAAATAATAGAAACTTGGAGGAAAGTAAAAGTTAATGACCATGTCGAAAAAGTTCTAAATTCTTGTAAAAATTTAATTAATTAAAGTTTTTTTTTAATTAACCAAATTTACAATTATGACGTTCTAATATACTAAGTAATTGTAATTACAAATGAGGAAAAAATGTTTTCTAAATCCAAATCAGCAAATTCAAAAAAAGATTCAGAACACTCTTTAAACGAAATTATTGAACCAAAAATAAAAGAAGTTTCTGAAAATATTGAGCAAAATATAATTAAAAGGAATGAGAATTCACCTCCATCTCTTTTATCAACTGATTTGTTAATAAAAGGTAATTTAACAACAAATGGCGATATTCAAATCGAAGGAGAAGTTGAAGGAAATATTAAAGCTAATCTCCTAACTATTGGGAAAGAAGCAAAAATCAAAGGTGAATTGAATACTGATGAATTAATTATAAATGGTCATGTTTCAGGAACAATAAGAGCAAAAAAAGTAACTCTAACTTCATCTGCAAAAGTTGAAGGTGATATTATTCATCAAACCTTAGCAATAGAAACAGGTGCTCATTTTGAAGGCTCAATTGAAAAATCAGATAATCCACTTGTAAAATCTGAAATAAAAAATAATAAGTTAGTTAACTAATTTTTTAATTATTAAACTTTTACTTTTTTTGCTAATGCGCCCAGAATAAACTCATCAATTTTTCCGTCCAAAACACCCTGAGTATCGGAAGTCTCAATATTTGTTCTTAGATCTTTAACCATTTGGTATGGTTGAAGTACATATGATCTTATTTGGTTTCCCCATCCTGCATCTCCTTTAGAGTTATGTGCATCTTGAATATCTTTATTCATTTTTTTCAATTCTAAATCAAATAGCCTTGATTTAAGTGCCATCATACAGTTAGCCCTATTTTGGTGTTGTGATTTTTCTGAGCTTGTAACAACTATGCCAGTAGGAATATGAGTAATACGAACAGCAGAATCTGTTGTATTTACATGTTGCCCTCCTGCTCCAGAAGACCGAAATGTATCTACTCTAATATCAGAAGGATTGATTTCTATATCAAAATTTTCATCAATAACAGGATATACCCAAACAGAACAGAAAGATGTGTGTCTTCTGGCGGAACTATCAAATGGTGAAATTCTGACCAACCTGTGAACACCACTTTCAACTTTCAACCAGCCGTACGCATTAATTCCTTTAATTTTATAGGAGGCAGATTTTATTCCAGCCTCGTCACCAGAATTTTGTGATAATAATTCAATTTTAAAACCTTTCCTTTCTGACCATCTCAAATACATCCTAGCTATCATCATAGCCCAATCACAACTTTCTGTTCCACCAGCACCAGAATTAATTTCTAAAAAAGTATCATTTCCATCAACCTCACCATCCAATAGTGCTTCTAGTTCAGCATCCATAACTATCGATTTTAATTTTAAAAATTCATTTTCTACTTCATTTTGAATTTCCAAATCATTTTCTTCTACTGCTAATTTATAAAGATCAACATTTTCGTGTAATTTTTTTTTAATGTTTTCATAATTTAAAATAAATGATTCAATAGATTGTCTTTCTTTCATAACTATTCTTGCATTATTTAAATTACTCCAAAAATCGCCCTTGCTTGTTATTGACTCTATTTCTTCTAATCTAGTTCTAGATCCGCTAATATTTTTTTTTTCTGATAATAATGCTAACGATTTTTTAATATCATTAATAATTTCTTGAACTTCAGCTTTCATAAAAGACCCACGAAATAAAATTAAAAATTTTTTTATTAAATATCCAAGTTAATCAATAAACTGAACAGCTAAATACTTTTATTTTTTAAAATAGTTTTTTTACAATATTTAAACAAGAATTATACAAAGAATTACTATTATTTTTTTTATTTGAACTATCTAGAGTGATGTAGCATCCTATTATCTTAGAATTATCAAACCCAATGAATAAATTATAACCCTTTTCTTTTTCAAAGATATCCCATCCGTAAAAATTAAAGATATTTTTTCTTACTCCAAAGTTTTTTATTGAAAATTTTTTTAAATTAAAAACTTCTGAAATATCTTTATTTCTTATTAATAAATCTGGTATCGTTTCTGATGATTTGTAACTCTGATTTTGAAAGTAATTATAATTATCCTTTGAATTATATAATATTTTTTTACCATCACTTACTTTCTT
>CACFXF010000078.1 GCA_902570265.1 uncultured Alphaproteobacteria bacterium | reverse complement strand
TTAAAAAAAGGGCAAAAAGTATCGGTTAGAAATTTATTAAGAGGAGCTGCGATTAGATCTGCAAATGATGCTGCAACTGCCCTAGGAGAATTTATATCTGGTTCTGAAAATAAGTTTGCAGATTATATGACACTTACTGCTAGAGAAATGGGAATGAAAGAAACCATCTTTCAAAATGCACATGGTTTAACATCCTCAAAGCATCTTTCAACTCCAAGAGATATGGCTATTTTAGCAAGAAGACTTATTTATGATTTTCCCGAATACTATAATCTTTTTGGAAGAATCTCTGTTAATGCAATTGGTAGAACTTTATATAATACAAATAGAAAATTCTTGTCTTTGTATAGTGGTTCTGATGGAATAAAAACTGGTTTCACATCTTCAGCAGGTTTTAACTTAGCAGCTTCCGCTAAGAGGGGTAATAAAAGAATAATAGGGATTGTTTTTGGAAGTAGTTCGGTATCACTGAGAAATAAAAGAATGGTTGAATTATTAGATATTGGTTTTGCAAATTCAAAACAAACTGTGGCTTTTAACAGTTTAAAAAAATTATATTTGCATCCAAATATTATAAATAGGTCAGGTAAAAATAGTCTTTTAAAACTAAGTAAAAAACCTTTAAAAAGACCAAAATCTATGATTTATTTCACCCACGATACAGAAAATATTTTAGGTGATCAAATTAATGAATTAATTTTTGAAGTAAATAATTCTTCAGATCAGATCTATAAAACAGTTCAATTTTCTAGAAGACCGTTAATTCGACCTTTATTTGTTTTTGAAACCAAAGAAGGTTATGATCATGTTCGTAAAGTGGAAGATGATAAAATTAATAAAGAAACGATTAGTATAATAGTAGGTTTTTATTATAATAAATATAATGCAGAACAAGATTTACCTAGTATTCTTCTTAGTGATTCAAGCCTGTCAGATAAAGTTAATGCAGAAGTGATTAAAGATGTTTACAAGAAAAAACAAGGTTTTAGAATAAACATTTATCCACTCTCAAAAAAAAGTGCTTTAAGAGCATGTGAAAAGATAAAGGCTTCTGGAGAACTTTGTGAGATATCTGATAAATAGTTTAATTATAAAAAAATAAAAAAACTTGATTGGATTAAAAACCAAGACCTTCATATTTCTTTTTAAACTTAGAAACCCTACCACCTGTATCAAGCAGTTTTTGTTTTCCACCAGTCCAGGCAGGATGAGTAGATGGATCAATATCGAGGTTTATCTTATCTCCTTCTTTGCCATACGTTGATCTTGTTTTAAAACTTTCCCCTGTGGTTAAAGTGACTTCTACAAAATGGTAGTCTGGGTGGGTTTCTTTTTTCATTTTGAGTCCTTTTCAGCGCTAGATATTGGTTTATAGTTAGTTTTTTCTGTAATTCGGGCAGATCTTCCACTGCGCTCTCTAAGATAATATAATTTTGCCCTTCTTACCTTTCCTCTTCTTACAACTGTAATTTTATCAATATTTGGTGAATGTAATGGAAAAATTCTTTCAACTCCTTCTCCAAATGAAACTTTTCTAACAGTAAAAGATGCTGAAATACCAGACCCGCCTTTTCTTGAAATAACTACTCCCTCATAATTTTGTACTCTACTCCTAGTTCCTTCACTTACTTTATATCCAATTCTTAAAGTATCCCCTGGAGCAAAGTCTGGTATATTTTTATCTAGTTTCTTTATCTGTTCGCTATTTATTTGGTTAATGATATCCATTTGTTACTCCATTAGATTATTAGTTTCCCTTTGATTTATATTTTTTCCATAAATCGGGGCGTCTTTGTTTTGTAAGTTCTTCAGACTTATTTAATCTCCATTTTTTTATATTCTGATGATGACCAGAAAGTAACTCGTTAGGAATTGATAAATTCTTCCATGATAAGGGTTTCGTATACTGTGGATATTCTAATAAATAGTTTGTAAAACTCTCCTCTTCAAGAGATTTATGATTCCCAATTACATGTGGTATAAGCCTAACTACGGAATCAATCAAGACCTGAGCTGCAATTTCTCCTCCTGACAAAATAAAGTCCCCAAGAGATAACTCAGGTATTTTATGAAGTTCCAAAGCTCTTTCGTCAAATCCTTCATATCTTCCACAAATAATTGTAATACCCTTACATTTTGAAAATTTCAGCGCTTCAGTTTGATTAAATATTTTTCCCCTAGGTGATAATGCAATTATTGGCCAATCATCTCGTTTATAATTTGAATTTTTTTTTATTATATAGCTTATTGCACTGTCTAAAACATCGGCCTTTAGTATTTGACCAGCACCTCCCCCAACCGGTGGACCATCTATTGTTTTTCTTCTATCAGTTGCAAACTCCCTCAGATTAAAAGTTTTTAAATTCCATAAATTATTTTTAAGAGCTTTACCAATTAGAGAATAAGACAATGCTCCAGGAAACATTTCTGGAAATAAAGTAATAACATTTGCTGTCCAAGTATGATTTTCATACATTCTTTTTTCTCATTTTTAAATCTGTTATTATGTAATATTTAATG
>CACFXF010000077.1 GCA_902570265.1 uncultured Alphaproteobacteria bacterium | reverse complement strand
TATGAAAGAAATTAATTCAAAATCCCCAGACTTGATCATTCTTGATATTTGGCTGAAAGACAGCAATATGGACGGAATAGAGATATTAAAAACAGTTAGAAGTAATGATAAAAATATTCCTGTCGTAATAATTTCTGGTCATGGAAATATAGAGATAGCTGTTGCTGCAGTAAAGCAAGGTGCATATGATTTTTTAGAGAAACCTTTTAATACAGATCAATTAATTGTTGTTATAAAAAGGGCGTTGGAAGCTTCAAGATTAAGGAGAGAGATTGCAGACCTTAGAAGAAGTGAGGTGGTAGAATCTAATATGATAGGAAACTCTGCTTCATTTAATAATTTAAAGACACAATTAGATAAGGTAACCAAATCTAATGGTAGAGTTATGTTAACGGGTCCAGCAGGTTGTGGAAAAGAAATTGCGGCTCGTTATATTCACGCAAATTCGGTAAGAGCCAGTGAACCTTTTGTATCAGTTTCAAGTGCTAGCATTGCATCAGAAAAGATGGAAGAGGTATTATTTGGTTCTGAGTATAATGGTTTAATTAAACCAGGCCTATTAGAAAAAGCAAATGGTGGTTTTTTATTTTTTGATGAAGTTTCTGATATGCCAAAAGGCACACAGTCAAAAATATTAAGAGTTTTGGTAGAACAGGCTTTCACAAGGGTAAATGGTAACAATTTAGTGAGAGTGGATTTAAGAGTCATATCTTCTACTAATAAAAATCTAATTTCAAAAATTGCTTCTGGTGATTTTAGAGAGGAACTTTATCATCGTCTCAATGTAGTTCCAATTAAAGTGCCTTCATTAGAAAACAGAAGAGAAGATATTCCTATTCTAGCAAGTCATTTTATTAAGATACTCAACTATAATGAAGGATTACCGTTAAGAACTTTTTCAGATGGGGCAATAACTAAATTACAGACTATGTCTTGGCCTGGTAATATAAGGCAATTAAGAAATGCAGTAGAACAAATTTTAATTTTAGGTCCAAATAATAAAATAATTGAAACTTCAGAATTGCCAGAATCTAAACATTTGGACAAAAACAATACTGGAGATAGTTTTTTTCAAGAAAACTTAATAAGTTTATCACTAAGAGAAGCAAGAGAGGTGTTTGAAAGAGAATATCTTATGGCACAGATAAACAGGTTTGGAGGAAATATATCAAAAACTGCAATATTTGTTGGAATGGAAAGGTCTGCTCTACATAGAAAAATGAAAACTCTTTCGATTGTTTCGGAAAATAAACTTTCTAAAAAAGAATAATAATAAGAAATAAATTTCAGGAGAATTATTAAGAATGAAAGTAATCATATGTGGTGCTGGTCAAGTTGGAGCACAAATCGCGAGTCATTTATCTCTTGAAAAGAATGATATTACGGTCATAGATAATAATGCAGAGAGGATTACGCAATTGACCAATACATTAGATATTTCAGGTGTCACAGGTTGCGCATCACACCCTGACGTCCTAGAATCTGCAGGTGCAAGGGATTGTGATATGGTAATAGCTACTACACAATCAGATGAAACTAATATGATTATTTGCCAAGTTTCACATTCCGTTTTTTCAATTCCTAGAAAAATTGCTAGAATTAGATCTCAATCTTATCTTGAAGTTAATTATAGCGATTTATATAGAGCTGAACATTTACCTATTGATGTAATCATATCTCCTGAAAAAGAAGTAGCAGAAGCCGTAATAAGTCGCTTAGAAATTCCTTGTGCATTTGAAATTGAAACTTTTTTAGGAGGAAATGCACAACTTATTGGTATAAGTATTGATAATTTATGTCCTGTTATCAATACTCCATTGAGGCAACTTTCTCAATTATTTATTAATTTAAATGCCATAGTTTTAGGAATTAGAAGAAATTCTAAACTTTTTGTGCCCGATCCAGATGACCAACTTTTTGAAGATGACCAAATCTATATTTTTGCAACTATTAAAGATAGAATAAGAACATTAGAAATATTTGGAAAAGATGTTGAAAAGGGTGATAGGTTTATAATAGTTGGTGGAGGAAATATTGGATTAAATGTAGCAAAAAAATTAGAACAAAATAAACAAAATAAAGTACACTGTAAATTGATAGAATTAGATAGAAAAAAAGCGGAATACTCAGCAGATTCATTAGAACGTACTGTGATATTACATGGAGACGGATTAAACCTAAATTTATTAGAAGAGGCAAATGTTAGTCAGGCTAATGCACTTTTAGCTTTGACAGATGATGATAAGACAAATTTACTTACTTGTACAAGAGCAAAAAATTCTGGTTGCGATTTTGTTCTTTCATTAGTAAACGATTCTTCTTTAAATTCTTTACTCAAACCAATGGGTATTGATGCTTATATAAATCCAAGATCCACAACAGTATCTTCTATATTAAGGCATGTAAGACATGGCAGAATAAGAGCAGTTTATACAATTGGAAATGCTGAGGCTGAACTTATAGAGGCTCAGGTTTTAGGAACTTCTTCTCTAGCTGGTAAAATTTTAAAAGATATAGATTG
>CACFXF010000076.1 GCA_902570265.1 uncultured Alphaproteobacteria bacterium | reverse complement strand
ATACAAGCAAGCTATAGAGGCATATAACAAAGCTATCTCAATCAAGCCTGATTATGCTGAGGCTTGTTACAATATGGGCGTTACTCTACAAGGTCAGGGCAAGCTGGAAGAAGCTATAGAGTCTTACAAAAAAGCTATCTCAATTAAGCCCGATTATGCTGAAGCTTATTTTAATATTGGGGTTGCCCTTCAGGATAAAGGTGATTTAGAAGAGTCCATTCAGGCATATAATAGTACGATAGAAATTAACCCTAATTACGCAGATGCTTTTTATAATAAAGGGAATGCTTTAAAACAGCTAGGTAACCTAGAGGAAGCAATAAAGGCTTATAATAATACACTATTTATAAATCCAAATAGTGCTGAGGTCTACTGTAATATGGGCATTGTTTTAAACAAACAAGGTAAGTTAGAAGAATCTATAGATGCTTATAAAAAAGCTATCTCAATCAAGCCTGATTATGCTGAAGCCTATAACAATATGGCCATTGCTTTGCAAGATCAAGGTAAGCTGGAAGAGGCAATAGAGGCTTACAACAAAGCTATAGAGGTTTTCAGCAAAGATATCTCCCTCAAGCCTGATTATGCTGAAGCCTATAACAACATGGGTATTGCTCTTAAAGATCAAGGTAAACTAGAAGAAGCCATAGAGGCTTTCAACAAAGCAATCTCAATCAAGCCTGATTATGCCACTGCGAAGCATATGCTATCTGCACTAACTGGCAATACAAATGAAACAGCTCCAAGGGAATTTGTTGAAAACTTATTTGATGACTATGCTAAAAAGTTTGAAGCCGCCCTCGTGGATAAATTAGAATATAAAATTCCAAAATTAATAAGAGATATTTTAATTAAACCAAATGATAACAAGACCTTGGGATCTGTGTTAGATTTAGGGTGCGGTACTGGCTTATTAGGACCAGAAATTAAAAATCACTGTTCCAAACTTGAGGGTATTGATCTATCAAATAAAATGCTGACACTTGCTAAGCAAAAAAATATTTATGATAAATTAAGTCAGTTTGATATTGTAGAATATTTATCCAGTATGCCATTAGGTTTTGATTATTATGTAGCATTGGATGTCTTTATTTATGTTGGTGAGCTCACTGAAATATTTCGATTGATTAAGTCTAGAAATAAAAAACCTGGGCACTTAGTTTTTTCTACAGAACATACAGAAAAGGATGGCTATCATCTTCTTAGAACTTTACGATACTCACATTCAAAAAGCTATATTGAAAGTCTCTGTAAGAAGTTTGACTATAATATATCTCATTTTTCTACTAATGAACTTAGGAAAGAAAAGGGCGACTTTTTAAAAGGTGGCATATATGTCTTAAGCTTTAAACCATAGTAATTATATCATCTTTAGCCAAATTTTAGTTCAAATTAATTATCCTTTTGATGCTTCCCAATAGTTTATACCAACCCTTGAATAAGAAAGTATTAGATATAAAGCTGTAAAACAATGTCTTTTGCTGATAGATCATCAGAAAATACCAACCTAATAGTATTTGTTGGAATGTATCAATTCTAATGCCAAAAAGATTAGTATATTTACTACCAGATTATGTATCTTGGCACATGTAATATTAAGTTAATGGTATACTTTAGTTGCAATAATTTTTTCATTTCATCATATGGATAGAAAATGATTAAATGGAAGAGTCGAAGAAGATTTAATTGGTATAATAATTGCGAAGAGATAGGATTGGCAAACCTCTATATAGACCCCTATGCTCGAAAAGATAAATAACAAAAGTGCACCTAAAGAAGTCGTTAATGCTTTGATTTCGCTTTATGATAGAGGTGAATTAGAACAAATATTAACAAAATATAGCAATTTAACAAAAATATACAGAAATTCACCAGAAATTAACATAATATTTGGAGCTATACACTACAAGTTAGACAGATTAGAAAAATCAATAAATTATTTTCTTAGAGGAATTTCTCTTAACCCTCATAACCCAAATAATCATAGTGACCTTGGATTAGTCTTTTTTAAGGTTGGCAAACATGAGAGTGCAATAAAATCATTCAAAAAAGCGATTAAGATCAATAGAAATTTTTATCAGGCATATGATAATTTAGGAAAAATAAATTATTTTCTAAAAAAACATGATGATGCAGTTTCTTATTATAAAAAATCATTAATGATTAATCCAAAAAATGACAATGCAAATTTTCAAATAGGTAAAATATTATTTGAAACAGATAATTACTATGAAGCACTGACATATTTTAAAAAATATTTTGATGCCAATCCAAGATGCTCAGAAATAATTACTTATATTGTCACTATATTATATAAAATTGGTGAATATCATCTAGCATTTAATTATATAAGAGAAGGTTTGAATTATTACCCTAATTCTGAAGAACTTATTAATTTATATGGAGTTGGACTCCATATAATTGGAAAATATAAATTATCCAAAAAGTATTTTCAAAAAATTCTAAAAATAGAAAAAACAAACCTTAATGCATTAGTTAATCTTATTCAATTGAGTGGCTATGATAGGAGTTTGAACTATTCAAAACTACTTAAGAATTTTTTCAAAGTAACTAAA
>CACFXF010000075.1 GCA_902570265.1 uncultured Alphaproteobacteria bacterium | reverse complement strand
ATCATTATTTATTGCAAATAGGTTTTTCAAATGTCAATTAGTAAAGATAAAGTAAAAAAAATTGGAAATTTAGCAAAGATTAAACTAACAAATGATGAAATTGAAATTTATTCCGCTCAACTAACACAAATTGTGGACTTTATGAATAAACTTGACGAAGTTGATACTAGCAAAGTTAAGTCGGTTCTTAATCAGAATCTTGATCATCACAGCAATCGACTAAATGATATAGTTGAAGATGGAAATTATGTAGAAAAAATATTAAAAAATGCTCCTGACTCCAAAGAAGGTTTTTTTACCACAATAAAGGTTATTGAATGAGTGTATTGCATAATTTAACACTTTCAAAAGCATTAAATCTTCTTAAAAAAGGAGAAATAACTGCAGTTAATTTAACCGAACACTATTTAATAAAAATACAAAATAGTGAAAAACTAAATGCATTTTGTCTTAAATCATCAGACGTGGCAATTTCAAAGGCAGAATATTGTGACAAAATAATGAAATCTGAAAAAAGGGGTAAGCTTTGCGGTATTCCGATCGCTATTAAAGATATTTTTTGTACAGAAAACCAAAAAACACAAGCTGCCTCCAAAATCTTACAGGGTTTTGTCCCAGAATATGAAAGTACAGTTACAGCAAAGCTATGGAATGAGAATGCCATTATGCTAGGCAAGTTAAATATGGATGAATTTGCCATGGGATCATCTAATGAAACCTCTATATATGGGCCAGCAGTTAATCCATGGAAATCTAAAAATAGTGACGACGACTTAACTCCAGGTGGTTCGTCAGGAGGATCAGCAGCAGCTGTTGCTGCCGATTTATGTATTGCAAGCATGGGGACTGATACTGGGGGATCAATAAGACAACCAGCATCATTTAATGGTGTTGTAGGCCTTAAACCAACTTATGGGAGATGCTCAAGATGGGGAATCATTGCATTTGCTTCATCACTCGATCAAGCAGGTCCTATTACAAAAACCGTTCGAGATTCAGCTATATTATTGAATATCATTTCTGGTCATGATAAAAGAGATAGTACAAGTGCAAAGAAATTAGTACCAGATTTTGAAGCTTTTCTTGATGATGACATAAGAGGAAAAAAAATAGGTATACCAAAAGAGTATCAACTAAATGATACACCTGAAGAAATTACAAAACTTTGGGGAAATGGTATAACTCTACTAAAAGAAGCAGGTGCCGAAATCATAAATATTTCTTTACCTCACACACAATATTCCTTGCCAGCTTATTACGTTTTAGCGCCAGCAGAAGCTTCATCTAATTTGGCTAGATATGATGGCGTGAGATATGGATATAGAGCACCACTTGAAAGTGATGATGGCATCAATGAACTTTATAAGATGACTAGGTCTGAAGGTTTTGGCGATGAAGTTAAACGTAGAATTATGATTGGAACTTACGTTTTATCAGCAGGTTTTTATGAAGCATATTATCAAAAAGCATTGAAGGTAAGGAGTTTAATTGAAGAAGATTTTAATGCGGTTTTCTCAAGTGGAATAGATGTAATTCTTACTCCAACAACCCCTACTCCAGCTTTTCCTTTGAACTCGAAAATTAGAGAAAATCCAGTTGAAATGTACTTGAACGATATTTTTACTGTTCCAGTAAACTTGGCTGGCTTGCCCGCCATTTCAATACCAACAGGTCTTTCAAAGAATAATTTGCCTTTAGGATTACAATTAATAGGTCCAAAATGGAATGAACAGGAGATCTTAAACGTAGCCTTCCGCCTCGAAAAAGAGGCTAATTTTAATTACAATCCCATAAGTTGGTGGGAAGATAAATGAAAATTTATGTATCTCTTTATTTTTTATTTTTTTTTGCACTTACAATTCTAATATCATGTCAACAAACCTCTTATCAGACTGAATATTTTTCAAATATCGAAAAAAATTCCTTGGAGCAGGAGCAGGAATTAGATGGTTTATCAGAAAACCACAACCATATAGATCTATCTTTATCAACTCTAGAACAGCAAAATATTGATAAAGAAAAGGCTGCAAAAAAACTTGAAGATGCTAGAAAAGAACGTATTGAAATAGAAATAGATAATTCATCAAATTTTTCAGATTATGTTAATGTAGCAAAATTTGCTAGAGATTCAAAAAATAGAAAAGGAGAAAAGATCTTTACTAGGTTAAGTTTCAGTATTTACAACAATTGGAATGAGTGCTCAAAATTTAAGACAAAAGACGAGGCACAAAGAAAGTTTTTAAAAGACGGTGGGCCTTATAAAGATAGATTTAACTTAGATCCTGATGGTGACGGATTTGCTTGTGATTGGGATCCAAAGATATACCGAAAACTATCTATTCCAAACGATTAACAAGTCTCCATTTATTCAGAAACAATTTTTATGTCGCCAGCACACTGTCTACCGTCACGTCCATCAACCATTTCAAACTCAACTTCTTGATTTTCATCTAATGTTTCTAAACCTGCTTCCCTTACAGCAGTAACATGAACAAATACATCTTTTCCACCACCTTCAGGTTGAATAAAACCAAAACCCTTACTTGCATTAAACCATTTAACTATACCTTTTTCATTCCTAGGTTATTAAAGCCAAGTCTATTTATTATGGCAAAATCGCTATTTAATCTAAAAA
>CACFXF010000074.1 GCA_902570265.1 uncultured Alphaproteobacteria bacterium | reverse complement strand
TTGAGAAGTCTGACACTTTTTTTTCCTATCTCCAAAATTTATAAGTCTATAAAAGGCAATGACTTTGAAATACTCAAAGACGAAAATGGAAACGAAAGATATGTATGGATTGTTAGAAAGATTGAGGGGGAACTTTTTTCAGATTTTAAACCAAAAACAAATGAATTAATGTTGGATTTAGGAGAAAAGGTAGGCAAGCTTGATCTTTTTTCAAAGCATTTCCCCAAGGATTTAAGAATTAAAGACAATAAATGGAACCTTGCAAAACCCTTTTGGATTGAAAATCATTTTTCAAAAATTAAAGATCTAAAAATTAAAAATGTATTAAACGGGATCTTAGATGATTTTAAAAACATAGCTGGTAAATTACAAAAATTAAAATCATATTGGATCCACAATGATTTAAATGACCAAAATTTATTGGTTAAACATAATCTAGCTAATCTTCCTGAAATAAGCGGTATATTAGATTTTGGAGATTTATCTTTCTGTCCTAGAATTTGTAATATTGCTATTTGCTCCTCTTACCTGATGATTTTACCAGATGTTGGGTTAGAAAAACAGCTTCAGTTTTTGAAGGGTTATCATCATGTTAATCCTATTACTACGAGTGAATTAGACATTCTTTACACATTGATAATGGTAAGAATTGCTGTAAGTTATGTAAACTCTGTTGTTATGTCCAAAAAAAAACCTCAGGACCCTTACGTTATTATATCTCAAAAAGATACTAAAAATTTTTTGTTGAATATTAAAGAAAATAAAGAATTTATTACTGCAAGATTTAGAAATGTTTGTGGATTTTCGCTTTCGTCTTCTTATGAAGATGTCCAAAAATTTTTAACCTCAAAAAGGAATAGTTTTTTCCCAGCAATAAAAGGTGATTTAAATACCTGCAGTGTTATTAATTTAGATCCCCTAAACTGCACAATCCCGCAAGATCCTTTTAATATAAAAGACAGTGAAGCTTTAAATTTGACTGGTTTTTTGAATGAGGGTAGCGATAAAATTTATTTAGGTAAATACTTAGAACCAAGATTAATTTACACTTCAGAAAAATTTTTTGAGAATACCGATAAAAATTCCAATAGGAGAACAATACATCTTGGCATAGATGTTTTCTGTAAAAAAAATACGAAAGTTTTTTGTCCTTACCATGGTGAAGTAGTTTTAGTGGATAATTGCCAAGAAAGACTAGATTATGGTGGATTTGTAGTCCTAAAACATTTTACTAATAATAAATCTTGTTTCTTTTCCCTTTTCGGTCATTTGGATCCAAAATCTATAAATTTTAAAGTCGGACAAAAGGTTAAAAAAGGGAAAAAAATAGGAAAAATAGGAAATAATAAAGTAAATGGTGGATGGGAACCACATTTGCACATTCAACTTTCCTTAGGTTTGGGACAAGGAAAGAATTGGCCTGGGGTATGTAATCCTAGTATAGTAGAGTTTTGGGAAAAATATTGTCCTAATCCAGCCCCCTTTTTAGGCATAAATCAACAAAAAATTAAGTTTGATGGTGTGGTAAAAAAATCATTAATTCAAAATCGTAAAAATCATTACTCTGGCAATTTAAAAATAAGTTATAAAGAACCATTAATGTTAACCAGAGGGTATAAAAACTATTTGTTTGATGAAAATGGAAACTGTTTTTTAGATTTTTATAATAATGTTCCTCATGTGGGTCATTCTCATCCTAGAATAGCAGAACTAGCTTTTAACCAATTAAAATTAATAAATTCAAATACTAGATATTTGCATCCAATTCAAAAGGAAATATCTGAAAATATATTATCTAGATTTTCAAAAAAATTTAGTGTTGTTTATTTGGTAAATTCAGGGTCTGAAGCAAATGAATTGGCACTTCGTCTTGCAAAAACTTATACTAAATCAAAAGATTTGATCACTTTTGATCATGGGTATCATGGTAATACTAATGGTGTACTAGAAGTTTCTCCATATAAATTCAATAAACCTAATGGAATTGGGAAAAAACAGTGGGTGCATGTAATAGATTGTCCAGATCCATTTAGAGCAGTCAATCCAAAATATCAAATAGATGAAATATTAAAAAAGTTGAAATCGAAAAAAAGAGGATTAGCCTGTTTTATTTCTGAAATCTTTCCAAGTGTTGCAGGTCAAATAATACCTCAAGATGGGATTATGAGCTACATTTATGAAAAAGTAAAAAAGGCCGGTGGAATATGTATAGCAGATGAAGTTCAAACTGGTTTAGGTCGATTAGGAGATTTTTACTTTGGTTTTGAACAGCAAAAAGTTGATCCAGACATTGTTGTATTAGGTAAACCTATAGGCAATGGTCATCCAATTGGAGTAGTCATTACTACAGAGGAAATTGCAAATTCATTTGATAATGGCATTGAATTTTTTTCAACATTTGGTGGATCAGATCTTTCTTGTTTAATTGCAAATGAGGTTTTAAAAATTGTTGATGATGAAAATTTAAAATCTAATGCAAAAAAAATGGGAAATATGTTAATAAATGAATTGAATAAACTTAAATTTAAATTTCCTACTATAGGAGATGTAAGGGGTTTGGGCCTTTTTTTGGGTGTAGAAATAGTAAATAATATTGAAACTAAAGAGCCGGGTACACAAAAGGCTGATTACATATGTAATAGACTTAGAGAAAAAAATATCTTAATTGGACTTGAA
>CACFXF010000073.1 GCA_902570265.1 uncultured Alphaproteobacteria bacterium | reverse complement strand
TGGAAAAAATGGTGTTCTACTTAATTGGTATAATAATTGCTAAGAATAAATTTGAAATTTGTATTTGTGCGCTATTTGCAAACATTACTTTTAAAATTTATGAGTTGAATTATGTTAAAAAAAATTGAAACGAATATAACTAATGAAATTAATAATTTTAACAGTTTAGTATATTGTAAATTATGTGTAATTAATAATAAAAGACCAGTAACTTCTTTAGAGAGTAAAAATTTTATAGGATCAAAAAAAAATACAACTCGCTTTACAGATGGAATTTGTGATGCTTGTAAATGGGCTAAAGAAAAAAATAGTATAGACTGGGAAAAAAGAGAAGAAGAATTAAAAGATTTATGTAAAAAACATCGTAGAACCGATGGTGGTTACGATGTGATAGTTCCTTGTAGTGGTGGAAAAGATAGTAGGTATGTTGCACATTATTTAAAAACAAAATATGGAATGAATCCCCTTACGGTGACATGGAAACCCCATATGCATACTGATATAGGATTAAAAAATGTTTTGTCTTTTATAGATCAAGGTTATGATAATTATTTAATTAGTCCGAATGGTAAACTTCAAAAATTATTATCTAGACTAGCATTCGAGGGATTAGGTCATCCTTTTCAACCTTTTATTATTGGTCAAAGACATGTAGGACCTAAGATGGCTCTATCAACAGGAGCAAAGCTTGTTTTTTATGGAGAAAATGTAGCTGAATATGGAAATAATATAGAAGATAATTATTCTCCAATAATGGACCCAAAGCTTTATACTAGTTTTAATTTTTTGAATTCAACGGAAAATTTGGAAGATTTTTTTATTTCGGGTTTGCCTATTAAAAAAATATTAAAAGATTATAATTTAAAACTGAGGGATTTCACTGCATACAATTCTCCTGATTTGAAACAAATAATAAATAAAAAAATTGAAGTTCACTATATGAGTTACTATAGAAAATGGATTCCTCAAGAAAATTATTATTATGCTGTAGAGAAAACAGGGTTTGAACCAAACCCAGAAAGAAGAGATGGTTCATATAGTAAATATGCCGGAATTGACGACAAAATGGAGGACCTTCACTATTTTATGCAATATATAAAGTTTGGTATGGGAAGAGCTACTTGGGACGCAGCTCAAGAAATTAGAACTAATATTATTACTAGAGATGAAGGTATCGCCTTAGTAAAAAAATATGACCACGAATATCCCAAAATATATTTAAATGATATCTTAGAGTATCTAAGCATATCTGAAGAAACTTTTTGGGATGTAATAGATAAACATAGGAATCGTGAACTTTTTACAAAAGATTTGTTAGGTAATTGGAAATTAAAGACAGTTATAAACTAATGAGAGTTATATCTAGACTTGATATTAAAGGAGAAAAATTAATAAAAGGTATAAAATTTGAGGGCCTTAGACCAATAGGATGTCCAATTCAAAAAGCACAAGAATACTATAATGCTGGAATAGATGAAATTATCTGTATAGATACTGTTGCAAGCTTATATGGAAGAAATAATGCTGTAAAATTAGTAAAAGAAATTTCAAAAAATATTTTTCTACCCATAACAGTTTGTGGTGGAATAAGGACAATTCAAGATGCAAGCAATATTATTTTAAGTGGTGCTGATAAAATTGGAATTAATACTGCTGCAGTTGAAAACCCAAAATTTTTAACAATATTAGCTAAAGAATTTGGCTCTCAATCTATTGTTTTATCTGTTGAGGCAAAAAAAAAATCACCTTCAAAATGGGAAGTATTTGTTAAAAGTGGGAGAGATCCAACCGGAATTGATGTAAAATTGTGGATAAAAAAAGCTGTAGATTTAGGTATAGGAAGTGTACTGTTAACATCTATTGATAACGACGGGACTAAACTAGGTTTTGATAAAGAGTTATGTAAAGAAGTTTTTGATATTTGTGAGGTTCCATTAGTAATTAGTGGTGGTTTAGGTAAAATAAAAGACCTAAAAATATTGACTGATAATAGTGGAATTAATGGATTTGCAGTAGCCAGTGCTTTTCACAATAACTTGCTAACAATTAATGAAATAAAAAAATTTCTTATTGATTATAATATCAATGTAAAGGATTGAGGAAGTTATGCGAATTGGAATAATTTTTTCTAACTCTAGTAATATAGGTAATATCCAAAAAGCTATCTTATATTTAGGTTATGAACCAGTATTAGTATCAGATAAAACCACTATTGCAAAATTATCTCACTTAGTAATTCCAGGGGTAGGTTCTTTCCCTAAAATGATGAAATTTTTAAAAGATAATAAATTAGATACTTCAATAATTGATGGAGCAAAAAATGATTTAAGGATATTAGGAATTTGCTTAGGAATGCACTTATTATTTGAAAGCAGTAATGAATTTGGAACAACTAAAGGTTTGAGTCTTCTTAAAGGTAGCGTTAAAAAAATTAGAGTAGCAAATAATGAAAAAAATCAAGTACCTAACATAGGGTATCACAAGATCTATAAAAAATTAAAAAAAAATGAATATTCACCTTTTGATAAGTTCGAAAAAAAAAGTTTTTATTTTGCACACTCATTTAGCGTTAATAATTTTGATGAAAAAGATAATGAGTTTTATACAATTGACTTTGAAACCAAAAAAATATTAGCTTTCTTAAAAAATGGTAGCATATCTGGGTGTCAATTTCATCCTGAATTAAGTGGAAAAACAGGATTAGAATTTCTTAAAACATTTATAAATTATACAAACTAGATACTTTACTTATTAAAATTACTAATAATTAAAAAATCATATACCATTTAAAATTAGATTATTTGCAAAATAATTTTATAAGAAAATTGGTTT
>CACFXF010000072.1 GCA_902570265.1 uncultured Alphaproteobacteria bacterium | reverse complement strand
AATGGTAATGTTGCGCCTAAGGCAATTCTCATGTGCATACCACTTTCACCAAAAATATTTACCATCAAATCTGAAGCCCCATTTACAACTTTAGGATGATCCTCAAAACTGTTAGTGGAATTAACAAAACCAGCTATTCTTATAACTTTTTTAAATTTCTTAAAATCTCCGCCTATTGCGTTTTTCAAATGAGCTATTAATGAAAGTCCACAATTTTGAGCTGCTATATATCCTTCGTCAATACTCATATTTTTTCCGACTACTCCCTTAATTAAACCGTTTTTATCACTTGAAATTTGTCCAGAAACAAAAAGTAAATTATTAGAAATTACATAAGGTAAGTAGTTTGCAGCTGGAGCTGGAGCATCAGGGAGGCTTAGGGATAATTTTTTTAACTTTTCTTGAATATCAATCATTTAAATTTACACCATCTTATTTTTATTTTACTTTATTTTAATTATAATATCTAATTAGTGCAACATTTTGTATTTTTTTTTAATTAATTTCATCACTATGAAAATTTTTTATTGAACAGAGGTAATATTGCAAATAAACCATCAAAAAACAACCAAGCTATTAACGCGAAGATCCTTTTATTTGCTTGGTGGTTTATTTTTTATAAATTCATTTTTTATAAATTTTGATTTTGCAAATGCCCAATCTACAAGAATAAAAAAAGCCGAACTTTTATCAAAAAAAATATTTGATGAACTTTTCATAATTATTAGTCAAAACTCAAGTGAGAATAGTAAGAGAAAATCTCTACTAAATTTGTTTGATAGATATGCTGATGTACCTATAATAGCGAGAGCAGTTTTAGGATCACCATGGAGGCAACTAAATCAAAATGAACGTTCTAATTTCATAAATGCATTTAGAAAGTATCTTGCAAAAAAATATACAGCCCAATTTTCTGAATTTTTAGGAGCAGAAATGCTTATTGAAAAAAGTAGGGATTCAGGTGGTAAAGCAGGAATTATGGTAGAAACTCGATTATTAATGCCTGGAAGTGCTCCTATTAAAGTTGGGTGGCAAGTTTCAGATGCAAGTGGAATTTTTAAAATGATTGATATTAAAATTGAGGGCGTATCTCTTCTTACGACAGAAAGAGGGGAAATAAGAAATCAATACTCAAAAGAAGGTAATTCCATTAAAAAACTTATTGATTCTTTGTTAAATTATTAATTTCCAAAAAGAGTATTTATCAAAGCCTTAATTATAGATCTACTATTTTGATTTTTTTCAATACTATTATTATTATTTTCATTAACGCCTGCAAACTGATCAAATTCATCAGGTGTTAAATATGGAATAACAACTGGAGTGTTTTGATTAATTAGTTGCTTAATAATATTTGAACATAATTCAGCTGGTAAACCCCCACCAGTTACACCTTCTAAAGGAGTATTATCGTCATAACCCACCCATACACCACAAACATATTCAGTATTAAAGCCAATAAACCAAGCATCTTTCATAAATTGACTAGTGCCTGTTTTACCTCCTAAATCCCAGCCTGGAATTTTAGCTCTAATACCTGTTCCATTTTCTACAACACTTTTTAACATATACAATAAAGCTGCAGAAGCATTCTGATCAATAACTTGAACTCCTTCTGATCTGTCGGCAGTCATTAATACGGCTTTTTCACCTCTAATTTTCAAATCAAACCAACCTATTGGGTTTACTTTCTTACCATTTGACAAAAACCCTGCATACGCTGAAGTCAATTCTAGTAAATTAACTTCTGAAGAACCTAAGGCTACTGCTAGTCCTTTGCCTATTGAAGAACGAATACCAAAGTCTTTTGCAATAGCACGTATTTTTTCTATTCCGATTTCATTTGCTAATTGAACTGCCACTGTATTTATGGAATTGCTAAGTGCCTGATTGAGTGTAACTGGTCCTAGATATTCTCCTGTATAATTTCTTGGCTGATAAGTTTTTGAACCAGCTATTTGAATTGTTGTAGGTTCATCGAAGAAAATAGAATTGGGGCTATAACCTTGATCTAATGCCGCTGCATATATGAATGGTTTGAAAGCTGATCCAGGTTGTCTTAAAGCTTGAACGGCTCTGTTAAATTTATGACTGCCATTTTTAAAATCTCTTCCACCTAACATTGCTCTAACCAAACCATCTTTAGTCATTACAACAATCGCTAACTCTGCTTTTGAAGCATCTTTGATTTTTTTATTAAAAACTTCCTCGGTAGAACTTTCGATAATTTGCTGAACAAAAGGATCAAAAGTAGTATTTATTAATATATCTTCAGATGTAGAAATAGATAATTCTTTAGGAGTTGAACTCATAATCCAATTAGCAAAATGACTACCAACTAGCTCATTTGCTTTATTTGAAAGTTTTGCAGGATTTTTTTCAGCAACCGATTTATCTCTATCAGTAATATAGCCTTCTTTAAGCATTAGACTAAGAACAGTTGATGCTCTTTCAGTTGCTATTTTTAAATTTCTTGTTGGTGCAAATCTGGACGGGGCTTTTAATAGACCTGCTAACATTGCAGATTCAGCTAAATTGACTACTCTAGCAGATTTATTAAAATATCTTTGAGAGGCAGCTTCAAATCCAAAAGATCCAGCTCCTAGATATACTCTATTCAAATAAACTGACAAAATTTCATCTTTCGAATACTTAATTTCCATAGCGATAGAAAAAGGGATTTCCATTAACTTTCTTGCTAAAGATGCCTTACGACACTCTTGTTCAACTTTATTTTGTGACTGCAATAAGCATAATAATTTTGCTACTTGTTGAGTTATTGTTGAACCACCATGTCCTTGAAGAGGTCCTCTGCCTTCTTTTAAGTTAATTGCAATAGCACCAAGAATTCCTCTTATTGAAATTCCGAAATGATTATAAAAACCCTTGTCTTCAACTGAAATAATAGCCTTTTTTAAGATTGGACTTACTGTTTCAGATCTTAAA
>CACFXF010000071.1 GCA_902570265.1 uncultured Alphaproteobacteria bacterium | reverse complement strand
CTCAAGTAAGGATTTTACTCTTTTACTTGCATTAGATGTGGTATCTTTTGCACCTTCCTCTTGCCAAGTTTCAAATGGCTTATAATCAAAAATATCACTTCGCCAAAAAGCATTTTCAAAATTTAATTGTGTATGATTACAGCCTAAAAAATGTCCGGAGGGACCAACTTCTTTTAATGCATCAATAGCTAGGCCATTGGTTGAAATGTCAATACCAGAACTGAGTTTATGCAATGCTCCAAGTTGATCTGCATCTATGACAAACTTTTCAAAACTAGAAACTAATCCACCTTCTAACCAACCACAGGAATGAAGCATAAAATTTACACCTCCATGAAGTGCTGCCTGTAAAGTATTAGCACTTTCATAAGCGGACTGAGAGTCTGTTAATTTTGAGCCACAAAGTGCTCCACCTGAACGAAATGGTAAACCTAATCTTCTGGCTAATTGTCCAGCGCCATACAAAATCTTACTAGCTTCAGGTGTTCCAAAAGTTGGCGCTCCAGAGTTCATATCTATAGATGTTACAAATGCACCAAAAATTACTGGAGCACCAGGATTTAATAATTGAGAATAAGCAACTCCAGATAGAACTTCTGCAAGAACTTGAACTAAAGTTCCTGCAACTGAAACTGGTGACATAGCACCACCAACTATAAAAGGTGATATTATGCAAGCTTGCTGATTAGATACATATTCTTCAAGTGCGCCCATCATTATTGAATCAAAAGTAAGTGGTGAATTTATATTTATTAAACTAGTTAAAACAGTATTTTTATTTACAAAATCATCTCCAAAAAGAATTTTTACCATATCAATACTATCTCTTGCCCTTTCAGGAGCAGTTACAGACCCCATAAACGGTTTATCAGAATATAGAATATGAGAAAATAACATATCCAAATGTCTTTTATTAACAGGAACATCGGTTGGTTCGCACAGGGTACCGCCAGAATGATGTAACCATTTAGACATGTAGCCTAATTTAACAAACTTTTCAAAATCCGAAATTGTTGCATATCTCCTACCTTTTTCAGTGTCTCTAACAAATGGTGGTCCATAGACTGGCGCAAGAACTAAACTTCTACCACCTATTTCTACTGTTCTTTTAGGATTCCTAGCATGCTGAATTATTCTACCAGGTGCTGTACTACATAATTTCTTTGATAAACCTTTAGGAATTTTTACTAGTTCGCCTATTACATCAGCACCAGCCTCCTTCCATAACTTTAGTGCTTTTGGGTTGTCCAGAAATTTTACCCCTATATTTTCTAGAATTTCTTCTGCTTTTTCTTCAATAATTTCAATGGATTCTAAATTCATAATTTCAAAATTAGGAATATTTCTTTCAATATATTTAGCAGTATCTATAACAAGATTTGTTCTTGCAGCTCTTCTCGCAGATTGTCCTCCTGCCCCTCGTATTCTTCTACTCGCCATGTTCAAACCTTTTATAACTAAATATGTATGAAAATATTTTAATTTTGTTTAATCTAAATAATCAAAGTAACTTACTTATAAAGTCCATAATATAGTTTTAGAGTATCTTGCAATATTATTTTTAAAAGAATAATAGTCAGCTATGAAAAATAATAAGCATCAGACTCTATTAATTGTCGACTTTGGGAGTCAAGTTACCAAACTCATAGCAAGAAGGCTACGAGAAAAAAAAATTTATTGTGAAATTCATCCCTATCAGAAAATTTCAGATTTTTTATTGAAAACTCTTTCACCAAAGGCAATTATATTATCAGGTGGCCCAAAAAGTGTTAATGACCAACATAGTCCAAAAGTAAATTCTGTTGTTTATGAATTAGGAATACCAATACTTGGTATTTGCTATGGACAACAATTAATGATGCATCAACTCGGTGGAAAAGTAAAAAATAGCAAATTTTCATCAGAGTTTGGAAGAGCATTTCTAAAACTAAAAAAAGAAACAAACCTACTCGAAGGCTGGTTTAATAATTCTAATGAAGTAGTTTGGATGAGTCATGGAGACCACGTTTCAAAAATAGCACCAGGATTTGAAGTATTTGCCATCTCCAAAAATGCACCTCATGCTGTAGTTGCAGATCCAAAAAGAAACTTTTATGGTGTTCAATTTCATCCAGAAGTTCATCATACCCCCAAAGGTATTTTACTTTTTGAAAACTTTTTGAAAATTGCCGGTTTTAATGGTGATTGGACAATGCAGGCATATAAAAAAGAAATGATCCAAAATATAAAAGATATTGTTAAAAAAGATAGAGTAATTTGCGGTATTTCAGGGGGTGTAGATAGTACAGTGACTGCAACTTTACTCTATAAAGCTATCAATAAACAGCTAACCTGTATTTTTGTAAATCATGGCTTCCTAAGAAAATATGAAGAAAAAGAAGTTTTAAAAATGTTTAAAAACAATATCAAAATACCCTTGATATATGCTGATGAGAGTGCACTTTTTATGAAGGAACTAGAAGGAGTAGCAGATCCAGAAATAAAAAGAAAAAAAATAGGAAAGCTATTCATAAATGTTTTTCAAAAATATGCAAAAAAAATAAAAAATGCAAAATATTTAGGCCAGGGAACTTTATACCCTGATGTCATTGAAAGTGTGTCTGTAAATGGACAAATCTCTGAAACCATTAAATCTCATCATAATGTAGGTGGATTACCAAAAAAAATGGGATTGAAACTAATAGAACCTTTAAGAGAAGTTTTTAAAGATGAAGTAAGAAACTTGGGAAAAGAACTTGGAATAAGTAAAGAATTTATTAATCGCCATCCTTTCCCTGGCCCAGGTTTAGCCATAAGGTGTCCTGGTGAAATAACAAAACAAAAAATTAAAATATTGAGAGACGCTGATCATATTTTTATCGATCAGATAAAAAAATTCGGTTTATACGATGAGATTTGGCAAGCTTTTGCTGCAATTTTACCAGTTAAAACAGTTGGTGTAATGGGAGACCAAAGAACGTATGAATTTGCCTGTACACTTCGGGCAGTTACG
>CACFXF010000070.1 GCA_902570265.1 uncultured Alphaproteobacteria bacterium | reverse complement strand
AAAAAGGACATAGTACTTATCCAATCCCCATAGCTTTTATGATATCTTCTTGGCATTCTAATCCTTATCTTTCATTGCCTTACCGTTTTCATTAAACCTAAGATCTTCTGGAATATCTATTTGTGGTTCATCAACTAATTCGCCCTTATCGATTTTATAAATATAGGCCAATGCTACAGCTACAGCATTATAAAGTTTTTCTGAGATTTCCTTACCAATTTCAGAAGTAAAAAATAAAGCTCTTGCTAGTAATGGACTTCGATACACTGTAATATTTTTTTCTTTACCTCTATTAATTATCTCTTGAGCAATATTTCCTCTACCCATAGCTACAACTTCTGGTGCTCCAGGTTCTCCTACAATATATTTAAGTGCGACTGCAAAATGAGTTGGGTTTGTGATTATAGCGGTAGCTTCTGATACATTCTCAACAGATTTCCTTTGTGCGGCTGATGCCATACTTGCTTCCATTTGCTTTTGTCTAATTTTTTGTTTTACTTCAGGGGAGCCTTCAGTTTGTTTGAATTCATCCTTTTGTTCTTGTCTTGTCATTTTTAGCGATTCAATATGTTGATACCTTTGCCAAAAATAATCAATTGCTGCAATTGTTGCCAGTGCTATCAAAGAGGCGATTAACAAAAGTGGAAATAATTTTTTTAAAGTATCAAGCGCTGAATTTAAATTTCCATCTGAAATTCTTATGATTGTTGGTAAATAGAGATAAATAACATATGCTGCAGTTCCCATAAGCAAGCATACCTTGAGTATGGATTTACCCAATTCTACAAGAGATTTCATTGATATAATATTTTTAAATCCTTTTATTGGATTTAATTTACTTCCTTTAAAGGACATTGCTTTAGGAGCAAAATTTATCCCACCAACTGCAAGTTGAGTTCCTAAAGTTACAAGAAAAATTGGTGTTCCAAACAAAAGGCTCACCTTTAGATAATACCATAATGCATAATTACTTTTAATATTATAAAGGTCATCTAGTTTTGCATCGCTATCAAAAACGAATAAATCAGCCCACTCAAATAAGTACTGTTTAGCTACTAAGAAAAACGCAAACATTAAAACCAAACCCATCGAAATATTTGTAAAAACAAACATCTCTTTTGAACTTAATACTTTGCCGTCTTCTTTAGCTTTTTCTATCTTACGTTGGGATGGCTCCTCAGTCTTTTCTTGGCCATCTTCATTTTCTTCAGCCATAATTTATACCCCAAATCATGTCTTGCATTGATATAATAGCTGCTTCTACAAGATCTGACATAGCAAATCCAATTGATGATACAGAAAAATATAAAAAGATAAAAGTTCCAAGTAAAGTAATTGGGAATCCAAAAGAAAAGAGGTTTAGAGTTGGGGCAGACCTTGTCATAATACCGATTGAAACATTTACCATTAGTAAAAGAACTGAGACTGGTAGCATGATTATAGTAGCAGCTAAAAACATAGATCCTGCAGCACCAATTCCTGTTTTTAACAGGATATCTAAACTAGGCATAGTATCAATATTTATATACTCATATGAATCTAACATTGTTCTTATAACTATGAGATGACCATCTATTGCTAAAAAAATAACCAATAAAAACAACATCAATATTTGACTTATTACTGGAGTTGAAGATCCTGTATTTGGATCTACTTGAGCTGCAAAAGCTAGGCCTGAGGTACTTGCTATTTTTTCACCTGCTAAAGATGCTGCAGAAAACCAAATTGTTAAAACTAAACCTGCGCTTAAACCTATAGCAATCTCTTTAGCAATTAAAATTATTCCAATTGATGAAGTTATTGTTTGTACATCAATTAAGGCACTTTGATCTTGAAAAATACTTAATGTTAACACCATTGCAAAAAGAATTCTTACTGGTAGTAAAACATAACCTGCACCAAATATGGGAGAAGATATCAAAAAAGCACTTATTCTGATACTACAAAATAGAAATAAAAGAATTTTATCTTGAATTATTTGAAGTTCTAGCCCTGGTAAAGTGCCAATGTTGTTAATAGGAAGATCTAACATTAACTATAACCCATTCCTGCAACTCGATCAAAAATAAAAAGAAAAAAATCAGAAAGGCTCACAAGCATGAAATTAGCAAGTAATGCAAATGTTAAAACTACAATTACTAATTTTGGCACAAAGCTTAAGGTCATTTCATTGATTGTTGTGGCTGCCTGAACAATTCCAATAATAAGACCAACTGCCAGAGCCACAGCTAATAAAGGCCCAGCAGTCAGTATTATTTGATAAAATGTAAGTCTCAAAAATTCTACGTTTGCATCAAAGTCCATTTTTCTATCCTAACTAGATGAATATGTTGCAACAAGAGAACCTACTGTCATTGCCCAACCGTCTACAAGAACAAATAATAGTAATTTAAATGGTAGTGATACTAGCATTGGACTCAGCATCATCATACCTAAAGACATCAGTGTAGATGCTATTACCATATCAATTACTAAGAATGGTAAAAATAAAAGAAAACCAATTTGAAATGCTGTCTTAAGTTCAGAGGTTATAAAAGCAGGTAATAAAACTGGTAATGGAACTTCATAATTATTCTCATATTTTTCGTCACCCGCTAAGTCAGCAAACATTTGCAAGTCATTTTTTCTAGTATTGAAAACCAAAAAATCTTTAACAGTATTGCTTGCTTTTGATAGGGCATTTTCCGCACTTAGATCACCGTTTAAATATGGTGATAAGGATTCATTGTTAATTTTAGAAAGGGTAGGTGACATTATAAAAAGTGTTAAAAAAAGAGCAACAGCTATCAAAACTTGGTTTGGTGGTGTTTGCTGAGTTCCCATTGCCTGGCGTAAAATAGATAAAACTATAATAATTCGAGTAAATGAAGTCATACCTAAAATTAAAGAGGGTAGTACTGTCAAAACAGTCATCAATGCTAGTATTTGTAAAGATAATGAGTAGGTAGTTTCACCTTCCGGTGTGTCAGAAACATTTATAGCCGGTAAACCAACTCCAAAACTCTCAAATAA
>CACFXF010000069.1 GCA_902570265.1 uncultured Alphaproteobacteria bacterium | reverse complement strand
CTTAAATGAAAATTTCTAGCCATTTTAGTTTTTGGACTCATAGTTATATATCTTGTTATTTCAGGCTTCTTTTTCTTTAACCAGTCAACTGTGCTAAATAAAATATCTTTCCCAGATCCTTTAGAATAACTCCATATAGTATAGAAAATAGCTTTATCATAATTTACATAAAGCTTATGCATTGAATAAATTTCTAATTGTTTTTCTGTTTTAGGTATCTCTTTAGTATAAGCTACACAAATAATTGCACATGGTTTACTAAAGTCTTGGGTCAGTAAGAAGTTTACTCTATTTTCAGTTAATCTAAACTTAGGAGTTAAATTTGGTCTTACTGGATCGTCTTTAAATAGTTTCACCCAGTAATCGCTACTTATTTTAACTAAAGACATAAATTAAAAATTCCTAATAAAAAAACTAAATTCACTAGTAAAGTTTATTTTGAATGTATTAGTCTTACAATATTTACCTAACGTTATTAAAAAATAAAATTAATAAAATAATATTTATAACTATATCTTGATCTAGAAAGAATTATATCTATCTAAAATCCAGAAGAGATTAGGTCACTCAACTTTGGATCAAACCATGTCTACTTATGCTCACTTCTTTGATAAGCACGATAAGAAAATGGTTGATACTCTTGAAGAGATACAAGGTGGTGGAAAAGTGGTGGAGAATTTTAGATAAACCATAGGTTACTACTGAGAGCAATGATACAGTAGTTAGCACTTTAACCTTTGTTTTATTGGGTTTGTGAAAATACTGAGACTGTAGCTAACTAGTACAAAGATTAATCGATACTTTGTCTAATGAAGAATATAAGTGATTTAAGTCATATAAATAAGGGGTTTGATTTTCAATTTCTCTTAAAAAGGCTCAAAAGGTGGAGTAAAAGGTGGACTTTTTTAACTTTTCATTTCCAATATGACAGTTATGAAACTTATTACATTCACCCCTAAGACATATCCTTTAGTGTGCCCCAAAAACCATAGCCTATTATTAGCAAGTACTACAGCTCACACATTTTATGTGGGAAAGGTAAATCTCTAATCTTCACACATAAGATATTTCATGTACTATAATTACTGAAATTATTTTACAGTTAGGTTTTTACATATTAGATCAGTGTCTAAAGAAACTATCTAGAACAGAAATGAGGAACAAATTATAGGTTTATTGCTTCATGCCTTTTCAATAATTTTAGCGTTTTTATTTTTGGGTTTACGTTTGTCATGCAATTAACACTTAAGGAAGCTTTGCTAAAAGGTATTGAGGCTCATAAAGCTGGCAAGGTACAAGAAGCTGATCGTTATTATACAGCAATACTTAAAGAACAACCAAAACATCCTGACGCTAATCATAATATGGGTGTATTGGCTGTTGGTCTGGGGAAAGTTCAAGAAGCACTTCCATTCTTTAAAACAGCATTAGACGCCAATTCAAGTATAGCTCAGTTCTGGCTCAGTTATATAGATGCTTTGATTAAGTTAAATCGAATGGATGATGCAAAAGCAGTATTTGATAAAGCAAAAAGTAAAGGGGTAAAAGGGGATGGATTTAAAAAAATAGAGAAAAGATTGGTTATATACAGTGAATCTAAAAATGAAAGTAAAGACCCAGAAGAATCCCAAGTTAACATTCTAGACAAATTAAATTTATATCAAGCATTGAAGCTTGCTAAAAAGAATTTAAAAGATGGTCTAAGTGTGGAGACTAAGAAGATATATCAGGATATTCTCAAGAGATTTCCTAAAAACAAAAAAGCTTTAGATGGGATAAAAGCTTTATCTAAAAAAGAAATATCGAAAAGCTCAGAAGTTAAAGAGCCTCCCCAAGATCAACTACAAAGTCTGATTAATCTATATACTCAAGGTCTATTTCAAAAAGCCCTAGCCCAGGGTTTGGAATTAATGAAAGATTTTCCTAACTCCATTAATCTATACAATATTATAGGTGCTTCAAATAAAGGTTTAGGCAAGCTGGACGAAGCCATAGAGGCTTACAAAAAAGCTATCTCACTCAAGCCTGATTATACCGAAGCCTATTACAACATGGGTATTGCTCTTAAAAATCAAGGGAAACTAGACGAAGCCATAGAGGCTTACAACAAAGCCGTCTCCGTCAAGCCTGATTATGCTGAAGCCTATTACAACATGGGCAATGTATTTAAAGATCAATGAAAGCTAGATGAGGCAGTAGAGGCTTACAATAAAGCTCTCTCACTCAAGCCTGATTATGCTAAAGCCTATTACAACATGGGTATTGCTCTCCAAGATCAAGGAAAGCTAGAAGAAGCCATAAACGCATATAATGATGCTCTCACCATCAAACCTGATTATGCTGAGGCCTTTAACAACATGGGAATTGCTCTCACTAGCCTAATCTTTAAAAAGCCAAATAGAGGTCTTCAAAAGACAATCAATTCTTTGCTTGATAAAAAATTGTATGTTCGACCCAAATTTATTGCCGTTGCAGCTATCAGTCTATTGAAGTTTGAGCCAAGTTTGCAGAAACAGTTAAAAATCATTAGTTCTAATGAGGTAATTCAAAATCCTTTAGATATTATATCAGACTTAGATGAGCTTCCCTTGTTACGTAAACTAATGAGTGTTTGTCCACTTCCTGATTTAGAGCTTGAGACACTACTCAAAAAACTTAGAGCTAGTATCCTTGAAAACATTTCGTCCCTCCAAGAGGCATCACCTGAATTACTTAGATTTCTATCAGCTTTAGCACTTCAGTGCTTTACCAATGAATATGTCTATACTCAAAGTCAAAATGAAGAAAAAGCAATTAACGTCTTAGAGAAGAAAATAAGAAAATTACTCTCTAATAATGAACAGCCAAGTCCATTGGCTATATTAATACTGGCCTCTTACAAGGGGCTTCATAAGTATGACTGGTGTCAGTCATTAATAATTACAAATCAAATTAAAGAAGTATTCACTCGACAGGTGGAGGAGCCAATTCAGGAAGAAAAACTAAAACTAAATCTTCCAATACTTGAGGAAATCAGTAATAAA
>CACFXF010000068.1 GCA_902570265.1 uncultured Alphaproteobacteria bacterium | reverse complement strand
ACTTCCACATATTGGGACATTTGGAGAAGTAGTAAGAACAAATATGGTTAGAACAGCGTTTTCTCTTTTGAATGAAACTCCTACCAGACTTATTTGTTTTTCCGATGATTTAGATGGCCTTAGAAAAATACCTACAAATGTGCCTACACCAGAAAAATTAAAAGAAGATTTAGATCTTCCCCTAACAAAAGTAAGAGATCCTTTTGGAAAATTTAATAGTTTTGGTGATCACAATAATGCAAAATTAAAAGAATTTCTTGATAACTATAATTTGAATTATAATTTTGAGTCAGCTACTAAAAATTATAAAGATGGTATATTTGATGACGCCTTGATAAAAATACTAGAGAACTATGATAAAATTATGGAAGTCATATTACCATCATTAAGAGAAGAAAGGAAGAAAACATACTCACCCTTTCTTCCTATAAGTCCAATAACTGGCAAAGTTTTACAAGTTGCAATTGAAGAAATAAATAAAACCAAAGGAACTATCACATACACAGAACAAAGTGGTGAGAAAATAGAATTATCAGTTAAATCAGGAAATGTAAAATTGCAGTGGAAGCCTGATTGGGCAATGAGGTGGTTTGCTTTAGATGTAGATTATGAAATGTTTGGAAAGGACCTTATACCATCTGCAGAACTGGCAGCAAAAATATGTAGAATAATAGGCGGAAGCCCTCCAGAACTATTAAATTACGAACTTTTTTTAGATGAACATGGCCAAAAAATATCAAAATCAAAAGGTAATGGTTTATCAATAGAGGATTGGTTAAGATATGCAGATCAAGATTCTTTAAGTTTTTTTATGTTCCAAAAACCTAAAACTGCAAAAAGACTCTACTTTGATGTTATACCCAAAATGGTTGATGATTATCACCAACATCTTAATAAATTTATTGACCAAAAAGAAGAAGAGAAAATTAATAACCCAGTATGGCATATTCATACTGGAAATCCACCCTTTTCAAATATGATAATTAACTTCTCAATGTTATTGAACCTAGTTTCAGCTTCCGGTTCAGAGGATGAGAAAACATTGTGGACATTTATTAAACGTTATAAACCTAACATAGTTGCTAGTGAACACCCTGACTTGGAAAGAGCAGTAAAATATGCAATTAATTATTATCAGGACTTTGTGAAACCTAATAAAAAATTTCGTAATGCTACTATAATTGAGAAAGATGCATTAATTGATTTGTGTCATAGATTAGAAAATCTTAAGAGCGATTGTGAAATTGAAGAAATTCAAACTTTACTGTTTTCTATTGGAAAGGATCATAAATTTGATAACCTAAGGGACTGGTTTTCTGCATTTTATGAGGTAATTTTAGGTGCTAAATCTGGTCCAAAATTAGGAGGATTTATCTCAATCTATGGAATAGATGAAACAAGAACACTAATTTGCAAAAGATTAAGTCTTTGATTAGAAATTTTTTTAAAAATTAAACTTAATTTTTTTTTAGAAATAACTATATAACAATTCCATTCTTTTTTAAAATTAAAGGGCTCTTAAATGCATACCTTATCTAGAAATTTCTTAATTATAAACATACTATTTTTTTCATCATTTTTTATGCTATCTCTCACTGAAAAAATTTTTGCTGATACAAAAAAAATATCAAACCTTGAAAAAAAGGCTCAACTAGTTATATCGTCCCAAATTAATGCATTTCAAAATTTTGATACCAATAAAGCCTATTCTTTTGCTTCTCCATTTATAAAATCAAAATTTGCTAATGCTGATAAATTTGGCTCAATGGTTAAGTCTGCTTACCCAATGATTTGGGAACCAAAAGAATTTAAATTTTTAGAGTTTACTTTATTTAATGAAAGTTTAATACAGCGTGTTCTTTTTATCGACAAAAATGAGCGAATTTTTATGTTTGATTACGAAATTAAAAACTACGGTCAAGATGAGTGGCTAATAAATGGTGTATATCAAGTAAAAAAGACCTCATCAGGGGCTTAGTTTTGCATCATTCTAGCTTTACTTCTTAATGTACGTGTTCCTGCAATACCTCCCTTTGATCGGCCTTTTGTTTTAAATAAATCGTTTTCATTCTTCAAATCAGATTGTCTTAAAAACGGATTTTCAATTATAGATAATTCAACTCTCTCAAGCTGATTTATCTCATCACGCAATCGAGCAGCCTCTTCAAATTCTAAATTCTCAGCTGCAGCAAACATTTCTTTCCTTAATACTTTCAAATGAGCTTCTAGGTTGCCACCAACTTTTGAAGATTTTTCAATTTTTGCAGTTACTCTTTCTAAATCAGTTTTACCTTCAAAAACACCTTCTAAAACATCTTTTACATTTTTCTGTATACTTTCAGGTGTAATATTATTTCTTTTATTATGCGCAATCTGCTTCACTCTTCTCCTTTTTGTTTCATCAATAGCGACTTTAATACTTGTTGTTATTTTATCAGCATACATTATAACTTTTCCGTCAATATTTCTAGCAGCACGACCAATTGTTTGTATAAGTGAGGTTTGAGACCTCAAAAAACCTTCCTTATCGGCATCTAAAATAGTAACCAACCCACATTCTGGAATATCTAAACCCTCTCTTAGGAGGTTTATCCCAACAAGAACATCAAAAGTACCAAGTCTTAAATCTCTTATAATCTCTATTCTTTCTAATGTATCTATATCAGAATGAAGATAACGAACTCTTACACCTTTCTCATTAAGAAATTCTGTTAAGTCCTCTGCCATCCTTTTTGTTAAAACAGTACATAGAGTTCTATGATTATTTTTTGATGCTAAATTTACCTCATGTAAAAGATCATCAACTTGATTTCCAAGAGGTCTTATCTCTACAAGTGGATCAATTAAACCAGTTGGCCTAATTATTTGTTCAACAAAAACACCTTCTGTAGCAGATAATTCCCAATTACCTGGTGTTGCTGAAACAAATATCGATTGTGGCCTCATTGCATCCCATTCTTCAAATTTTAATGGCCTATTATCCATACATGAGGGCAACCTAAAACCGTGCTCTGAAAGAGTAAGTTTTCTTCTATGGTCACCTCTATACATTCCACCTAATTGAGGGATTGCAACATGACTTTCATCAGCAAAAATTATTGCATTATCAGGGATATATTCAAAT
>CACFXF010000067.1 GCA_902570265.1 uncultured Alphaproteobacteria bacterium | reverse complement strand
CTCGTTAACAGCTAGCTCAGATAGTATTTTTCTATCAACAATTACATTTGCTTTAGTCAAACCATTAACAAATTTACTGTAATTCAAAGATGGTTCTAATTCCCTAACTGCGGCATTTATTCTTTGGATCCAAAGTGATCTAAAAGTTCTCTTTTTTACTCTTCTGTCTCTGGTAGCATATTGTAAAGCTTTATCTACTGCTTGGGCAGCAGTTTTAAAGGTTCTGCTTCTTGCTCCATAGTAACCTTTTGCTGCCTTAAGAATTTTTTTATGTCTAGCTTTAGTTACTGGACCGGGCCTAACTCGTGACATCTGTTATCCTTTACCTTGCATACGGCATGTAGGTTTTAACAATTCCTTCGTCAGCCTTAGAAAGAGTAGTTGTACCTCGTGCATTTCTAATAAATTTTTTTGAACGCTTAATCATACCATGCCTTTTACCAGCTTGGGCAGCCTTTAACATACCAGAAGCTGTAGGTTTGAACCTCTTCTTAGCACCAGACTTGGTTTTCATTTTTGGCATGTGTTCACCTAATAATTATTTTTTTTTTTATTAGTATCTATTAAAAAAAATTGCAAGACAAAAAATAGTTGAAATATTACATTCTTATTGAAAACCTTAATTAATTTCTCCTTCAAATATTTTTTTCTCATCAGCTGGAGCAACTCTAAGAATATTAGTTGTTCCTGATACGTTAAAAGGAACACCTGCTATTACAATAATTTTGTCATTATTTTTTGCAAATCCATACATTCGAGCTGCTTTTGCAGCATTAACAACAGCCATTTTGAATCTTGTAAGCTCTTCTGTTATTATACAGTGCAAACCCCAATTCAAAGTTAGTTTTCTAGCTATTGTAATTTTAGGAGTTAAAGCAATTATAGGTACTTTTGGTCTCTCACGAGACGTTAGTGAAGCTGTAGTTCCTGTTTCTGTAAAACAACAAATGACTTTGATATTAGTTGTTTCAGCAACTTCTCTTGCAGCTACAGTGATCGCATCTGAAACGTCACCTTTAAGGGGAGTTCTAGAAGATTCTATAACTTGACGATATGTTTTTTCTTTTTCAACTTCAGTCGCAATACTGTTCATTGTTTTAACTGCTTCTACCGGGTAGTTACCTACTGCACTTTCAGCAGATAACATAACAGCGTCCGCACCTTCATAAATTGCTTGAGCTACATCAGAGACTTCAGCCCTAGTTGGTACAGGTGAATTAATCATACTTTCCATCATTTGAGTAGCTACAATTACTGGTTTTCCAGAATGTCTACATTGTCTTACTAATCTTTTTTGAATTGGTGGAAGAGTCTCAATTGGAAGCTCAACTCCTAGATCCCCACGGGCAACCATAACTGCATCAGTTTCTTCTAAGATCTCTTCAAATGCATCAACTGCTGATGGTTTTTCAATTTTTGACAAAATTGCCGCTCTTCCACGAACTATTTTTTTTGCTTCTTTAACATCTTTTGCTCTTTGAACAAAAGAAAGGCCCAACCACTCTATCCCAAGATCACAAACAAACTCTAAATCACTTAAGTCTTTTTTAGAAAGTGCAGATAAAGGTAAAACTTGGTCAGGAACATTTATTCCTTTTTTATCAGAAATAACCCCGCCCACTAATACTTCTGTTTTGACAAAACTTTTGTTTACTTCTTTAACTTTTAGTCTAATTTTGCCATCATTAACAAGTACTTTTGATCCTCTTTCCAAATTTGTGAAAACTGTAAATTCAGGAAGATAAACTCTATTAGAATCTCCTAGTGTTCTTTCTTTATCAAAAATAAAAGATTGACCAGGTACTAATTCTGCCTCTTTATTTTTGAATTCTCCACATCTTAATTTTGGCCCTTGTAGATCAGCTAGGATACAGATTGGTCTACCAAATTTTTTTTCAACTCTTCTAATAATTTCATGTCTTTTTTTTATTTCACTATGTAATCCATGACTTAAATTAAGACGAAAAACATCAACTCCTTCTTCAAATAATTTTGAAACCATCGCTTCAGTGCTAGATGCAGGACCTAATGTTGCAACAATTTTAACATTTCTATTCCTTCTTATACCTTCAGCCATAGAATTCTAAACCCACTATTTTAATTAAATTATTTATATGTGGACAATAGTAGATATTATTTTTAATTTAAACACTTTCTAATTTATCCAACATAAAGGTTGGTTTTGTGGTAAATTAGCATCTAGAATTTATTTATTTTCAATTAAAAATATTTTAGAATAAGTTCTAATTCTAATTTTTTTATAAGGTCTGGGTCAAAATGAAAAATTTAAATACAGAAGAACTAGAAGCAGCAACATTTAGAAGGCTACTGAATCACCTATCTAATAGAACAGATGTCCAGAATTTAGATCTAATGAATTTAGCAGGATTTTGCCGAAATTGTTTATCTCGATGGTACAGTGAAGAAGCAGAAAAAAAAGGTTTTCAAATCGATAAAGATCAAGCTAAAGAATTAATCTATGGAATGCCCTATGAGAAATGGAAAAGTAATTTTCAAATAGAAAGAAACAGAGATGAAGTAGAAAAAGTTATGAATCAAAACAAAAAATAACTTCAAATTAATTCTTTTCTTACATTTTTTATATATAGTTTACGTAGTTCCAAGGTGTGCTGTCCAGGAGTACCACTTCCAATTTTGCAGTTGTCAATCTCAACCACCGGCATAATAAAAGTTGTAGAAGAACAGGAAAAAGCTTCTTTTGCATTCTTTGTATCTTCAATGGTAAATGGTTTTTCTTCAATATTAAAATTAGCTTTCTTTGCATATTCTAATATTGATTTTCTAGTTATACCTGGAAGGATTTTTGTAGATAAGGATCTTGTAATAAGTGTCCCATTGTTAGATATGATGAAAGTATTATTAGAACTTCCTTCAGTAATTGATTTATTATTTTCAAACCACACATCGTCTTTGCCTAAATCCAAAGCCTTTTGTTTCATTATTGAAGCATACAATAATTGAACTGTTTTAATATCAGTTCTTCCCCATCTGAGATCTGGTGAAGAAAAAACTTTAGAACCGAAATTAATTTTTGGATTATTTATTAAATTTTTTATTTGCGTAAAAAGCACAATTGTTGGTTCTACTTCAGGTTTTGGAAAGGCAAAGTCACGT
>CACFXF010000066.1 GCA_902570265.1 uncultured Alphaproteobacteria bacterium | reverse complement strand
TAATGCAACTCAGAGTTGGAAATTTAAAATAAATGGAGATTTTAAGGAAAATAAAATGATACAAGCAAAAACTGTGTTAGAAGCATGGGATAAAACCCTTGAAACTATGGATTTCAAGCATCTTGCTCAATATCTTTCAGATGATTTTCAGTTTGAAGATACCACTGGTGAACTGGATAATATAGAAAATACAAAAAGTTGGTGTGTTGCAGGTGGATTGAGAATTAACAACTTTAAAACAATCCGCGAAAACGAAAACTATATCGTTGCAACGCATGATGTTATCCAAGAAGACACGCCCAAATCTAATGTGCTAGTTTACGCTGAACAAAACAATGGAAAGTTTACCTACTGGAAAATTCAACGTGCTTTTGAAGTTTAAAAAGGGCTCTAAAGGGGGACTTTGAGGGGGAGAATTTTGAGTTTTCGTTCTAAAAACCCTCTACTGGACATACTGGACATGGTGGACATGCACTTGGGTAGGGCACCCCAAAAACCATGGCCTATTATTAGTAATTACTACTGCTCACACATTTTGGGTGTAGAAGGTATGCATTTATAATCTTTTCAGATAAAAAAATTCAAGTAAGATAATTAATATGAAAAAATTAATCACATCTCTGTGCCTCATTGTAACCCTAGCTATTGGAAGCTTTGGTGTGGGTTGGAGTGGTGATTTTCAAAAGGGTTTAGATGCAGCTCAAAGAGGTGACTATACCACTGCATTGAAAGAATGGACATCTTTAGCTGAACAGGGTGATGCAAAGGCCCAATTTAATCTAGGTATTATGTACGAGAGAGGACAGGGTGTTCTTCAAGATTATAAGACTGCTGTAAAGTGGTATGCGCTTTCAGCAGAACAAGGTGATGCATTGGCCCAATATAATCTAGGTGTTATGTATGAGAAAGGACGTGGCGTTCCTCAGGATCACAAAGCTGCTTTTAAATGGTACACTCTTTCGGCTGAACAGGGCTACGCAAAGGCCCAATTTAATGTAGGTATTATGTACGATAATGGACAAGGTGTTCTTCAAGATTATAAGACTGCTGTAAAATGGTATATTCTTTCGGCTGAACAGGGCTATGCAAAGGCACAGTACAATCTTGGTGTGATGTACGCTCTTGGTCAAGGTGTAATAGCGGACAAAGTTTATGCTCATATGTGGGGAAATATATTAAATTCAAATGGGCATAAAGATGGTAAAAAGATAATGGATTATCTTCTAAAACAAGGAATGACCCCTTCACAAGTTGAGAAGGCACAAGACTTAGCAAGAGAGTGTATTAAGAAGAACTATAAAGGGTGTTGAAGGAATAGCTGTTTTTTGAATAATATCTCACGTTTTATTTTTTAGTTAGGCTACAAATATTTTCGACAAAAATATCTTCATTAATGGCTTCATCAAAGCTTTCACGCTTTGATTTGCGATAAAGCCACGACCAATTTCTTATTACAAGTGCATCCTCTTCATCAAAATATTTTAATATATGAAATGTTTTATTGTATTCGTTACTTTTATCTACGTACATCCAAGTGTCTTGAACTTGATTATATGTGACAAATTCGAGTTCGTTATTAATTCCCTGTGAGGGATTAACCTGTTTTAGTAACTCCCCCCTTTTACCTATCAAAGTATAAGGGTGAGTAGTTCCACCTTCCATTTTCATACCTGCACATGCCCACTCGGCAGCATACAAATTCTTAGTATTGAAAACATAAATAAAGTATGATGCAGTTATAAGCGCTACTGTTACGAAAGAAGTTAAAATAATTTTTTTCATGGCTTACATATTCTCATAAAAAAACAAACTATTTATGATAATTTTTAAATTAAATTTATTTATGCATAAAAAAAGAATAAAGACAAATATCTTTGGAGTATCCTTAAAGAGACAAGCACTATATCCACCCCTAAGACATATCCTTGAGGGTACCCAAAAACGATAGCCTATTATTAGCAAGTACTACTGCTCATATGTTTTGGTTTGGGAAGGTATGAAAGTATAATCTTTTTAGATAATAATTTTAGTGTAGGATATATATGTAGATATGATCTGATTATTAGAGTGGTTCAAGGAGATCAGCTTTTGAAGAATAAAGAAAAAAAGGAATCTTTAGAAATTAAACAAAGTAAGTTTGAATTTTTTTTCTACCCACAGACTATAGCAGGTGACATTGGTAGAGTTATTTTAGGTTCTATCATACTTTTAGTCATTTTTAGTGCTTTGGCATTAATTGTGTTTGGTTTTGTTTTGACATCTTACAGCAATACACCAGGTGCAGGATTGGGTTTTATGTTAATTATACTAGCTGCTTCAGTTTTTGTCGTTTTACCAGGGATGGGATTACTTGCCATTTATTTTTTATTAAGAAGGTTGAAAATCGTTTTTTCTCGTAAATCATAGGGATATTATAAAAATAATACTTATTAGGAAAAGACTATAGGAATCTACTCAAGTATTCATAACGTCTTAAAAAGTAAGAGTTTAGATGTAGATTCTCCAAAAACCATAGCCTAAGTACTACTGCTCACACATTTTGGTTTTGAATTTGAGTAATCTTGTGTTTAAATTAAGGCTTTTTTTGAACTCATATTTTTATCTTAGATGTTTTTATATTTATTCGAAACCTTTCAAAGAGAAATATAGACAATATTATTATTATAAAACCAAAGGTTTCAGTTAAATTTAAAAATTGTTTTAACAAAATTAGAGCAAAAATGGCAGCAAATATAGGTTCCATAGTTGCTAAAACTGAAGTTCTAGTTATCCCAATTCTTTTAGAGCCTTCATAAAATAGAAAGTAACTAAGAACATAAAAAAAGCCATTACTGAAAATAGCCAACCAGCCTTTGGGATTTTCCGGTAATTTAAAAATTATATCTGTTGAAAAAATTAGAAAACCCAATAGCAAACTACTCCAAAGATTAATATGAAAGTTCATAATTGCTGAACCAGTTAAATTAGCTAATTTGCCAGAAAAATATATGAAAATTATCATTAGTAATAAACCCAAAATGCTTATAAAAAATCCATAAATGTTACCCTCAAATGAACCATCTATAATTATCAAACCAATCCCAAAAATTATAAATAATATACAAAACCATTGTATAGGTTGGAAAAACTCTTCTTTTGTTAGATATGTTATAAGAGCAATCCCTAAGGGGAATAAGTATAAAATCATAAGTAC
>CACFXF010000065.1 GCA_902570265.1 uncultured Alphaproteobacteria bacterium | reverse complement strand
AATTTTTGATGGAATGAAAATAGCAGCTGGTGGGTTTGGGCTATGCGGAATTCCAGAAGAGTTGATCGATGCTCTAAAACTATCTGGGGTAAAAAATCTAACTATTGCTTCTAATAATGCAGGTGTAGATGACTTCGGTATAGGTCTTTTATTACAAACTAAACAAGTGAAAAAAATGATTTCATCATATGTAGGTGAGAATTCTGAATTCATGAGACAATATTTAAGTGGAGAGTTAGAATTAGAATTTACACCACAAGGTACATTAGCAGAAAGGATGAGGGCTGGAGGAGCAGGTATTCCAGGCTTTTATACAAAAACAGGACTTGGAACAGTCATTGCTGAAGGTAAAGAGCATAAGGATTTTAATGGCCAAACTTATATCCTAGAAGAAGGCTTTTTTGCAGATTTATCTATAGTAAAAGCTTGGAAAGGTGATGAAGAAGGAAATTTAGTTTATCGTAAAACTGCTAGAAATTTTAACCCAGTTGCCGCAATGTGTGGGAAAGTATGTATTGCTGAAGTTGAAGAATTAGTTCCAGTGGGTTCTTTGGATCCTGATCATATTCATACACCTGGAATATTTGTAAATAAAATATTAGTAGGGAAGCACGAAAAAAGAATTGAAAATATGACTTTATCAAAGTGAGGATTTATCGATGTGGGATCGTAATGAAATGGCTGCGAGGGCGGCAAAAGAAATTAAAAATGGTATGTATGTAAATTTGGGTATAGGTATACCTACTCTTGTTTCTAATTTTATACCAAATAACATAGATATTACTCTACAATCTGAAAATGGTATGTTGGGTATGGGTCCGTTTCCAACTGAAGAAAATGTAGACCCAGATTTAATTAATGCAGGAAAACAAACCATTACTGAGTTAAAAAAGACGAGTTATTTTTCAAGTGCTGACAGCTTTGCGATGATTAGAGGTGGTCATATCGACATGGCTATTTTAGGTGCAATGGAAGTTTCAGAAAATGGGGATTTGGCGAATTGGATGATACCTGGAAAACTCATTAAAGGAATGGGAGGAGCAATGGATTTAGTTTCAGGTGTTAAGAGGGTAATTGTCATCATGGACCACACAAATAAAAAAGGTGAAAGTAAACTTTTAAAAGAATGCTCGCTGCCACTGACGGGTAAAAGTGTTGTAAATTCTGTTATTACAAATTTGGGTATGTTTGAAATCAATAAAGGAGGTATCAGGATTCTTGAAATTGCAGAAGGTTCAACAATAGATGATATTAAAAAGTCAACAGAGGCTCATATTATAAATTAGTATTTAGAATTTCCTTAGTATTTATTGATAAATAAATCAGACCTATTGCCGATAGCGACATTACAAAAGACATCATAATAAATTGAGTATTTAAATTAATTTGGTTATCTAGCATTAATCCACTTATGAATGGGCCTAATGCAGAGGCGATTACCATAAAAGATGTTGCTATAGCTCTCACATCTCCAAGATATTTTGTTCCAAAATATTCTGGCCAAAAAGTTCCACTTAAAGAATTACTTATGCCTTGCATTATACCTAGTAAGCTAAATGGAATTACAAAAAAAATTGGGTCTTTTAAAAAAATCATTGACAAAAAACCCAGTAAACCGGGGATTTGGTAATAGGGTAATACGGTCCGTACTCCAAACTTGTCTATAATATAACCTGTTAAAAAGGTGGAAATAATACTTGTAAATGTATAAAATGGTATAAGTATAGCAAATTGTGAAGCAGACCAATTATTTTCTATCCCAAGTGTAACCTGTTGAAAAAAGAAAATTGTTAAGAACATTGAATGAACAACAATTGCAAAAATCATTGGCCATGCAATCCATGAATTAAGTACATCATATTTAGTCCAATATTTATTATAAATTCCTACTTCTTTTTTTATAAGTGAAGTATTATCAATATTACTAGGAGTTCTTTCGTGAGTTAAAATTATTTTAATTATAATAGAGATTAATACTAATATTAAACAAGCTAACCCCCAGGAAGGTCTCCACCCAAAAACCCCAATTAATGTAACAAAGATAATTGGTAATAGAGCTTCGCCAAAGGTAAAACCAAGACTTGTAAAAGCAACAGTTTTCCCTCTATTCTTCGAAAACCATTTACCGCATAATACCATAGACAAATGACTAGCAAAACCTTGCCCAAAAAATCTAAGGCCAAAAATTATCAAAATTAAAAGAAAGATATTTTCTGCAAAAATCATCAAAAAACAGAAAAATGCAAGTGAAATAATCACTACAATACTCAGATTAACAGATTTAAATTTCTCAGTAATTCCTCCTAATTTAAACATCAGAGCAGCTGACAAGCATGTCCCTAATGCATAAATACTTCCCCAAGTTGTATGGCTTATGTCAAAATCATATCGAATATATCCGGCAAAAATGGCAATAAAAAAAGTTTGCCCAAAGGATGACCCAAAGTAAAGTAGGGTAGTTATTACTAACCATCTCAAATTAGTATAATAAAAATTATTTTTCATTTGTATTTAACTACTTCTATTGAATTAGGTATTATTAACCCTTCATGCAATCAAAACATTTTTTTACTGCAGGGTTTGATTTAATGCGTTGAAATTCTATATCCTCTCCACAATCTATACAAACTCCAAAGTCTTCACTTTCTAGATTTTTCAAAGCCTCTTCCAATTGATTAAGACGTAGCTTTTGTCTTTCTAGTTTAGCAACAGACATTTCTTTATCTATAATACTATCCATTCTTGACAGTCGTCCAATTAGTTGTTGGTCTAAATCAACTATTTTGGTTTTGGTTTCAATCGTCTTAATGGCATTGAAAGTTATTCTTAACTCATTTTTAATAATAAGTTCAATGTCTTTAAAATTTTTTTTCACTTAATTAATAGTTTCCTAATAAAAAGATTAAATCTATTATAAATAATATAAATATTATATTTATAAAAAAATTATTGAATTCATTTAAATTAATTAGAAAGAGTTATATGTCTAACAGTGTTATTGAATATAAGGTTTTAGATGGAGTAGCAAATATTTGTTTATCTAGGCCAAAACAATATAATTCATTGAATGGAGAATTAAGACAAAATTTTATACAAATTTTAGACAAAATTGAAAAAGATATTTCAATTAGAGTTGTTATAATTAGTGGAGCAGGACCTGGCTTCTGTGCTGGAGCTGATTTAATTGAAACAACAGCAGAGGATATACCCATACAATTAGAAAATGAATATAAGCCAATTTTTGAGAAAATTGTAAATGGAAAAAAAATTTTTATTGCTGCAGTACACGGATCTGCTGCCGGTATAGGATCTACTTTAGCACTTGCTTGTGATTTTTT
>CACFXF010000064.1 GCA_902570265.1 uncultured Alphaproteobacteria bacterium | reverse complement strand
ATATGAAGAGGCAGAAAAAGTTCTCAAGCAAGTTATAAAATTACAACCTGACTTAATTGCTGATCCTAAAAATTTTATTTCATATTTTTATTTAGGATCACTTTATCATGATAAAAATGATTTAAAGAATGCAATAATTCATTACAAAAAGTCGTTAAAGTTAAATCCAAATTATTTTAATTCATGGTTTAAATTAGGTATTGCATCCAATAATTTTAAAAAACCATATGAGGCTATTCATGCTTATGAAAAGGCACTAGAAATAAATCCTAATAATGTTGAAACCTTAAATAATTTAGGAACTATTCATCATTATATATTACAATATGAAAAATCTATTGAATATTATAAACAAGCAATTAAATCCAATCCTCATTTTAATATTTTATATTCTAATTTAGCATTAGCATACAAAGATTTAGGTGATATTAGAAATTCGATAAAGTACTATAAATTAGCCATAGAAAAAAATCCCCATGATGAAGTTCCATTGAATCAAATAGGACAATTATTTAGGGAACTTAATAATTTAAAGAATGCTTCTATTTATTTTATAAATGCAATAGAACTAAAACCCAATTCAATTCCATCAAACTTCAATCTTGCTTGCACACTTATTGATATGGGAATTTACAATCATGCAAAAAATTATTTAAATAAAATCATTAAAATAGATAAAGAATATGTAAAAGCACATTTAAAACTAGGAGAAATGAATTTTTACTTAGGGTTTTACGATAAAGGACTATTTAATTTTTTAAGTGCTGTTGATATAGGAAAAGAACTTGAATTATCATTCTCATTATTGAATTTTTATATTAACTACTCCCCTGATATGAGCGCAAAGGAAATTTTTGATTATTATAAAAAATATGATCACAGATTTGGTTTACCTCTTAAGTGTAAATGGAAGTCCTTTCCTCAAACTAAAACTCCTAAACAAAGACTAAAAATAGGTTATGTATCACCTGATTTTAAACAGCATTCTATGCAAAATTTTTTAATGCCTACCCTCAGCCACCATAATCATCAAAAGTTTGAAATCTTTGCCTTCGCCGAAATTAAAGAAGAAGATAAAGTGTCCTTAGAATATAAATCCCATATTGATCATTGGATACGCACAGAAAAAATGAAAGATGGTGAATTAGTGGAAAAGATCAGATCTTTGGGGATTGATATCCTTGTGGATCTCGCAGGTCATACCAAGAATAATCGCTTGGGGGTTTTTGCCCAAAAACCTGCTCCCGTCTCTTTATCTTGGTTGGGATATGGCTATACAACTGGATTAAGTGCAATTGACTATTTTCTCACAGATAATGTGATGGTTCCTAACGGAAGTGAACATCTCTTCTCTGAACAACCCTGGCGATTAGAACAAAATTATAGTTTTTGCTGCTACCAAGCCAAACTAGATATGGGAGACGTTCATCCTTTACCCGCTCTTGCAAATAACTCTGTGACTTTTGGATCAGTTTCAAAAAACTTAAGAATAAACAATAAAGTAATTTCTATCTGGTCATCCATTTTAAAAAGGGTGAAAAATTCAAAATTACTGGTTAATAATTTTGATATGAATAACAATGAAGTCAAAGAAATAATGATAGAAAGATTTAAATTAAATAACATTAGCTGTGACCGATTAGACTTTTATTATAAAACACCTCCCTGGGATAGTATGCGACAGATTGATATTGCCTTAGACTGCTTTCCACATAATTCTGGAACAACCCTTATGGAACATCTCTATATGGGTAATCCCTTTATTACCTATTCCAATCGACCAAGTGTAGGAAAAATTGGAGCTAGCATTCTTACAACACTAGGTCATCCTGAATGGATCGCCACCTCAGAGGAAGAGTATGTCGAGAAAGCTGTTGCCTTAGCCTCTGATCCCCAAAAACTATCTACCATTCGTCAGAACCTAAGAGCAGAAATGGAAGCCTCCCCACTCATGGATCAGAAAGGTTTTGTTCGTGAACTCGAAGGGGCTTATCAAGCCATGTGGAAAAAATGGTGTTCTACTTAAATGGTATAATAATTGCGAAGAGATAGGATTGGTATACCACAATATAGACCCCTATGCTCGAAAAGATAAATCACAAAAGTGCACCTAAAGAAGTCGTTAATGCTCTTGTCACCTTATATAATCAAGGTAAGTTTCTGCTAATTTTAGAAAAAGAAAAGCAATTCGTTTCCCTTTATCAAGACTCTATAGATATACTTAATATCTTTGGTTCTACTAATATAGCTTTACAGAATTACAAAAAAGCCATCACCAACTTTATAAAGGCAATAAGAATTAACCCAAATGTACCTACTATTTATTATAATTTAGGCCTTGCATATCATCATATTGGTAATATGGATGATGCAATTGAGAATTATAAAAAGGCAATCGATCTAAAGCCTGATTATGATGAAGCTTTTTGTAATATGGGAATGTCTTTAGAAGAGAAAGGAAATTTAGAGGGGGCAATAGAGAAATATAATAAAGTATTAGAAATTAACCCTAAGCATCCAGGAGCTCATATGAATTTAGGAAATTCATATGTTTTATGTGGTGATTATAATTCTGCTATCAAAAACTACAAAACAGCTATATCAAATGATAAAGGCAGGTATAATTTTCTTGGAGGACTATTATTTGCTATCAATTATTCTCCAGATATGAGTGCAGAGGATATCTTTGAATACTATAAATTATTTGATCAAAGGTTTGGGCTTCCTCATAAACACAAATGTAAGCCTTTCGTTCAACACAAAGTACCTGATAAAAAGCTTAAGATAGGATACGTATCTCCTGACTTTAAGGAACATTCTATGGAGAGGTTTTTATTACCAACCATCGCCCATCACAACCATGATAAATTCGAAATTTTTGCTTTTGCAGATCTTAAGAAATCAGACTTAGTAAGCCTTAAATATAAATCCTATGTAGATCACTGGATACGAACTGATGGAATGACAGACGATGAATTAGCCCAAAAGATCAGATCTTTGGGCATAGACATCCTGGTAGATCTTGCGGGACATACAAGGAATAATCGTCTTACTGTATTTGCCCAAAAGCCTGCTCCTGTTTCATTATCATGGTGGATAGGCTCTGGCTATACAACTGGATTAAGTGCTATTAACTACTTTCTCACAAGTAAATTCATGGCACCTAAGGGAAGTGAACATCTATTCTCAGAAAAACTATGGACATTAGATATTGACGCTACAGTTTGGGATCCTGGTAAAAATAATTTGGGTCAGGTGAACAATCTTCCTGCTTTATCAAAAGGATTTATTACTTTTGGAACCCTCACCCGTATTATTAGAATTAATGATCGGGTAATTAAAGCATGGGCTGATATTTTAACAAAAGTACCAAATTCTAAACTCATTATTAATAGTAAAAATTTTTTTGGTAATTTAAAATATAT
>CACFXF010000063.1 GCA_902570265.1 uncultured Alphaproteobacteria bacterium | reverse complement strand
TCTGTTATGACAACTACAAATAGAGAAGCACTGGTGATTTTTGCCGAAAATGTTGATGCCTTGAAGGAAACAACTAACAATTTAAAGATGGCAATGGATAATCAAGCTTTAATTCAAGACCAAAATAAAAAAGTTTTAAATAAAATCGAAGTAATGAGAGATGACTTTAAAACGACAACTACTTCAATGCAAACTCAGGTTAAATCTGCTAATGAACAATTATCTGGAGAAATTGCCAATTTTAGTGGTCAACTATCCAGCACAGTTTCAGATACTTTGGTATCACAAATGAATGGACAACTTGCTCAAATTGAATCACTTATAAATGGTATTCAAGATTCTTACTCTAATTCTATAGAAGGAATTTCTTCTACACTTGCTGATAACAAGACAATGCAAAGTTTAGCTGACACTCAAAATTTATTATCACAACAAATTAAGTTATTAGAGAAAAAGAATACTGAAATGATTCAAAAATTGCAAAGTAAAGACAATCATATAAAATTCCCTTAGTGTAAGTATATTAATTAACTGTGATGGCTGAACAAACTGAAAATTATGTAAATGATACTTTGGATGAATCAACAAAGATTGACAGTACCCCATATCTTAAAATAGCTGAACATGGGAGATCTTCTAGAACCAAAGCTTTAAAATTAAAAATTGAAGATGTTGTTGTTGCCGTCGATGGTACAGAATTCAGGTCAACTTCTGAAAATTTGGTGGATCTCTTATCTAGTGAGGAAGATGGTAAATGGTTGTTGACAATTTTTAGGGATGGTCAATTTTTTGAAATTTTTACAATAGGACCTCTTGGAGGTGTTTTAAAATTTACCTCTGATGAAGAAACCCACTTAATTTCAAGTAAATTTGCTGAAAGACCCATCATTGAAAAATCAGAGTTTCGAACTTTTGAAGTCTTAAAAAACCTGCACAAAAAATGTGATGTATATGATACTACTTTCTCACAAATAGCAGTTTTTCTTCCACCAGTTTGGCTATTACAAAATAGAATGTGGGAACCATTTATTGCAGTAACATCTGTTTACCTTATTACATTCAACGTAAACCTTATTCTTTTTCTAATTTCTTCATTACTTATCGCTGTTTATTTTAAGCAAGGCCAAGTTACAATCCGCCGAAGTTACAGTATGTTTCAGGAATTTCAAGTCTGGGCAATAATAGCTGCCACGGATGAGGCCACAGTACAACAAATTTGTCGAAAATTTGATCCAAAGTGTGATTTCTTAAAAAGTCTCGTTGGGCCTCCGTCAAAAAGTGAAGAAGATCATAAAAATAAGAAAAAGAAACGCAAAAGTGGTAATGTAGCTGCAGTATCTCCAATTACATATTAAATATTCTAATTATTAAATAATAAGTTAAATAATAACATAATTCAGTAGATTTTGGTTGTGTGTACTACTATTTTGATTTGTCAGCTTGCTCAAATTTCTATTATATATAAATGAGTAAATTGCCTTAAATAGTTTTGACATTGCTCGACTGAGATTTAAGCTAATAAAGAAATATTTATCTAGTGACTATTAATTAGAATAAAATGACAAATTAGAATACTAAATAAGATAATTTTAATAAAATAAATTCATGCAATACCATAATCACCAATAATTGTTTTGGATTTAAACCATTCTATTTTTTTTGTGTATTTTAATCATTATATTTCCTTTCCTTAGTACAATGATTGTCTATTAAATGTATTTATGCCGATTTTTTATCAATAGCGTGAAGTCTTTACACAAATGGCAATATACCAAACTTATTAAACATTTAATCTAAGTGTTTATTATATAAGAAAAGATGACTTTAGATTTCGTCATAGAATTTAAATTAATCGTAATAGAAAACATACATTTCAATCCTAAAACTTACATAATTCAAACAAATCTAAAAGGAGTTTAAAGAACTACCAAGAGATATAAAAATATACCCTCTTCTTTTTTTGATAATTTCACCCTCAATTTTATCTGTCAACTTCCTATCACCATTTAAATAGCAACCAATAAAAATAAGAGTATAGAAATGAAGTGGAGTTACACGAAAGAGCTGGATAAAGATACAATTATTTATAAATGTTGTATAGAAAATAAAAAACCAAAAAATCTAATTTTTAATTTATAGATTTTTTATTTATTTTCTGTGTGTTTACAAATAAATTAACTATGTAATTAGACGGTAATATAAAAAATTTAAAAAAAAATAAAATTGTATGGATATTTAAAAATCTATTTCAATTTCTATCCGTCGATTCTTAGATCTACCTTCAGAAGTATCATTACTCTTTATTGGTTTTGCCTCTCCAAAACTTACGGCCTGCATGCGATCAGCGGTTATAGTCCCTGCCTTTTCCATCTCTTGAACCACACTTGCAGCTCGTGCTGCTGCTAAATCCCAGTTGTCTCTGAAATTAGAACCAAATTTTAGAGGTACATTATCTGTATGTCCTGATACAGTGATTTTGCTATTGGGTCCAACACCAGTCGTAGCAATTTTTGCCATAATTGTTCTAGCTTCGTCAGTCAACTCAGCAGATCCAGATGGGAAGGCTCCTCCAGCTCCAACAGTTACAAAGACTTTACCATCTTTTCTTTCAACTTCTACCAATCCTTTATCAATTTCTTGTTTTAAAGCAACTTGCAAGTTGTCTTCAGCAATTTTGGCTTTTTTATCTTCAGCTGAACCACTTCCAGAACCTTCTCCATCAGAATTTGATTCCTTTTTATCATCATTATTACTTTTGGCTGAAGCTGCAAGTTCTGCTAATTTTTGTTCAATACCTCCAAAAAGTACTTCTTGTTCAGCCTTTCCAGAAGCTGCCCTGGCTTCTTCTAACGCTTTTAAAGTTTCTTCAATAAGTTCTGCTGTATCTTTTTTATTATCATCTTCAGTTGTATTATTGAAATTTACAAATACTTTATCACCTAAGGATTCTATTGTCACATCTCCCCTTCCAATAGCCTCTTTCAAAGCTTTTGCTAATTCATCTGTTTCTAATTGACCACCATCTGTCTCTTTTTTATCAGTTTTACCACCATCAGAATCTTTTTCTTTTTGTTTTTGTTCCAACTCAGGCTGCTCAATAGTAGTGGTCTGCTGTGTCATTTGTTTTGTAACAGAAGGACTAGGTGAAGGACTGAAATTTAATGACAACACAGTTGTGCCTTTTGGTTGCTCAACTACCGGTACAATTCTTTGAACACCAAATGCATTTTTTAAGGATCCTGATATTTGCTTAAATTTAGGAACGTTAAATTCGGCAAAAGATAAAATCAAAACAAAGAAGGCCATTAGAAGTGTGGCCATGTCTGCAAAAGTGGCCATCCAAGCAGGCGCTCCTGGTGGAGGACATTTAGGACACTCCTGTTCTTCTTCTTCTTCTACTTCTTCAGTAGCTTCTGCCATTAATTAAATCCTTAAAATTTACAAGATCTTTATAATTTACGCTGCTTCTAATTTTGCCTGCATTTTTGGAGGTAAGTTAGCAAGCATTTGATCCTGGATATTTCGTGGAGATTCTCCTCTAGCTATATTACGAAGACCAAGTACTACCATTTCCCTGTAAGTAACCTCATAGGCTGTATAACCCTCTAATTTTGTTTTCATAGGAAGAAATAAAACATTAGCAACGAATGCGCCATATAATGTAGTCAACAACGCAACAGCCATAGCAGGACCAATAGCTTTTGGATCAGCCATATTACCAAGCATAAGAACTAGACCAACTAGTGTTCCAATCATTCCCATAGCAGGAGCTATATCAATCCAAGCTCCAACAACACCATGATTTGTTTCATGACGAGCTTTCATAGCTTTAATTTCCTGGTTTAACTGGGATGTTAATTTTGCTTCATCGGCTCCATCTACTAACATCTGCATTCCCTTTTCGAAGAATTTATCAGGAACTTCTTGACCTTCAAGTGCCATCATCCCATCTTTTCTTGCGATTCCAGCCAATTCCACCATCCTTTCAATTAACTCATCTTGTTTTTTTACAGGTGGAAAAAAAGCTTTTGCCATTACCCCAAAGCTTCCTAAAAAGGCAGGAAGAGTAGAACTGTACATAACTCCAAAAGCAGTACCACCAAACACAATTTGTACGGAGGGTACATCA
>CACFXF010000062.1 GCA_902570265.1 uncultured Alphaproteobacteria bacterium | reverse complement strand
GGCATAATAATTGCAGAATTTCAAAAAATTTGAATTCTAAATGAGGAAAGTACATTGCCTATCTCTGTATCTAATAGCTTGGGTAAGTTGGTATCTGCTAACTTAACTCCAGTTCAAAGAAATATTGAAGAATCAATTCAAAAATTATCAACAGGTAAAAGAATTCATAAAGGTGCTGATGATGCAGCAAGTATGCATTTAGCCAGTAGGTTTGAATCAAAAGTTAAAGGATTAACTGTTACTATTTCTAATAAAAAAGATGCATTAAGTTCGTTGTACACAGCAGAAGGTGGAGTAAAAAGAATAGGAGAACTACTCCAGAGAATGAGAGAACTTACACTTAATGCCCAAACTGATACGATTGACAAATCTCAAAGAGATTTACTGACAGAAGAAGTAAACAAAATCAAATTAGATATTAATAGAATAGGTGAAAATGCTCAATTTGGTGGTCAGAAGCTTTTGGACGGTTCTTTTAGGAATAAAATTGTTCAAGTTGGTGATAATCAATTCCAAACTATGAATATAGGAATTGAAAGTGTCTTAGCAAAAGATATGCAGTTTATTAGAGATGACTTAACTATGAGAATTTTCTCTACCCCATATATTACAGATCAAGATGAAACTTCTCTGACTACATCCAATAATAACAAAATAGTAGCAGGAAGTATTTTTATTGATGGATATAAAAATAATGCAACAATAAATATAACTAATGGTATGTCTGCAAAACAATTTGCTTCTAGAGTTCATGCTGCAGGATTAGGAGTAGATGCAACTGCAGTTACAAAAGCACAATTATTTAATATGGCTGCTGCTTCAGATATTACATTTAGATTAGGTGCAAATACTGCAAATGATTCAGATGGTTCTGGTACAACAATTAGCGCAACTATTTCAGATGTAAATGATTTATCACCACTTGTAACAGCTATAAATAATCAAAGTGGAACTACAGGTGTAACAGCTGAAATTGCTGAGAGTGGTAAAGCAGTAACACTTACTGATGAAAATGGGGATAATATTTTTATCTCACATGTGGATTTTACACCTAACGGACCTTCACATTCAAATAACCCAGAATCAAATCAAAATGAGATTTTTGCTAGAGCTCTTGATAAGGACGGACTAAAAGCTAATGTTGCTAATCCAAACTTGTCGAGGGGCGTTGGTACTGATGAAACAGTAAAATTTATAGACAAGCATAGAAATATTCATGTTGATCGACTAGAAGGCGTTGAAAGTGTAACAGTAACTCAAAAAGGTTCAGGTTACGCAACAGCACCAACTGTCACGTTTGCTGGTGGAAATACTGATGGGGTAGATGCATCAGGAGCTGGTGGTGCTCCGGCAAATTACTCTGCTAACTTAGTTAATGGAAAAGTAGATACAATCACCCGAACCAATGGAACACTTGCAGACCGGGGTAGGGGCTATGAAACAATGCCTACAATTATTATTTCACCACCACCAGTGCAAAATTTTAATGCTCGAACATCAATTAATATTTCAAATGAACAAATTACCTTAAATAGTCATAATTTTGAAACTGGTGATAGACTGACTTATAGTAATGGTGGCGGCACTGCATTATCAAATCTTACTAGCGGAAATACCTACTTTGCTATAAAAGTCGATAATAATACCATTAAATTAGCTTCTACTCTTGTAAATGCAAATGCAGGTAATGCAATAAATTTAGATTCTGCTAGTCATTCTTTTAATACAAGAACTGCAGCTAGTGTTGCTAATGATACTATTCAAATTTCTGGTCATAATTTTGTAAATGGTGATACGGTCACTTATACGAGTGGTGGCAGAACTTTAAGGAATTTGACAAGTGGAACTAATTATGTGGTTCGAGATGTAAGCGGTAGTAGTTTTAAATTAAAAGATACATCTAATAACAATATAGATATAGTAGGAATGGTCGATAATTTTAATTCACAAAGTGATGTGAATCATACTACTAATAGAATAAATGTTTCTGGGCATAATTTTCAAACTGGCGACCAAATCACCTATTCAACGGGTGGCGGTGCAGCCATTGGTGGACTTACAAATGGACAGACTTATAATGTTAGTAGTATTTCTGGTAATTTAATACAGTTATCAGGTGTTGACATAATAGCTAGGAAAACTGCCCAATTTAATGCAGAAAGTAATGTTGACTTAGCTAATAATAGAATTACGGTAAATGGTGGCCATTCACTTTCTGAAGGCGATCAGGTTACTTATACTACTAATAGTGGAGGAACTGCTATTGGAGGACTGTCTGGTGGTTCTCAATACTTTATCAGAAATTTATCAGGCAATACTTTCCAACTTTCATCAACTTCTGCGGGTGCAATTATAGATTTAGTACCAGAAGAAGCAAGTTTTAATGCTTTAAGTAATGTCTCAGGTAATAGGATTTTTATGACAAATAAATTTTCTGCAGGGGATAGAATTACTTATTCTGCAGGTTCAGGAACTGCAATTACAGGTTTAACGAGTGGTCAAGATTACTTGATTGAATCAGCAACAGGTAGTTTTGTAAGGCTTCAGCAGTTAGGTGGTGGAGCACCTATTTCATTAACAGCTGGATCCTCTGAAACACATACTCTTACAGGTCAAAATTCAGGTTCTTCAGAGACACACGAATTCAATGGTCCTCATGCAGGTGAAAATGAAACTCATACTTTTACTAATCAATATGCTGGACCATCAGAAAATCATAGTTTTAAAAGTACGCAATATGCCGGACACAACCAAACTCATACTTTTCGAGGCATAACAGCTACAGCAACACCTGTAGAGGATGAAGATGATGTACCTGATCCAATTTACTATGATAACATTACTCAAGATCAACAGCGAACTGCTTTGGTTGTCGGAACAGTAACAATGGAAAGTCCACAAGCAATTAGAATTACTGGAGATAATGCTAATGAGAAAAGTGGTTTTTTTGGTGCATTGTTTAATTATGAAGGAATGGGAAATACAAGTGGAGAGTCTTTACCCCCTGTAAAAACAGTAAATGATGTTGATTTATCAAGTATTAGTGCTGCTAGTAAATCACTTGATTATATTGATGCAGGGATAAAACAATTCAATAAAGTAAGCAGTGGCATATCTATCAATGCATCAGTTCTTAGTAGTTCTATATCTAGTACGCTTCAAAATTTAATTTACGCTGAGGGCGGTTTAAGTAGTTTAATTAACACTAATTTTGCTATTGAAACTACAACTTTTACTGTTGGATCAATGATTAATGATACCTCTTTGGCTCTGCTAGCACAAGCTAATGCTCCCAAAAAGGCAGTTACTACTTTGGTTTCTAATGTAATGGAAACTCAATGGGATCCTACTTTTTTCTTAGTTCAGGGTGGTGGATATAGATATAGGAATATTTAATAAAATACTGAAAAAATTATTGAATTTAAAGTTTTTTATTTATTATTCTTCATTGACACATTACCCCAGTTAAAATATTTTTATTAATATTTTGAGTGGAGGTAAATATGTCTAAAGTTCTTCAGGTTGTTATTTATAAGTCTATTAATGATGAAGAGAAACTTGCTGCTTATGCAGAGTTAGCTGGTCCTGCTATGAAAGCTGCAGGAGCTAAATTTTTAGCCAGAGGAATACCACTAGCAGTTAAAGAAGAGGGCCAAAAAACACGTACGGTTGTTGTCGAATGGGAAAGTTTGGAAGCTGCAAATGCTGGTTATAATAGTGATGGATATCAAGAAGCACTTAAAAAGCTTGATGGGAGTGCTATTAGAGAATTTCGTTACGTTGAAATGGTATAAGTTTACATAATTTTAATCAATTATTACCTCTCCTTCTATTTCTATTGCTAAGTTCATAGGTAATCCTGCTACTCCTACCGCAGAACGTGAATGTGCTCCAACCTTGGAGCCAAATACCTCCAATAGAAGATCACTAAATCCATTTAAAACAATATGCTGTTCATCATAACCAGTTGCTGAGTTAACCATTCCGAAAACCCGCACCCAACTCTTAATTCTAGAAAGATTTCCAATTTTTTGTTTTAAATTCGCAAATATGGATAATCCAATTTCTTTTGCTGCTAATTGGGCCTCTTGTGTTGTTAAATCTTTTCCAACTTGGCCATATGGTCCGTTTATAGATCCGTCATTAGCTTGTCTAGGATGACCTGAAATCAGCAC
>CACFXF010000061.1 GCA_902570265.1 uncultured Alphaproteobacteria bacterium | reverse complement strand
AATTAATAACCTGAAAATCAATTATAATTTATATGATATATTAGCTAGTCTTTATTAACCTTTTCTCTTCTCTTGGAACAATTTTTGCTTAAAAATTTATTAAATCAAAAAGATTTCAAAGGAAACAAAATTGAAAAACATTATCCAAAAAAGCTATGACGCCTTTAGTAAAAAAGGTTATATTTTAATACCCAATTTTTATAATTATGAAAGTCAGATTCAACCTATTCAAAAAAAAATTGCAAGAATTATAAATCTTATTGCACATAAAAAAAATATTGAAATCCCATATAGCAAATCAATTGAGATAATTAAATATGGTTTCATGCACCTTATCAACTTAGATAGATCCGCTGGAAGTGAAGTTTATGATGCAATTAAACAAATTCCAGAATTTTTAGACTTGATTTCAAATCAAAAAAATCAAAAGATTTTTGAAAAACTCAGAAAAAACTCACTACCAGGAATAGCAGATGGTGGATATGGTATACGAATTGACATTCCAGGAGAAAAAAAATTTGAAGCACCTTGGCACCAAGAGTACCCTGCTCAAATGAGAAGTTTGGATGGTATTGTTTTTTGGTCACCACTGGTAGAGATAGAACAAAAATTGGGACCAGTTGAAATTGCTGAATGTTCTCATAATGATGGATTATTAAAAGTTTGTTCAAAAACAGAAAATGGACTTAAAAATGGTGCATATTCTCTGCGTATTAATAATGAGGATGGTATCTTAGGAAAGTATAGTAAAGTAAACCCATTAACAAAACCAGGCGATTTAATTTTGATGGATTATCTTTTATTGCATAGATCGGGAAAAAATTATTTGGATTTCCCAAGATGGTCTATGCAGTGGCGAATGTTTAATTTTCTAGATACTACTGGAATTAATATTGGTTGGAGAAATAATTATGATCATAAAGGTTTAAATATAAATCAAAAATGAAGATTTAATTTTAATAAGATGGATTAATCAACAAATATAACTTTACAATTTTTTGGAATCCATTTGTTAGATAATTGAAATATTGATTTTGCTTTTTCTGGATTTAAACCTATTAGTAAAATATCAATATTTTGTGGGCATTTTTCTGGAGACAATACTGGAATTCCAAGATGAGTTTTATTATTAAGATGAATGCTTTTATCCAAGAAAAAATTTGGCTTATGTTTTAAAAAATTATAAAATAGAGTTCCATAAAAACCTGCACCATAGATTGCTATATTCAAGTTTTTCTTATCAATTTTCTTTATTTCTTCAAACCTACTGTCCCACTTAGAAATTTTTCTTTCTAAGGATGAAATTTCATATTTTTTACAGTCTAAACTAATTTGTTTTTTATTATTATTTTTTGAAGCTACAACAGTAAAAGCACCCCTAAATTTTTTATCAGATACCTCTTCCAAATTAAAATCAGAATTTATAAGGGCTTGTTTTATACTAGAAACTGTGAATTTATTTAAATGGTCTACTACCAATAAATCACCACTATTATCCAAAGGATTTGGGACGGTAAAAAAAAGTAAGCCTCCTGGACAAATTAATTTATACATTAAGTTTAAGATATCAGTTGGCCTCATAACATGCTCTAATACAAAATTACATATTAGAAGATCAAAAGTATTATGCCATTTCTCAGGTATAGTATAAGTAGCCTGATTATTCTCTGGTATCCACTTATCCCAACTTTCTTTATAATCTCTCGATACTTCAAACACAAATGGGTTTATATCGTTTCTTTTTTTAAGAAGTTTTTTCAGGGTTGTAGCCTTTCCACCACCAAAATCTAGGACCCTAGAATGTTTTTTAAATTTTAACTCAGAAATTAACGTCGCTTGGTGTTCAGTCCTAAAAATACTAGTATCTCCTTTAGTCTCATACAACTGGTCAAAATCATCAGTTTTTAAGGAAATTTTATAATTATTGTCATAATATTCTGTAACATCTGGTAAATCAGGGCTCTGACAATGTGCACAATTTCTACAAAGATAAATATAAGTTTCAAGATTCAAATTTTCTGAAATACTAGTGACTGAAGGAGACGCAAGTTTAAGCTCCTCTTTACCTAATTTTTCATTACAAACTCGACAATTATTCATTAAATTTTCCAATTTTAATTAAGATAATATTATTCTTTTTCCATCAATACATGAAAATGAATGATAACTATTTAGGTTTTGATGTAACTTAGGATCATATATTTCACATTTCACAAATGTCTTATTTCCAACTTTAATTCCTCCAAATGGTTTTTTTGCCCTCATTAATCCTGACATAAAACTAGAATCATATTTTTCAGGATTTAATTTATCTAAATGACCCTTTAATGAAGGAAAATATTTTCCCTTATTTACTATTTCTATGCAGTTTTGATAATTATTTATTACATCTAATATGAATCGTCCTGAAATTATACGTTCCGCTTTTTTATTTAGTGAAAAATCATCATCAATATTATTAATTTTAAATTTTGACTTATGAATAACTTTTCCTAAGTCAACTTTTTCAGTAATTTGATGTGCTGTAATAACTATTTCCTTTTCACCTTTAATCAAAGCCCACCCTATAGGATGTCTACCTCTAAATTTTTTTAAATCACCTGGATGAATATTAATTATGCCTTTAGAAAATTTACTTATTATTTTTTTTGTTAAAATAAAACCAAATCCAAAAATAATGCCTATATCTCCACTATATTTAATATCATCAAGGTTCTCTTTTCTATCTAAAATTTTTAATGGAATCGAATAATCTTTTGTAAATTTTACTAATTTTTTATTTAAAATTCTTTTCTCTACTATGATTTCACATATATCATGATTACCTAATATTTTCTTCGCTAATCTAAGACTAGAGCTGAATAGTGAAATTTTCATTTGAATAAAATTTAATTTTAAAATAGCCAAACAAATATTGTGCAAAATTTATACCATTTGAAATAAGTAATAAGTTATGATTATTAATCATTAATAGGGAATAGGGATAAATCTGTGGTATTTTAATTATAATATACAAATGGATCAAAAAGTTTTTTTTATGAAATAGAAAAAGCATACCAGGTTATATGGGAAAAATGGTGTTACTCTTGATTAGCATAATACTTGTGAATACCTTCAGTGATCAATTAATCTACCAACCTACATTTTTTATAAAATAAGGCATAAAATTGCCCCAAAGAAAATAGTCGATTACCTCGTCACTCTTTATAATCAGTTAAAATTTAAAGATTTTTTATTCAAATCATCGTACTTATTTCAAAAATATCAAGCCCAAATTCTAAGTATAGATTGGTTTTTTTTGGGTCTCTACTTTTAGAGATATTTGATAGATCTGGACTTTATCAGTAAGTACAATTTTTACAAATGCAACCATCTCTATTTATTTCCATTTTCGCTAAATTGCTAGTTAGGAAAAGTTAAGAAATAGATATACGGAGTGGTCCTAATTTTGAGCAACAAATCCTAAAATATTTAATGATAAAATGATTTAACAATTATTTTTTAAAAAACTTATATCAATCCAATATTTACTTTTTTTATAAATATAATTTAGGTAAAAAAAAATTTAAATTACTAGTACATTTTATTTATATTGATAAATAATTTGTGATAATATTAAGATGTTGATAAAAAATATTTTAGAAGTTGAAAATGAAAGTAGTTATTTCTCAACCTATGTTTTTTCCGTGGCGGGGATATATTGAGCTGATTTCTGCAGCAGATATTATTGTGATGTATGATGATTTACAATTTTCAAAAGGATCATTTTCTAATAGAGTTCAAATAAAAGGCCCTAATGGTAAATTTTGGCTAACAGCTCCAATAAAAAAAGAAAAAAATCAAAAAGCTCTTATAAAAGATTTAATGATTTATAATAAAAAGGAATGGGGCAAAATACTCTTGAAACAAGTAATTTCTTGCTTAAATAATACACCATATTTTGAGAATGCATTGCAAATAGTAAATGAAGTTGTTGATGACAATTCTCAAAAACTTTCAACTATTTCGTGGAATTCTACAAATTGCATTCTAAAATTTTTTAACAAATATAATAAATCTAAATTTTTAAAATCAGATGGAATAGCTAACAATCTATCAGGTTATAAAAGAGTTCTTGAAATTTTAAATTACCTCAAAGCTGATACTTATATTAGCGCATTAGGTGGAAAGTTTTATTTACCTCATGAAGAGTTTGAAAGGAAAGGCATTGAGGTAAAATATCCAATTTATGATTTATCTCCATATCCACAAAAATTTGGATCCTTTGATCCATTTGTATCTTGTTTAGACCTAATTTCAAATGTAGGAAGGTCCGGATTAGATCAAAGCTCTTTTAATTTAATAAATTGGCGAGAGCATAAA
>CACFXF010000060.1 GCA_902570265.1 uncultured Alphaproteobacteria bacterium | reverse complement strand
AATCAGCAATTTTATATGATGAAACTACTAATTCTGTTCTTTTTGAAAAATTTGCTGATAAACCTTTACCACCAGCATCAATGTCTAAATTAATGACATTGTTATTAACTTTTGAAGCATTACAGGAAAAGAGAATTTCACTTTCTACTAAGTTCCGAGTTTCAGAAAAAGCTTCAAAAAAAGGTGGGTCAACTATGTTTTTGGAGATAAATCAATTAGTAAGTGTTGAAGACCTTATAAAAGGGATAAGCGTTGTATCAGGTAATGATGCATGCATTGTTATAGCAGAAGGCCTCAATGGAACAGAAGAAAGCTTTGTAGAAAGAATGAATTTAAAAGCAAAGGATCTTGGCTTATTAAATTCAAACTTTGATAACTCAACTGGATGGCCATCTCCTCTACATACTATGAGTGTAAGAGATCTACTAACAATTGCCACTATTTTAAAAAATGAATATCCAAGTTATTATAAATATTTTTTGGATAGGGAATTTACTTGGAATGAAATCACACAACCTAATAGAAACCCATTATTAAATTTAAACCTTGGTGTTGATGGATTAAAAACTGGTCATACAAACGAAGCCGGATATGGATTAGTTGCTTCTAGCCAATTAGGAAAACGAAGAGTAACTCTAGTCATTGCAGGAACAAATTCAAAAGAGCAAAGAAAACTGGAAGGAGAAAAATTACTGCAATGGGCTTATAGAGATTTTAAACTTGTTGAAATTTTTCCCAAAGATCATCTTTTAGGAAAAGCACCTGTATGGGTTGGAGCTGAAGATTTTATAGATTTAATAACGAATTCAAAAATCAGTGAACTTATTCCTTATGGTAAATTAAATATGATAAAAGCCGAAGTGCACTTAGATAGCCCTATTGCAGCACCAATATATAAAAATCAGGAGATTGGTAAGTTAAAAATTTTAATGCCAGGTTTTATAGAGGGTGATGAAGATCGAGTAGTTGAATATCCTATTTTTAGTAAATCTAATATTTCAAGAGGAGGGTTTTCAAAAAAATTTATTGCAACTTTGAAACTCAGTCTTTTAAAAATTTTTCAATCATTCAATTTCGAAAAATTATTTAATTAAAATTTGGATTAAACTTTTGTCTGGTAAATTTATAACTTTAGAAGGTATTGATGGTTCTGGGAAAACAACCCAAGGATACATTTTAGAAAAGGAATTAAAAAAAATAGGTAAAGAAGTAATTTTCACAAGAGAACCTGGCGGGGTTCCAGGAGCAGAGGAAATTAGAAAACTTCTTGTTCAAGGGGAAAAAGATAGGTGGTCGAATATAACAGAGCTATTACTTTTTTTTGCAGCTAGAAGACATCATTTTGAAAAAATACTATTTCCGGCAATTAAAGCAGGTAAAATTGTAATTTGCGATAGATTTACAGATAGTACTGTTATATACCAGGGTAGAAACAATCTGCAATTAGCTAACTTAATAAAACAGCTACACTTATCCGTTATTGGAATCATACCTGACTTAACTTTGATAATAGACGTAGACCCTAAAAAAGCTTTAAATAGAGGTTTGAAAAGAAGGTCAAAAGAAATGAGATTTGAAGCTTTTGGTTTAGAATTTCAAACAAACGCCAGAAATGGTTATATAGAATTATCCAAGACAGATAAAAGATACCACTTAGTTGATGGAAATAATTCTGAAGAAAAAGTTCACCAACTAATATGGCAAAAAGTATTTAATTTTTTAGGTTTTTAATTTAACTTTAGATTTGGTAATGGAAGAACTAGAAGCAGATAAAATACCTAACGTACCTCATCCACGTAAAAACAAAACAATTTATGGCCATAACAATGCAAAAAATTTATTTTTAAAAAGTTTACAGACAGGAAAATTACATCACGCATGGCTAATACATGGACCAAAGGGTGTAGGAAAAGCAACACTTGCATGGAAAATTGCAAAACTATTACAAAATGGATTTAGTAACTTTGAAAAAGTTGAAGCGGAAGGCCAATTATCATTAATATCAAAAAGAATTGAAGCTTTGTCTGAACAAAGTTTATTGTTATGTAGAAGACAATTTGAAAAAAGCAAAAAGAAATTTCCACAAGAGATATCAGTTGATGAAATAAGAAAAATAAATCACTTTTTTTCCTTATCTAGTACTATGTCTAATTATAGAATAGTTATCATCGATAATATTAATGAATTAAGCATTTCAGCGTCTAATGCATTACTTAAAATATTAGAAGAACCTCCTTCAAACGGTATTTTTATTTTAATTTCTGAAAATAAAAGGTCTGTGTTACCAACAATCATTTCTAGATGCAGAATTTTAGAGTGTAATTTTCTTGGTTTTGATCACTTTGAAAAAGCAATTTTATCACTGAATATAAAAAGTCTATCTAATGAAAAAATAACAAAATTATTCTATATGTCAGAAGGTTCGGTAGGAAAAGCATTGGAAATAGAACAGCATAGTGGCATAGAAATTTTTGATAAATTATTACAAATGTTAATTTTTGAAAATAAACAAAATGATGAAAATATATGGGAATTAATTACAGCCAAACATAATTTTGAAACAACAAAAGACTATCATAAATTTTTGTTTAATTTATTACTGTCTGCCATTGTGCAAATAAGTAAATCTTTAGCAACTAACCAAAAATCCTTTCTGATAAATAAAGATATAAATAATACAAATGAAGACGAAAAGTATTTTCCTTATTCACTTATTTATTCAATAATAATAGATGATTTAAATGAAGCGTTAAAAGTAAATTTGAGTCTGGCCGATATTTTATTCACTTCATTTTTGAAAATTAATAAAATAACCAAAGATCTCAAATTAGTATAAATTATTAAGTAAAATTAGAAGGTTCAATTTGAAAATAATAGATAGTCACTGTCATTTAGATTTCGATAAGTTTGAAAATGATTTAGATCAAGTTATTAATAGAGCCAAAGGTTCAGGTGTTTCAAAAATTTTAACGATTTGTACAAAAAAAAATAATTTAAATAAGAATATTAATATCTGTGAAAAAAATGACTTTATTTTTTTTGCTTATGGTTTACATCCTTTGAATATAGGAAAAGAAAAAATTAATACAAAAGAAATTTTAAGAATTTCTGATCATAGAAAGATGATAGCAATTGGAGAAACTGGGCTCGACTATTTCTATAGCAAAGAAACCATTCATCTACAAAAGAAGAGCTTTATTGAACATATAAAAATATCACAAAAGACAAAATTACCTCTTATCATTCACTCTAGAGATGCAGATGAAGATATGCAAACCATTTTAAATGAAGAATATAAAAAAAATCCTTTTATGGCAGTGATGCATTGTTTTTCATCTGGTAAATCATTAGCTAATACTGCAATTGAATTAGGTTTTTATTTATCAATGTCTGGCATTATAACGTTCCCCAAAAGCAACGAATTATGTGATATTTTTTCTAGAGTACCAATTGATAAAATCTTAGTTGAAACAGATTCTCCCTATCTTTCGCCAGTACCTTTTAGGGGAAAAAGAAACGAACCGTCTTATATTGTTAATACTGTAAAGAAAGGTGCCGAAATATTTTCAATAAATCCAAAAAGTTTTAGTGAAATAACATCAAAAAATTTTAATCGATTATTTAAGAAAGCAAGCAATTGAACAAATTACATTATAATAAACTGTCAGTTACAATTTTGGGCTGTGGATCATCTGGAGGAGTCCCTAGATTAAGTGATGGATGGGGTTTATGTGATCCCAATAATATTAAGAATAATAGACTTAGATGTTCAATACTATTAACTCATGAAACTACATTAGGAAAATCTTGGTATTTAATTGATACTAGTCCTGATCTTAGGCAGCAACTTTTAAAAGCAAAAATAAATTATCTAGACGGTGTTATCTTTACACATTCCCACGCTGATCATATGCACGGAATAGATGATTTAAGAATGATATTTTTCAAAAGGAAAAGCCGAATACCAATATGGGGTAACTATGAAACTTTAAATCGAATTAGTTTATCGTTCAAATATCTTTTAAAACAAGAACAAGGAACCAAATATCCTCCTATTTTAATTTCTAATACAATAAATGACAATAATGACAATTTTAAATTAAATGGAACCAGTGGAGAAATTTTAGTTGAACCTCTACTAGTAAAGCATGGTGATATTGATGCATTAGGATTTAAAATAAATAAAATGGCATATATACCAGACATCTCAGATTTTTATCATGATACTTTCTCAAAATTATATAACCTAGATATTCTAATTATTGACGCATTAAGAAGAAATCCTCACCCTGCTCATGCTCATTTAGAAAAAACTCTAAAATGGATTGAAAAATTAAAACCTAAAAAAGCTATTTTAACAAATA
>CACFXF010000059.1 GCA_902570265.1 uncultured Alphaproteobacteria bacterium | reverse complement strand
TTGCAATTCTAATAGTATAGATGAACTTTATTCATTAATATATTCTCCACTTGAGCCGTTTGAACCTCCGGCCTCAGCAATAGACGATGATGGAAACATAACTGCAAGTGAAGATGAATTATTTTCACTAAGAAGACGTCATTTTTATGATCAATTAAAAGGTCAAAAAACTTTATCTATTAATTTACAAACTTACGCAACAATTAATAGACAGCTACCCGGAGTTTTGGAAGATTTTGAGCCAGTTCTAAAAATTTTATTACCTGATTGTCAACCTGTCTCTTTATTTAGAGGTGTCCCTGTTTCCAATACTAAAGCAGACTTTAACACTATTCTTAAAACTACAGAAATAGGACTTAAATCAGAAATAGAGGCAATAGTTAATTATGCTAGATCTTATGTTGAACCAAATCCTATTAAATTTGAAGATATTCTTGGCATTTTAAAAAATGATTTAGCGATTACACCTGAGATAATAAATGCAATTTTACCTGAACCAATAGCTGATAGGTATTTCCCAGATGGAAATATTCCGACTGGTAATTTATCCGAAGCTGCTATTCTAGCTTTTGTATCCCTTGGAGGGACAGTAATTAATCCACCAAATCAAATCTTTTTTATTAAACCAAGAAGCTATTCTGGTGTAATTGAAGATTATAGCTCTCTAATCATTCAAGAAGATGGAACAATAGAACCGGCAGCAGCTTTGAATACATCTCTTGTATCACAAATGTTGAACAGGATGGGTGTAAAAGCTCAAATAGTAATTATAACTGAAGTAGAAACTGATCTTGCTGGGAATTGTACAATCGATGATGCAGGAAGATGGCATCAAGTAATTGGCGGAAGAAAAACTAGAAATTGTCCTTTTTTTTCTTTAGCTAGTCAAATGCTTCAAAATGGAACTTACAAAAAAACGAAAGACTATATAGAGCAAAATATTGTATTTAGACAACTTGAAGCAGTCTTATCAATTGCAAAAAATGGTAATAAAGAAACAAATAGTTGATTCATGTTGTAAACATTTGCTTTTCATTATCAACTGAATCTATTAATTGACATTTAAATTTTTCAAATGTACTTGATCGTATAGTATCTAAAAGATAAGGGATTTCTATGGACCTAAGTAAAATAAGTATTGGAAAAAATCCTCCTCAAGAAATAAATGTAGTTATAGAAATTACTGGTGGATCATCAGGGGGTAGCCCCGTAAAATATGAATTCGATAAAGAAAGTGGAGGCATATTTGTTGATCGAATTGTAAACACATCCATGTTTTATCCCTGTAATTATGGGTTTATACCAAATACATTGCATGCAGATGGTGACCCTACAGATGTTTTAGTATTATTAGATATTCCACTACCTCCCGGTGTTGTAATTCCTTGTAGACCTGTAGGGGTTTTGAAAATGGAAGATGATGGTGGATTAGACGATAAAATAATTGCGGTACCCACAAATAAAATTGATCCATTCCAATCAGAAATTCTTGATTTAGATGATTTAAACGAAAAAATAAAGGAAAGAATTTCCCATTTTTTTGAACACTATAAAGATTTAGAAAAAGATAAATGGGTAAAATTGATAGGTTGGGGAAATAAAAAGGAAGCCTTAAATATAGTAAAAGAATCAATAGAAAATTTTATAAAATAAAATTTATTTAGAAAGTAATTCCTTGGCAACCACTCCTGCTCTACCAAAGTCCATTTTCCCAGAATAATTTTCTTTTAAAAAACTCATAACCTTTCCCATATCTCTTAGTGAATTTGCATTAATTTCTAAAATTATTTTTTTTACGATTTGTTCGGTTTCATTTAAATCAAGTTGCCTGGGTAAAAATTTTTCAATAATCTCAATTTCTTCAAATTCTTGTTGTGCTAATTCCAACCTTCCACCTTCTTCATATTGTTTTGCACTTTCTTTTCTTTGTTTAATCATCTTACTTAATATGGAAAGAATTTCCTCATCACTTACCCCCTCTAAGTTGTCTTCGGACCTAATCGCTATATCTCGATCTTTTATTGCAGCGTTAATTAATCTAATGGTTGAAATTTTTTGAGTATCACGTGCTCTCATTGCATCCTTCAGTGACTTATCTAATATATCACGCATCAAAATCCTACCACTCTTTGTATTTTTATTGAAAATATAAATTCCTTACATTAAAGATACTAATAAATTATTTCAACCTATAAAAATAATTGCAGAAATTTTATCTCATAGTAATTGATTATGTTAACAAAAAAAAATGCTTGTTTAGTTTTTGATGACGGCGAAATCATGAAAGGTTATGGTTATGGAGCAACTGGGCTTTCGGTTGCTGAATTGTGCTTTAATACAGCTATGTTTGGATATCAAGAAGTTATTAGTGATCCATCTTACGCTGATCAAATCATATTATTTACTTTTCCTCACATTGGGAATGTAGGAGTAAATCCTGATGATAATGAAGCTGAAAAAACCTTTGCTAGAGGAGTGATCACACATTTAAAACCAAATACACCATCAAACTGGAGAAAAACTGATAGTTTAAATAATTGGTTAGTACAAAAAAATATAATTGGACTATATGGTTTAGATACCAGAGAATTAACTCTTCGACTCAGGGATAAGGGAGTTATTAATGTAGTAATATGCCACCAAGAGAATTGTGACTTTGATTATAAGAAAATGATTAAATTAGCAAAAGGGTGGTCTGGCCTTGAAGGTTTAGATCTTGCAATAAAAGTTACTTGTGATGAAACCTACAACTGGAAACAAGGTCACTGGTTAAGTCCAGGTAAATATAATAATTCAAAAAAAAATAAAAAAATTATTGCAATAGATTTTGGTATCAAAAAAAATATACTGCGATCATTATCTAACTTAGGTTGCGAAATAAAAGTTGTTCCTGCAACAACATCTTTTAAAGAAATTATTGAATATAATCCTAATGGAATATTTTTATCCAATGGACCAGGTGACCCTAAAGCAACTGGAAAATATATTATCCCAGTTTTAAAAGAAATAATTGAAAAGACTGAATTACCGATTTTTGGGATATGTCTTGGGCATCAAATCTTAGCTTTAGCATTAGGTGGAAAAACAATTAAAATGAAAACAGGCCATCATGGTGCCAATCATCCAGTTCAAGATTTAAAAACAGGAAAAGTAGAAATAACTTCTATGAATCATGGATTTACTGTAGATTCAATGACGCTTCCTGAAAATGTTAATGAAACACACATTTCACTTTTTGATAAAAGCAATTGTGGAATAGCCTTAAAAAATAAGAAGGTTTTTTCAGTTCAATATCATCCCGAAGCAAGTCCAGGTCCGACTGATAGCTTGTATCTTTTTAAGGAATTTATAGATAACTTATTATAAAATATAGAAGGATCAAAAATTGAATTGTGATAATACTGATATAGTTATTTGTGGTGGTGGAATTTCAGGATTAATTATGGCAAAATCCCTTATTCATCTAGGGTTAAGAGTTACCTGCATAGAAAAAAATAAACGACAAAATCAAAAAATTAAAAATAATGATTTACGTTCAACTGCCTTGCTACACCCAGCAATTAATTTTTTTAAAGAGGTTGGAATTTGGAAAAACTTTGTGAATCATGCACAACCATTAAATTCTCTTGTAATCTGCAATCTAAATCCGAAAAGTGGAGAAATTGATTCCAATTGTGAATTTTCAGCAGAAGACCTTGAGATAGATACACTAGGTTATAATTTACCTAATGAAATTATAATCAATGAATTACAAAAATTAATGATGACTACAAAAAAGTTCCGCTATCTAGAGGGTGATTATGTTGAGCATATTAAACCCAGATCATTTGATGTCGTGATCAAGACTAACAAAAAAATTCAGATCTCCTCTAAACTCATAATCGCTGCAGATGGAAGAAATAGTAACATTAGAGAAATATCAAAAATAAAAAAAATAAAATACGACTACAATCAGAAAGCCTTAGTTTTCAATATCAAACATGAATATAATCATGATTCTAAATCATATGAAATTTACAAATCAGAAGGTCCTTGTACATTAGTACCATTGAAAACAAAACAATTTAACGGTTATTTTTCATCCGTTGTGCTTATGATAGACGATAAAAATAATGATAAAATTTTTGTGGATAAAAAAAGGTTATCAGATTTCATTACCAAAAGAACAGGAAATATACTAGGCGGTTGCAAAGTGCAAAGCGAAGTAAGTAATTTTTCAATAATTTCTCAAGCATCATTGGCATTATCATCTGAAAGAATAATTTTACTAGCTGAAGCCGCTCACGTTTTACCGCCAATTGGAGCTCAAGGTCTAAATACTTCAATTCATGATATAAAAAATTTATATCACCTTGTAGAAAAAAGATTAAAAAACAATGATGAAATTGGTAACTTTGAGTTTGTTAAAGAATATGAAAATTTAAGAAA
>CACFXF010000058.1 GCA_902570265.1 uncultured Alphaproteobacteria bacterium | reverse complement strand
CTATAAGCACCTGAGGCTGAGTTCGTCATGGTAATGGTACTACCACCACTAGCCGCATTGATTGTAGCTGTTCCTGCATTCGTCGTGTCACTGTCAGCAACAAAAGCTGATACATTATTCGCTGTCGCTGTAGCACCTGAACTTACTTTTAAGTCATCACCTGTTGCCAGGTCAGCAATCGTGTCACTACCAGAATCTACATTAAAGGTATCGTTACCGCCATTACCGGTTAAAGTATCATTATCTGCACCACCTGTAATGTTATCATTTCCAGTTCCACCAGCAATGATGTCATTACCACCATTGCCAGTAATAATATCATTTCCAGTTCCACCTGTTAGATTATCAACACCAGCTCCTCCAGTTATAGTAAATACTTCTGTTTGATTAGTTAAATCTACAGTTGATCCACTTGAATGAGCTAATATGGTTTCAATATTAACTACTTTACTATTATCTGTTAATGTATGAGTACCTGTTGAAAGTTGAAGAGTATCACTTCCACCATCTCCATCAAATGTATCATTATTTCCTTCACCCGCAGCTGCAATAGTGAATGTGTCATCTCCTGCATCACCTTTTAGGGTATCTGTACCTGCACCACTAATGAGATTATATGATGCACTTCCACCAGCAGACGACATATCGATAGAACCACCTGCAGCTCTAGCCGTCAGATTTACTATCCCTAAATTTGTTGTATCACTGTCTGCAACAAAAGAAGTAATATTGATGGCATTAGCAGTTGCACCAGAACTAACGACTAAATCATCACCAGTAGCTAAATCATTAACTGTATCAGTACCTGCATCAATATTGAAAGTATCATTACCTCCACCACCAGTTAAACTATCATTATCAGTTCCACCTGTGATGATATCATTACCGGTTCCCCCTGCTATAATATCATTCCCTGCAGCTCCTGTAATAGTGTCTCCGCCAGAACCACCAGTTAAATTATCTACCCCGGCACCACCAGTTAAAGTATAAGCACCAGAAGCAGAAAGATTCATATTAATAGTACCACCACCGGAAGCAGCACTTAATACAGCCGTTCCTGCATTACTAGTACCCGAGGTTGCAGTAAATGAACTAATATTTGCTGCATTAGCAGTCGCACCGGAGCTGACTACTAAAATATCATTATTAGTTCCAAGGTCTAATATAGTATCCGTACCTTGATCCACATTAAATGTGTCATTACCTGCACCACCAGTTAAACTATCATTATCAGCACCACCTGTTATGGTATCATTCCCAGCACCGCCAGAAATAATGTCATTGCCAGCTGCACCTGTTATTGCGTCAGCACCAGAACCACCTGTTAGATTATCAACAGCAGCTCCACCAACAATCGAGAAAGCTTCAGACTGCCCTGTTATATTTAAAGTAGAGCCCGAAGAGTGAGCATTAATTGTTTCAAGGGAACTTATTTTTGCATCAGCTGAAAAAGTATGATTACCAGTAGATAAATTTAAAATGTCTGAACCTGTACCACCAATAATGGTATCACTATCCCCCGCTGTAGAGCTGAGAATTTCAAATGTATCAACACCAGAACCCCCAGTTACATTATCTACTCCAGAACCTAATTTGATAGTAAAGTTTTCAGTTTGATTAGTTAATACAAGAGTTGATCCTGAAGCATGTGTTTCTATAGTTTCAATATTTGCTAATAATACTTCATTTGTTAATGAATGTGTTCCTGTTGATAATTTTAGAGTATCAGAACCTGCTCCACCGTTAATGGCATCACTATTTCCTTCCCCTGATCCTTCAATTTGAAAAGTATCATTTTGAGAACCACCTGTTAAATTATCTGTACCAGCCCCACTTATTAAAGTATAAGTACCAGATCCAGTAACTGCACTAACATTAATATTACCTCCTGATGATGAGGCAGTGAGAGTTGCTGTTCCAGCATTTGAACTGTCCGAAGTTGAAACAAAAGTTGTAACTCCTGTAGCATTTAAATTGGCACCAGAGGATACATTAAAAATATCTAATGTTGCTAAATCTGTAACAGTGTCAGTTCCTAATGTAATATTGAAAGTATCAATTCCAGTTCCGCCAGTAAATGTATCATTACCAGATCCACCAGTAATGATATCAACTCCAGAATTACCAATGACAGTAAACCCTTCAGTTTGACCAGTAAGATTTAATGTGCTACCGGAACTATTTGTTTTAATAGTTTCAATATTTATAATGGATGAATTATTAGAAAAATTGAAAGTACCTGATGATAACTGAAGAGTATCAGTATTAGCCCCTCCATCATAGGTGTCTGAAGTTTGATGTCCAGCAGCACTAATTATAAATGTATCTTGACCACTACTACCATAAAAGGTGTCTGCTCCTGATCCTCCAGTTATGTTATACCCTCCAGAAGCAGATAATCTCATGTCTATTGTAACACCAGAATTATCTGATCGAAGGTGTGCAACCCCAGCATTGCTGGAAGCGTTAGTCGCAACAAAACCAGATATACTAGAAGTATCCAGGACTGCACCTGAACTCACAATAAAAATATCACCTGTTGATAAATCAGTTACGGTATCCGTCCCTGACAAAATATGAAAAGTATCTGAGGATCCATTTCCTGTTATGTTATCATTTCCAGCACCACCTCTTATAACATCAACGCCAGCAGCACCAACAATTGTGAAACCTTCAGATTGTGAAGATAAATTAAGATCTGTACCTGAATTATTTAATGTTACTGACTCAATATTGCTGATCTTTGCATTATCACTAAAAATATGCGTACCTGCCGAAAGTACTAATGAATCAGTTCCGGTACCACCATTTAAAGTATCAGAATTAGCTTCGCCTGAGGCTGCAACTGTAAATGTATCTACACCAGAACCTCCAGTTAAAATATCTGTTCCTGCTCCACCAATTAAATTAAATCCTCCAGAACCAGCGCTACTTACATTAATGGTAGCACCACCTGACGCAGCTGTTAAATTGGCTGTGCCTGCATTAGTTGTGCTGGAATTTGCAGTAAAACTAGATATATTACTAGCATTGGCTGTAGCACCTGATCCTACAATTAAAACATCATTAGAACTTAAATCAGTAATTGTATCAGTTCCTCCACCCACATTAAAGGTATCAACCCCTTGCGCACCAGTAAGAGTATCATTCCCTGTACCACCTCTTAAAGTGTCGTTACCAGCGCCCCCAAGAAAGATGAGGTTCTCAGTCTGACCTGAAAAATTTGTAACTGAACCTGATGCATGAGCTTTAATAGTCTCAATTCCTACAAGATTAGAGTTTCCGGCAATAGTATGCGTACCAGCAGAGAGTTGAAGGATATCACTTCCAGAACCACCATCTACAGTATCACTGTTGGCTTCACCAGAGTTGATAACAGTAAAGAGATCATTTCCAGTACCACCTTTTAGGGTGTCATTTCCAGCTCCACCGTAAATATTATAAGCTCCGGAAGAAGAAAGTGTCATATCTATTGTGGCATTTCCACCAGAGGCATATATATTTGCTGTTCCTAAGTTAGATGTATCTGAGGTCGCAACAAATTCAAAAACATTTGTCGCATTAGCTGTTGCACCAGAGCTAACCTTTAATATGTCTGAAGTAGTTAAATCTGATATAGTATCAGTTCCTGCATCTACATTAAAAGTATCAGCACCTGCACCTCCAGATAGCTCATCATTTTCGGCTCCACCAGTTAGACTATCATTTCCACCACCACCATATAGAAGATCAAAGCCACCATCAGAGGTAATAATATCATTACCCGTACCACCTCTTAGAATATCAACACCCGTTCCACCAGTAATTGTAAAAGCTTCACTCTGAGCACTTAAATTAATGCTTGACCCTGAAGCATGAGCTAAGACTGTTTCGATATTGGTAAAAGTAGCATCTGAGGCAAATACATGAGATCCAGCCGAAGCTTGAAGCGTATCTGCACCTCCTCCACCATCAAAAACATCGGAATTACCCTCTCCTGAAGATGCAATGGTAAAGGTATCTGCATTACCACCACCTTTTAATGTATCTCCACCTGAACCACTAATGATATTGAACCCATTACTACCACCTGCAAGGCTCATATCAATTGTTTTACCGCCAGCCGCTGCTGTTAAATTGGCCGTACCAGCATTCGTAGATGCGTTTGTTGCAACAAAATTTGCTGCAAAAGTTGCATTTGCAGTTGCTCCAGAACTAACCACTAAAATATCACCCGTGGTAAGATCTGAAATAGAATCTACACCAGAATCTACATTAAAAGTATCATTACCTCCTCCACCAGTTAAAGTATCATTACCTCCTCCACCAGAGATAATATCTACACCAGATCCGCCAGTAAGAGCATCAACACCCGTTCCACCAGTAATTGTAAAAGCTTCACTCTGAGCACTTAAATTAATGCTTGACCCTGAAGCATGAGCTAAGACTGTTTCGATATTGGTAAAAGTAGCATCTGAGGCAAATACATGAGATCCAGCCGAAGCTTGAAGCGTATCTGCACCTCCTCCACCATCAAAAACATCGGAATTACCCTCTCCTGAAGATGCAATGGTAAAGGTATCTGCTTGAGCAGTGCCTGTAAGATTATCAACACCCGCACCACCAATTAATTTGAATCCACCAGCACTTACCAAGTTAAGATTTACAGTTGATCCAGAAGCAGCTGAAATAATAGTAGCTTCACCAGCATTACTTGAAACATTAGTTGCAATAAAGTTTGAAACATCCTTTGCTTCAGCAACTGCACCACTACTTACTATTAAAACATCTCCAGTATTAAGATCACTTATTTCTACTGAGCCAGCAATAACTGAAAATTTGTCA
>CACFXF010000057.1 GCA_902570265.1 uncultured Alphaproteobacteria bacterium | reverse complement strand
GCTAATTATTAAAGAAACAATTAGTAGGTAGATTCGTTGAATTTTTGGACAAAAAAATATGTAAAAAATTTACTACAGTTAAATTCAACTGAAAATAAACTTTTCTATAAAAAAATACAAAATCAATAATTTATATATTATTGAGGTTTCTAATCTCATAGCTTACTGGCTGAATAGTGTGCTGTAGTTATTTAAAATCAAACCACTTTATTCTATTTTTTTATTAAAAAAACTTCTATTATTTACTATGCTAGAATATTGCAACTTTTAAATTCTTTTAAAGTAACAGTAGTGATGTGATGGAACTTACAATAGATCAAACGTTAAAGAAGGGTATTGTAGCTCACAAGGCTGGTCAAGTTACGGAAGCTGACCGTTACTATACAGCAATACTTAAAACCCAGCCCAAGCATCCTGACGCTAATCATAATATGGGTATTCTGGCGGTTGGTCTGGGTAAAGTCCAAGAAGCACTACCATTCTTTAAAACAGCATTAGAAGCCAATCCAAGTATTGCTCAATTCTGGATCAGTTATATAGATGCTTTGATTAAGTTAAATCGAGTGGCTGAAGCCAAAAAAGTATTTTATAAAGCCAAGAGTAATGAGTTAATAGGTGATAGATTTGATAAACTAGAACTAAGATTGAATACCTCCTTAGTTGATGTCAAAAACAAGAACCATGAAGTTGCTCCAATTCAATCAAATATTTTAGATGAATTGAAGTTGGATCAAGCACTTAGGCTTGCAAACAAGAAAGTAAAAGATGGTCTAAGTAAAGAAGCAAAAAAGATATACAAAGATATTCTTAAGAAATTTCCAAAAAACAAAAAAGCTTTACATGGGATAAAAACATTGGTTAATACTACTTTAGCCAAGAAATTAGACATACAAGAACCATCAACAGAACAGTTACGAAATCTGATTAATCTGTATACTCAAGGTCTGTTTCAAAAAGCTCTAAATGAGGCTGCGCAATTACTAAAAGATTTTCCTAACTCCATCAACATATGCAATATTGCGGGTGCAGCAAATAAAGGTTTAGGCAAGCTGGAAAAAGCCTTAGAATTTTACAACAAAGCTATCTCAATCAAGCCTGATTATGCTGAAGCCTATAATAACATGGGCGTTGCACTTAAAGAGCAAGCCAAATTAGAAGAGGCAATAGAGGCTTACAACAAAGCTCTGTCACTCAAACCCAAATTTGCTAAAGCCTACAATAACATGGGTAATGCTTTCAAAGAGCAAGTCAAGTTTAAAGAAGCCATAGAGGCTTACAATAAAGCTCTATTAATCAAGCCTGATTTTGCTGAGGCCTATTATAACTTAGGAAATGCTCTCAAAGAACAAGGGAAGCTAAAAGAAGCCATAGAAGCTTTCAACAAAGCTCTCTCAATAAAGCCTGATTTTGCTGAGGCCTATTATAACTTAGGAAATGCTCTCAAAGAACAAGGGAAGCTAAAAGAAGCATTAGAGGCTTTTAACAAAGCTCTCTCAATCAAGCCTGATTTTGCTGAGGCTCATAACAACATGGGCGCAACTCTTCAAGAGCAAAGGAAGCTAGACAAAGCATTAGAGGCTTACAAAAAAGCTACCTCAATCAAGCCCGATTATCGCGAAGCTTGGTTAAATGGTGCACAAGCTCTAGAAAGATGGAATAAACTTAATGAGCTTGAGATGTGGCTAGATAATGCTTTCAATTCGTTTGATACAGTTCCTGCTGATTTACGGTTTATGAGATCTAAATTGCTCTGGAGAAATAAGAAGTTTGAGGAAACATCTTATTTAATTTCAGATATTAATTTTGAAACTATTTCAGAAATTCGAAAGAAAGATTATCTCAATCTAAAAGCAAAATGCTTTGAGCACTCCAAAAAATTTGAAGAAGCTTATGAATGCTTTGTTCAACTTAATTCATTAATAAAAGTATCAAAAGAATACAAAAGTTATAGTCCTGAAGATTACTTTCAAAACAAAAAAGATAATTTAGCCAAAATTAGATCAAGCTCAAAGAAAAACGTAGAAGTTAAATCTAAAGAAAATCCTGAATTTTTACCAACATTTTTAGTAGGCTTTCCTAGATCTGGCACTACATTGCTAGATACAATACTTCGATCTCATTCTAAGATAAAGGTAGTTGAAGAAAAACCCATACTATATAATACAGAAAAATTTCTAAAAAAGAGTGGCTACGATGACTTTATTAATAAATTTATACCTAAATACGTAAATATAGAAGCTCAAAAAATCTATAGACAAGAATTCAACAAACACATTGATACAAGTTCCCTAGACAAAGTATATGTAGATAAGCTACCTCTCAATCTTTTAGAGGTTCCTGTAATTCATCAACTTTATCCTGATGCTAAATTTATATTAGCTCTGCGTCATCCAATGGATACTATTTTAAGTTGCTGGATGCAGAACTTCAAACTTAATTCAGTCATGGCAAATATGGTGGATTTAGATCGCATTGTAGACTTTTATTGCGTTGCCATGGAAACGTTTAAAATATGCAGAGTCAATTATAATGTGAATGTCTATGAAATTCGGTACGAAGACTTAGTAAAAAACTTCCAAAAGGAATCTGAAGCTGTTGTGCAGTTCTTAAATTTACAGTGGGAGCCTGAAATGGAAAACTATCAGGATACAGCTTTAAAGAGGGGGCGAATTAATACTCCTAGTTACTCTCAGGTTGTGCAGCCAATATATAAAGATTCACAATATAGATGGCTCAACTACCAAAAATACCTTGAGCAATATTTAGAGCAAGTTAAGCCATGGATTTCAGAGTTTGGATATGATTAATGCAATCATTGACTAATGAAAGGTTTAAATCGTTAAAATTCTAAGCTATTGACCTGAGACTTTCGAGCTTAGCTTATGCAAAACGCAAAATTGACGAGCTTGCTATTGAGAAAATTGAATGTAGGCAAGCTTAACAAAAAATTTTATTTCAGAGAAAGTGCTAATGTTTTGTATGACTTGGATAATCCAATGGAAGAATGGAAAGAACTTACAAATTGCTTACATTTTAGTAAAAAAAACTTCTAATATTTTCTATACTAGAATATTAATACTTTTAAATTCTTTAAAGTAGAAGTAGTGACGTGACGGAACTTACACTAGATCAAGCATTAAAAAAGGGTGTTGAAGCACATAAAGCTGGTAAGTTACAAGAGGCTGATCGTTATTATACAGCAATACTTAAAGCACAGCCCAAGCATCCTGATGCCAATCATAATATAGGTGTATTGGCTGTAGGTCTGGGTAAAGTCCAAGAAGCATTACCGTTCTTTAAAACAGCATTAGAAGCCAATCCAAGTATTGCTCAGTTCTGGCTCAGTTATATGGATGCTTTGATTAAAATAGATCTTTTGGAGGATGCTAAAACTCTATTAAAAAAGGTAAGAAGTAAGGATATGAAACATGAAGGGTTTGATAAATTTGAGGAAAAAATTTTTAAACTGACACAAAATGAAGTTGACCAGCATGATGATAAGCTAATAGATAAATCTATAAAGTTACGAGAAAGCGGTAAGTATGATGAAGCAATTGACCTTCTAAAAGGTAATTTTAGTAGTCTATCTAACGATCCTAATTTGCTATCCATAATATCACACTGTCATATTCTGAATGATAACTTAGAAGAAGCCATTATTTGTCTGGAAAAGGCAAAAAGTATAAATCCAAAAATAGCGTCAATAGGTTGGAATGAAACAAGGATTCTTTTAAAACAAAAAAAAGTAGATGAAGCTTTAGTCATTGCTAAGAAGACAAATAAATTATTTCCAGATGATGTTGAAGGTATGGGTGTTTTAGGATCATGCTTAAGGTTACATGGTGATATTGATGTGAGTCTGAAATTTCTAAATAAAGCAATCAAAATAAATCCAAATTATGCTGAAGCATATATTAATAGAGGTTTAATCAGTTTAATACAAAAAAAAAAAATTAAATGCTTATCGGATTTAGAAAAAGCACATCAATTAAAACCGCATATCAGAGATATTTGGCACTTAGTTTTAGACTTGAAAATGGATTTAAAACAATTTGAGGATATATTTAATACTTCTAGGTCAATGTTAAAAATTGATCCTAATGATGCTAAAATCTATGCAAAGATTGCTTTTTCCTATCAGATACTACAAAAATTTGAGAAGGCTGTACTATCCTATAAGAAAGCCATAAATATAAATCCAAATTATGCTGAGGCATACATCAATATGGGCATTGCTCTTAAAAAGCAAGGGAAGTTTGGGGAAGCCATAGAGTCTTTCAACAAAGCTCTCGAAATCAAACATGATTATGCTGAAGCCTATATTAACATTGGTAATGCTCTTAAGGATCAAAATAAATTTGAAGAAGCAATAGAAACCTACAATAAAGCTCTCGAAATCAAGCCTGATTATGTTGAAGCCTATTTAAACATTGGCATTTCTCTCAGAAATCAAGGCAAGCTAGAAGAAGCAGTAGATGCCTACAGAAAAGCTCTAGAAATCAAACATGATTATGCTGAAGCCTATGTTAACATGGGAGTAATTTTCAATAAACAAAGCAAGCTAGAAAAAGCCCTAGAAGCCTCCAATAAGGCTCTCAAAATCAAGCCTAATTATGCAGAAGCCTATCTTAACATTGGTAATGCTTTAAATTCTCAAGGTAAATTAAAAGAAGCAATAGAGGCCTACAAAAAAGCCATCTTAATCAAACCTCATTATGCTGAACCTTACTGGAATCTTTATGGTTCTTCTGAAAATATTGAAGAAGCAAAAAAATGGATTGAACAATGCCTTAAGGCGGATCCAAATCATTTAATGGCAAAATTTACATTACCTGCTCTGAAGTTTTATAAGGGTAATAAGTCTGACTTAAGAGCACTAGTAAAATCACCATTAAAAGATAACCCATTTGTGCGTTCTTTCATTTGGGCCTTTAGTTTACCTAAATTACCACCACTTTATTTTCATAGATGGGCATTATTTGACCAAATGATAAAACTTAGTAAAAAGAATAGACCATTTTACGAGTTTGGTGTTTGGAGGGGCGAAGCATTCAAATATCTGATAAAGACCTTTAAAAAAGGATATGGTTTTGATACCTTTGAAGGCATTCCTGAAAATTGGCATACAGAAAAAGCTGGCACTTATTCCAGTGAAGGGAACATTCCAAGGATTGATGGAGGAGAATTTATTGTAGGAAAATTTGAGGATACCCTACCAGATTTTTTTTCACAAAAACGACCAATGGCTTCAATAATTAATTTTGATGCTGATCTATATTCATCAACAATTTGTGCATTGAACTTTTCAAAACCAGTAATTGACAAGCATACAATACTAATTTTTGACGAGTTCCTAATGAACAATAACTGGGAACAGGATGAATATAAGGCTCTCGAAGAGTTTTGTGCCAAAAATCAATTTACATATGAAGTATTAGCAATTTCCTTTTTCAATAAACAGGTAGCGTTACGCCTAAAAGGAATTCAAACCTAATAGACAACTATATCAATTGTTA
>CACFXF010000056.1 GCA_902570265.1 uncultured Alphaproteobacteria bacterium | reverse complement strand
ACAGAGGCTGGGTTAATACTTATAATTTGGTAAATCAATCACCTTCTTTTATGTCTACACAAGGCTCATATGAGGAGACACAGAAGTCAACTTTTCCAAATAAACCTAACTCACTTGCGGATGGACTCGGAGCTTCAACTGGTATTGAAAATATTAAAAATGATTTAATTTTTTCAAATTTTACTGGCAAAGGACAAACTATTGTTATTATTGACGATGGTATTCAGTCCTCACATCCTAATTTTAATGGAAGGGTCATTTATGAATATGATTTTGCAGATAATGATACTAATACCCTTTATAAATATGGAACACATGGAACACATGTAGCTGGTATAGCTGCTGGAGTTGAAACTGGAATTGCATCTGAAGCCAATATAATAATGCTTAAGGTTTTTTCAGATGGTTCCGAAACTTGTTATAACATTGATATTGAAAAAGCCCTACGATGGGTTATTGATAACTGTGATGCTTATAATATTTCTAGTGTAAACCTTTCATTAGGTGGCGGTAATTACATATATTCACAAACTAATTCTCTATCAGACGAGTTTTACTCCTTAAAAAATCTAGGGGTATTTGTCTGTGCTGCTTCTGGAAATGCTTTTCACAAATATGAAAATGCTGGAATAGGTTCACCTTCTGCTGACCCAAATGTATTTTCTGTTGGTTCAACTATTACTTCAGATATAGGGCAATGGGGATTACATGAAACTACCGATACTGATCATATTTCTTATTATAGTCAAAGAAATGAAAATCTATTAGACATATTCGCACCTGGTACGGAAATATACTCCAGTGTACATGCATCAGATCTAGATAATAATGGATCAATAGATACTTTCACTCCTAATTCTTATAGTTGGTTGCCTGGGACTAGCATGGCTTCACCACAGGTTGCAGGATTTGCAGCAATTGCTCAACAGGCCGCATTAGAGTACCTTGGAAGAAAACTCTCGGTCACAGAATTAAGTGATATTATTATTAATAATGCTGACAAGATTTACGATGGTGATGATGAGAATGATCCTATAAACGAGGGTTACCATACTGAAGCCTTTTATAACCGTATTAATTTTGAAAAATCTCTTAAAGCCATAGAAGCAATGATAGTGGATTATGGATTGGTAGTAGAAGTTAGTGACGATGATGTAAATCAAGTTGATCTAGGTTTTGTACCCATTTCTGGATTTTATGGAACTTCCTCTAGTGATAGTGTAGCTGGAACTTCAGAAGCTGATGTTTTGCGCTTGCTAGATGGTAATGATAAAGTTTCGTCTGGAGATGGTGATGATGATATTTATCTAGGTAATGGTAATGATACTGTAAATGCAGGTTCAGGAAATGATCTTATTTATGGAGGGAATGGTGATGATTTTATTCAGGGAGGTCCTGGAGACGATATCTTAAATGGTGGGGATGGAAATGATACTTTTAATGTGGACAGTGGTTCAGATACTATTACTGATTTAACTACTGGCGATAAATTACAAGTAAGTACAACAGCCATTGTTACAGCTGAAAATATCTTAAATTTCGTATCAGATAATGAAACATTTAATTCTGGAACTGCTTACCTTCATTCTTCAAATAAAGGAAGTACTATAGAATTAAAGAATGCTGCCGCAGGAGATTTCATAATTACAGGTGGTCCTGGGATTGACAATCTTACAGGTGGTCCAGGGGTAGATACTATAACTGGTGGAGCAGAAGTTGATATCATTTCTGGAGGAAAAGAAAATGATATTCTCACTGGAGGAACAGGAAACGATGTTTTTAAAATCGATGCAGGTACTGATTTAATTAAAGACTTAGTAACAGGTGATAGTTTTATTGTATCAGATGGAGCAACGGTTAATACAGTTGATGTCTCAAACTTTATAGCTACTGACAGCACCCAAAATGATGGTACTGCAGTTTTAACAGCATCTAGGGATACTGAAAGTATTATTGATATGTCTAACTCCTCTAGTGGGGGGTACACAATTGCTGGTGGATTTGAAAATGATCGTATTACAGGAGGGATAGGAGTTGATACCATTGTCGGGAACAAAGGGAATGATATTATTAATGGTGGTGCTGGTAATGACCTGATATGGGGGATGGAAGGCGATGATACAATCAATGGAGGAGCTGGATCAGATACCTTTTATTTTGATTTGAATATGGGTCAGGATCTTATAACTGATTTTAATGAAAACCATGGTGATAAGATCGATTTTGGAAATATTGATGAATCAAATATTACTGTTTCGCAGGAAGGAGATAATTTAAAATACCTCCTTAATGATAACTCTTCTTTAAAGTTAGTTAATCCTATTCTTAGTGAAAGTTTTCTAGGCAACGCTCTTCACGACTGGTTAATTTCGAAATTTGATACTGACAGTGATGAGATTGAGATTGATTTTAACGAGTTTTCTGAACCAACTACAGATCAGGGTGTATTATTTAATGCCAGTGACACAGAAGTTGCTTTTGGGAATACCACTATTCCTGTTAATACTCTTATTTATGAAGGTCAAAGTGTTAATTTAACACCCCTCCTTGAGGATCTAGCAAGTTCAGGAAAGGAAATCGATAATATTGATTTTAAACTCACTTCCAAAAGTGATTACGTCAATGTTAAAACCTTTGAAAATTATTTTGAAGAGCTTGATTTTCATACTCATTGGACTGCTGGAAACGATACAATTATAGCAACCGGAAAGGATGACCTTCCTCTCAGTTTTAGTTCTCAAGAGTGGTACTGGCAACTCCCACAAGAAGATCGAACAGGCGCAGGGTTAATATTTGATAACAATTCGCAAACTGCATCCCATGGATCTTACTTAATTGAAACAGATTATGGAACCACTACCCTTACAAATGCTGAACATATTTCAGGAACCCCTTTAGACGATACTTTTATTGGAAGTGATGGTGATGAAAAATTTCAACCTAATGGTGGGACTGACACTATTACTGCTGGTGAAGGATATGATCAATTTGTTGATATTTTTGGATATGAAGGAATTCATGGACAGAAAAAACTAATTATTAAGGATTATCAAAGTTATGAAGAGGTTGAATTTGAAGATGCTACTTGGGAGACTAATGGTTCTTATAATTTTACCAAGGAAGATATTGGCAATCAGTTATCCGTTCAATTTGACCCAGTTTCAAACAATACACACATCTCAATTTCAACAGAAACAGTAAACAAGCCAGAATTGGTAACTTTGGCGGATGGAAAGTTTGAAGTTTCGCATTACTCTTTGGAAGATGAACTAACCGGTTTAGAGGTTTACCTCAAAGATGAGAGTGCAGCTAGTAAGGATTATTACTGGATTGGAGATGATGTAGATGTATTTGGCATTAAAAACCTTAATACAGGTGACAGGATTTATTTATCAAATGATTTTGGTTTTGATAATACAAATTTTGAAAATGAAGTTTCTGTCAACTATGATGCTGCGCGTAAACAAACTCTTATCGATGTCAATACCAATAGTTACAATAAGAACAGTATTGTCGTAGTCGATGGTAATTATGAAAAAAGTCAACTTTTCTTAGATAACGAAAGCAACATTCAAATTGTTCTAGAAGACAATGATAAAATTTTTGATGATGTGGTCTCAGTAAAAGATTATGACTATGGCACGCGATTAGTCATAGATGCTCATAATGTTCCTGATAATTGGAATGGTCTTGGTATTTATGTTAATTCCTCGTCTGAGGATAAAATCCATGCGGGTTACAAGGTACAAGCCAAACAAGTCTTATTTCCAGATGGTACAACTTTAGATCTTAATGCTTATTCAAATATAGAGGCTGTAGAATTTTGGGGATCAAAACAAAATGACTTTTTTGATGCCAGTGGATTTAATTACTCATTGTTTAATGCTTCGGGCGGGAATGATAGATATAATGGATCGCTAAGAACAGATGGTACACCTAATGGTGAAATTTTTCTCGAAGAATTCTTTCAGTCAATTGCCTCAGACAATCAATTAACTAATCCAACTATAGATTTCAGTTCTGGCACCCTTGAACTCGAAACAACCCAAGGAAAAACAACCGCCACTAATGTCAGATATATAAATGGAACCACTGGTAATGATATCATTATTGGAAGTGATGGTGATGATGTTATCAGAGGTGGTGAAGGTGATGACTTACTTGAGGGTGGTGAGGGTGACGATACTTTATCGGATGGTTCAGGAACAAGCATAGTTGATGGTGGTTCTGGAGTAGACACGTACACGAGGAACTTTGAAGAAAATGGGTATGCCTATGCATGGGTTCCACATATAGACTTATTAAATGAAGGATTATTTTCACCTGATTTCCCCGGTTTAAAGGGTGACATAATCAAAAATATTGAAAATGTGATTGTTGAGGGAGCTTTTCATTTTATCGTTACGGGTGATGAGAATGATAATGTTATTACTACAACCGTAGGCAATGACATCTTAATTGGTGGTTCTGGAAATGATGTATTAAACGGTGGCGCTGGTGATGATATTATCAAAGGTGGCGAAGGAGATGATATCCTTGAGGGTGGTTTAGGTGATGATATTATCGATGGAGGTGATGGATCAAATCAATTATCTGGCGGAAGTGGTAATGACACTTACTTTAGTGATAGCCGAAATTCTGGACAGAACATTATCACTGATAATGATGGAACTGCAGATACTTTAGAAATACTAGATGCTTCTGGGACAGACTCTTATAGATTATACGTTACCGATACTGCAGTCATCAGGGTCAGTGCCAGTGGGCAGGAAGACATCATGCAGTTCACCGAAAATGGTGATAAATCAATTGAATATTTAACTTGGATTGCTGATCCAGAAAAAGATCCTACCTATCCTTATGAATTTATTAATGTTCTCAAAATAGTTACAGATGAATCTGAGATTGAAGATGCCCATTTTGCATTCGCAGGAACGACAGGTAATGACAATTTCACGCTGCCTGAAAATCTTGCTGTCAATCCAGATCGTGCGGGACCTGATGTGACGGTGGATGTTTATAATTGGTCAGATGTATATTTAGATGATGGCGATGATACTTTTACAATGTCAGGTTCATTTGACCATTGGGTTTTTGCTGGAAAAGGTGATGATTATTTAAATGCAAGCAACTCTTCATCTAACAGTTTTTATTTTGGTCAAGATGGTGATGATAGAATCATTGGAGGGACCGGGAATGAAAATATTCAGGGTGGTTCGAATAACGATATTCTTGAAGGACGGGTTGGTAACGATACACTAGATGGAGGCGCAGGCAATGATGAGTTAGCTGGTGGAGACGGTAATGATAGTCTCAGCGGTGGTTCTGGATCAGACAACTTTATATTTTATCCAAATTCGGGCTTGGATACTATTACAGACTTTATTCAGACGGAAGACAAGCTGTCTTTCTTTGATTTAAACGGTTTAAAGATTAATAATTCTTTACTTACGAAAACTAACAACCTGAGTGGTGATGTGGTTCTCACATCATCAGATGGATCTTATGTTCAGGCTGTAACCCTTGAAGGTGTT
>CACFXF010000055.1 GCA_902570265.1 uncultured Alphaproteobacteria bacterium | reverse complement strand
ACCTTCTTTTATAAGGTAAACTCCATTAGGTTCTTCACCAGCTGAGTAAATTACTTCGTAGGGTTTCCAATTTATGTTCTTTTGTACTTGAGCCATTAGATTAGGATAATTAATTTATTTTATTTTTCAAATTTAATATTCATTTTTTTTAATTTTTAAATTACCACATTTTTCCAGTGAGAGTTGATTTGTAATCTGGCCATGAATAATGAATTGGTGGATTATAATCACAAAGTGGTGGTATCCAGTTTTCTCCATTTATTCCACCTTTTGTTCTTATGTTAAATTCTCTTTTTGCATTTTTTAAGATAAGTGGATTTTTTAGCATTTTTAAAAAGGATAATGCGATTGTTTTAGATGCAGTAAAAATCATTGGATCAATAGTTTCTGGTACTCCTCCAAGTGCATTCATTACCCAATTAGGGAAATGCTCTTTTTGGGATGAATCAAGCATTGGCCTGCCTACGTATAGCCTTGCAGTTGGAGTATGCCAGCACATTTCTGTATAGTCATCTGATGTAAAATTATTTTGTGATGGTGGTAGATTGTTTTTGATTATTAAATCAGCTTTTTTGGGATTAATAATTTCAGAAGTTTCTTTTAAGAATGGTTCCTTGACTTTTTTTAGTCCTAAGTTTTTTCTAATTTCGTTTGCAAATTTCTTTGCATCTTTCCCCCATTTGGGGGGACCTACCTGTTTTAATGATTCAAAAACGAGATTTGAAATTGCATGATTTGGAATTCCAGGGCGTGACTTAGATACCCAATGTTTTGTATATAAACAATTTGTCATTTTTGCTGCAGCCTCAGCATTTCTATCAAGAAATCTTATAACTTTGTTGGCTTCATCTAAAGTTGACACCCTTATCATGTATTGCAGTTCAGCAATGGTTGAAGGCAAATTATCTGCAGTTGCTTGACCTGAAGTTAGTATAATTTCATTCATTGACCAACTTTTTGAGTGGGGTAACATAGTATCTCTTAAGTATCTTGAACTAGTATACATTTGTATAAGTGCTTCATCGGCGCTAGGTAATCTTACTTCTGCATGTGACTGTGGAATAGGAGCTAAATTAGTAATATCTCCTTCCGACCACCCTTCTTTGTTTTTTATTTCAAATCTGTAAATTAAAGCATAAGCAGCTCCACAATGAATATCCCATCTTACTGTATTGCACCATGGTAGCATATAGCATGGATGAAAACTTATCATAGCATCAATATTATCATAATAACCCTTTGCCGCATGAATAGGTTTTGAGCCTCTCAATTTTTCAGCTGGTTCTCCTGTAAAATAGAGCTTTCCTGATAGATTAAACTTTTGCATAGCAGCCTTTGTTGCTAAAAGCCCTCCAAGTGCACTTATACCCAAAGCAGAATGTGGGTCAGTATGCCCACTAGCATTTTCAGAAAAACCAGCTCTTGGTTTTTTAAATGGTACAGCATCTTGACACTGTCCTGGTACCGCATCATATTCTGCGTATGTTGCTAGTGTAGGGCCTGGGCCATTTTCCCATTCTGCACAAAAAGCTGTAGGCATTCCTGCTGAACACTCCTCTACTTTAAAATTATTTTTTTTTAATATTTCTATATATAGTTTTGAAGATTCATACTCACGCCATGCAGGTTCTGCTAAATTCCATATAATTTGATTCCAATTTGATAGCTTTTTAGAATTTTTATCAATCCAACTTGAAATATATTTATACTCTTTTTTATTCAATTTTGTTTTAATCCTTTTCTGTTAGAAATATAATTTTCTTTCTTTTTTGTTTAAATAGCAAGAAATTAGGAGTCTATTACACAAGATGCTCTACCTTCCAATCTTAGTGTATTTGCACCAATTCTTATTGATTTCGCTCTTTGTTTAAGTTCTGAAGTTAACTTGGTTGCATTTCTTTTTTTTGGATTTGGAAGAGTGACAGCGATGTAAGAAGCCTCTATTAATGTTAATTGATTAGAATTCTTTTTAAATCTGACATTTGAAATAGCTTGAATACCAAAGTATCCATTTCCAGTTTCTGCAATATTTAAATATACCTCTAATATCCTTTTTTTTGACCAAAATGTTTCAATCATCATTGTAATAATTAGCTCTAACCCTTTCCTAAACCAAGACCTATTTCTCCATAAGAATAGATTTTTTGAAACCTGTTGGCTTATTGTAGAAGCTCCACGAGAAAATCCTTTTTCTTTAGCCTTATAAATTTCGGCAAAATCGACTCCATAGTGATTACAAAAATTCGAGTCTTCTGCGGCGAGGACAGACAAAATTACGTTTTCACCGATTTTATCCATAGTTCTCCATTCTTGAAAAATTTTTCTATCTAAAGAAAGCTGTTCGGCTAAAATAACAGTTGTAGTTGTTGGATTTATCCATTTCATTAGAATTAAAATAATAATAAAAATAAGGAAAATTGATAAAATAATTTTAATTAGCCATTTTAAATAAAAGTATTTATGTTTTTTTTTCATTTCCATTTTTTATTATATAATTTTGAGTTATTAATTTTTTTTCTGTTTAATTTGACTTTTTTATATGTCTAAGTTGATATATTAATAAATCGAATTATAAAAGTTTTGGTTTAATAATTATCAAATGAAGGAGCTTCAATGGATTTGAAATTGCATGGAGTAAGAGGCTCAATTCCAGTACCTTCAAGAGAGGTCCTGAAATATGGTGGGCATACCACATGTATGGAAATAAGTTGTGATACTTTTCAGTTAATAATTGATTTAGGATCTGGTTTTAAAAATGTAGAAATCAAAAAAAATATACCTACATTCATAGTTTTTTCTCATTTTCATCATGATCATACTCAAGGTTTTCCTTTTAATTCTGCAGTTTATGATAAAGATATTCAATTTCATATTAGCTCAGCTCTTTTAAATAGAAAAGAAATATTAAAAGTACTAAAAAACTGTTTTTCACCCCCTGTTTTTCCTTTAGACATATTAGATGATAATATAAATTTTAATATAATGAATTTTGATACATTTAAGGCAGCGGCTATTGATTTCTTTAAAATTGAAACTTTTCCATTATGTCATCCAGGAGGAGCTTCTGGCTATAAAGTTTCTGCTTTCAATAAGTCAATAGTTTACGCGTTAGATCATGAGTTTGGGTTAGAAAAAAATATTGATAATGGATTATTAAAGGCTGCATTGAATAGTGATGTTGTTATATGGGATGGAATGTACACAAAAAAAGAAATAAAGAATAAATTAGGTTGGGGTCATAGTTCAATAGAACAAGGAGTTGTGTTCTATCATAAATCTAAAGCTAAGAAATTATTAATTTCTCACCATGCTCCAGGAAGAGATGATAAAGAACTAGATATCATGTCCAATAGTGTATTGCCCAAAGGGGTTTTTTTTGCAAAAGAAAATAAAACAATCAAACTGATTTAATTTATAGTAAAAGGGAAAAGTATGGATAAGATTGATTTGAATACTGGCCAATTTATATTTAAGGCTGGAGAAAAATCAGATAAAGTCTTTTTATTATTAGAAGGAGAAGTAGGTATTTTTCTCCCTACAAATGAAACACAGCAACCTAATCATAAGATACAAGAAAATGAAATTTTTGGAGAAATGGGTGTAATTGAAGGTAAATTAAGAATGGCAACTGCAAGATGTATGTCACCTACTAAGTTAATGTCAATTTCAAAGGATCAGTTTGAAAAGAAAATTGAGAGTTCTGATCCATTTATAAGAGGTTTAATTCGAATTTTATCTTCAAGAGTCAGAGCCTTACAGAAAAATCAGTAGGTTATTTAACCTATTTTGCCATCTTTGTTTTATAATGATTTAAATACAATTATTTTTAAAAGATCAAACAAATGAATAATATCTTAATACTATATTCAACTACGGATGGTCATACTTTGACAATAAGTAAAAGAATAGCAAATTGTTTAAAAACAAATTCAAATATTTCGGTAACCCCTCTAATTAATTGCACAAAAGATGATTTAAAAAATAATGACGTGATAATTATTGGAGCAAGTATTCGATATGGAAAACATAATCCAAAAGTAAAAGAATTTATTGAAAATAATTTAATGATATTAGAGAATAAAAAAAATGCTTTTTTTACTGTTAATGTTGTTGCTAGAAAAGAAAATAAAAATCAACCTGAAACAAACCCTTATTTGATAAAATTTTTAAAATCTATAACTTGGAAGCCAGACATTGTAGATGTATTTGCTGGTCGTCTTGATTATCCATCTCTTAATTTTTGGGATAAGCAAATTATTCGTTTAATAATGTATATTACCAAAGGTCCAATAGATTTAAAAAAAACTTATGAATTTACGGATTGGAACAGAGTTGAAAGTTTTGCTCAAAAAATATTAAACTCAAGTAACTAATATAAAATTATTATAATTTATTTGGAATAATAGAGGGTTTCAAACCCTCTATTATTTTTTAATTTATTTCCTGAAATATTTGTAAAAAAAACAATTAAATAAATATTTTATTCAAGCTGCTTTCTTGGACAATATTTTTTTTGATGGGGTTTTAATTTCTATTTGTTTTGGTAACTCCGCTTCAGGTATATTTCTATGAAGTGATATAATTAACATGCCGTTTATTAATTCAGCATTAGTTACCTCTATATTATCAGCTAATCTAAACTGTCTAGAAAAAGATCGTTCAGCTATACCTCTATGGATGTAAGATGCGTTTTGATTAATATTATCCTTTGCTGCTTTTATTGATAAAATACCGTCTTTAACTTCAGCATTAATATCGTTCTCTGCAAATCCAGCAAGCGCTAAAGTTATTTTATAATCACTATCACTTAATTTCTCGATATTATATGCTGGATATGACTGTTCTTTATAACTGGATAATCTTTCAAATTCATCAAAAAGATTATCAAAGCCTACAAAAGATCTCGTAATTGGATTGGTAAGAAAATTCATAATTATTCTCCTTTAAAAGCAAGATTATGCTTGATCCATATAGCAATCAAGCGTTTAGGTTTATGTAGGCCTATTATAGCACCTACACTATATAGATGGTAGTAATGTAATTTTTTTCAAGCTCTAATTCAGTAATTTTTTGTTGTACTTTTTTCCAAAGTCACTTTTCCATCACAAGAACCATCAGCACTACATGATAGTGAATCGATACCACTCATTGAACTACCCAATTTTGTCACTTCGTTATTTCCAGAACTTAAATTCTTGAACTCTTCAAAGGTAATAGTGCTCACATTATCTTTCCCCCATACATTTAAAGAGTTTATAAATTTTTTATTATCTTCTGATTTTTCTGGTAAAATTAGTATTACTTCACCTGTATCCATATCAATCATCTCACCAAAAATTTGATGTTGCTGGTTAGAAAACATTGTTACACCAAGAACAGAAAGTAGCAAATAATTCATAATAAATTTAAATTTCTAATTTTAATAATTAAATCTGTTGATCAAAAACTAATATAAAGTACGTCACAATATTTTGCTTGTTTATTTATAATGTTAAAGTTAATTAGAAATATATTAAAGTTCAATTATAAAACTAAAAATTATTTT
>CACFXF010000054.1 GCA_902570265.1 uncultured Alphaproteobacteria bacterium | reverse complement strand
GATACCATTTTTCCAATTTTCTACATTTCCTAAAGTCCCATCATTGTAATAAAAGTATGCAAATCCATGTCTTATATTTTTTTTATAATTTATTTTTTCCCATAATTTACCATTATCATGATATTTTTCCCAACTACCATTTTTATTATCATTAAGAAAATTTCCTGCTTCTAATTTATTTCCATCAATTGAGAAAAATATCCACAAACCAGTTTTTTTTATCATTTTCATAAAGACCTTTCTTCCATGGTAAACCGTTAATATGATATCTAATATAGGGACCAAATTTCTTTCCACTTTTATAATTTTCTAATAACCATATTACTCCATTTTCTTCAAAATGTTTCCATTCACCAGCTTTCTCTCCTTTTATTAAACTTCCAATAAATTTAATTTTTTTGTTTTGATAAAACTCTTTAACATTACCAGTAAATGGAATTTTGGTTTTTTTAATAGTAAAAATTCCGTCAATGTTCTCTAAACTTTTTAAACTTATTATTTCATTGCTGGATAAATGAATAGGAAATAAAATCATCAAAAAAATTAAAAATATATCACCTATTCTCATTCACTTATCCTTTTAGAACCAATTTTTGAAAATAAGGTATATGGATAATATATTCTATAAAAAAATTTTAATTTTTAATTTTTAGATGTAATATTAAATATTAATTAATCGAGTTTAAGTTGTGAAGATTAGAGAATTCAAAATATTTAAGGTAAATATACCTATGAAAGAAGGTCATTATTCCTGGTCAAACCAGTCATTTAGATCTTTTGATAGTACAATATTAGAAATTATTACTGATGAAGGTATATCTGGTTTTGGGGAAATATGTCCCCTAGGTCCCTCTTATTTACCATCTTATTCAGAAGGTGCTCGTATTGGTATCCAAAAATTATCAAAGATCCTTATCGGAAAAGATCCTTCAAATATAAATGAAATTAATTTTTGTATGGACAGTAATTTAAAAGGTCATCCTTATGTTAAGTCAGCAATTGATATTGCTTGTTGGGATATTTTAGGAAAAAAACTTAATGTACCAGTATTTAATCTATTAGGTGGTTTATTACAAAAGAAGATTAAATTATTTAAAGTAATTTCCAGGGATATTCCTGAAATTATGCAGGAAAAAGTTAATGAATACCAAGAAAAGGGTTACAGTCAATTTCAAATGAAAGTTGGTGCAGAGCCTTCTGTAGATATTAGGAGAATTAATCTAGTAGCAAAAGATTTAAAGCCTGGCAATATATTAGGTGCTGATGCAAATTGTGGTTGGAAACAACATGATGCAATCAGAGTAGTCAATGCTGTATCAAATTTAGACATTTATATTGAACAGCCTTGTTTGACATATGAAGAATGTAAAGTTGTAAGAAAGAAAACTAATTTACCTTTTATATTAGACGAATGTATGGATAGCATTCAGTCTGCATTAAGAGCTTGGAGTGAAAATTCTGTTGATATAATAAATTTGAAAATAAGTCGGTTGGGTGGATTATCAAAATCTAAATTATTTAAAGATATTTGCAGTTCATTAGGAATATCTCTTACAATTGAAGATTCTTGGGGGAGTCAAATCACGGATGCGGCAATTGCACATTTAGCTCATACTACTTCAACAGATCTACATTTTCAATCTTCTGCTTTTCATGAGTATACCAATATTGAAACAGCAAGTGGTGCTCCCACTATAGAATCTGGTTATATGTATTGTTCAAATAAACCAGGACTTGGAATAATTCCAAATTATGAAGTTCTTGGAAATCCAGTAATGCATCTATTTGATAGGTTCTAGTAGATTAAACTTAATTCTTATTTATTTCTTAAAACTAAAATGTAAAAGGAAGTATAACTAAGAATTCCAGATAAAAGCATTATTATTATTAGATAAGAAGAACTAGTTTGATTTTCCAAAAGATAACTTGTTAATGATGCTAATATAGCACCTGTTCCAATCATAATGGCATTTCCAATACCACCAGCTGTTCCAGATAAATTTTCATTGACTGAAAGAATTCCAACACTCGCATTTGGAATAATTAAACCATTACCAAGTCCAACAAAACTACATAAACCAAAGAAGAAGTAAGGTGTATCTCCATAAAATACAGTAATCAAAAGACATATAAACATACCAAATATTACAAGCAAAATACCCCTTAACGCCATAAAGTCTTTTCCATAAAGTTTTGAATATCTTCCTGATAAATAATTTCCAAAAAAATAACCTGCAGCAGGAAATCCCATAACTAATCCAGATACTACACTATTTAAATCATATACTTTTGTAGCAATATAAGGCGCACCCCCTAAAAAAGAAAAAAAAGTTCCTGCCGAAAATGCAAGAGTTAACGAATATCCCCAAAATTTTACTTCTTTAAACAAATAAATATACGATACTGAAGATTTTTTATTTTTATTGATTTTGATAATCTTTGTTTCACCTAAATCTTTGTATACTAATAGGAATAATAATAACCCAAGTATTGACATTATAAGAAAAATACTTGGCCATCCTAGTAGCATTTGTATTAAACCACCTATTCCAGGTGCAAATAAAGGTATTATGGACATACCCATAGTTACATATCCAATCACTGAGGCTGCTTCATTTTCGGATGTAATATCTCGAATAATTACCCTACTCATTAAAAATCCTGCAGCTATAGAGGCTTGCATTATTCTAAAAAAAATAAAAAATTCAAATTGTGTTGAAAAAAAACAACCAAGCGAGGCTAAAATAAATATAAATGTTGAAAATAACGTTATTCTTCTTCTTCCAAATTTGTCTGACAAAGGACCAGCTATTATTTGAAAAAATGCAGTAGTTATTAAATATAAAGATATTGAAAGTTGCATAAGAGCATAACTTTTATTAAAAAAGATGGACATTTCTAATATGCTAGATAAAAAAATACTTAAACTTAATGCTCCAAGACCAGACAGTGCAATTAATGTAAATATATGAGGAGGAGTATTTTTATTTAAGAATTTTACCCTTAATTTAGTGACCAAAATCTTTCCTATTTTAGTTCTTTTTTATAAAGCCTGAACAGGCCACCATTTTTCTCATCAGTTAAGAGATAAATACTTCCATCCATTCCAACTTCTACATCTCTTATTCTTCCAATTTTATTTTGAAAAATAATTTCTTCATTGATTGGTAAATTATCTTTTATTTTTACTAAATAAAGTGATTTGAATTTTAATGATCCAATAAGTAAATGACCCTTAAAATTCTCAAACATATTTCTATCGTAAAATGCCATACCTGAGGGGGCTATAGATGGTATCCATGTCCACAAAGGGCTTTCATATTCTGGAGAATAAGAGCCTTCTCCTATTTTACCGCCAAAATACTCTTCTCCAGACGTTATAATTGGCCACCCATAATTCTTGTCTTTTTTTATTATGTTTATTTCATCTCCTCCACGAGGACCATGTTCATGGCTCCATATTTGATTATTAAACGGATTTATAGTTAATCCCTGAGGATTCCTATGTCCTAATGAGTAAATTTTATATGAATTTGAGTTATTTAAGTCAATTTCAATTATTGATCCTGAATCGTCATTTATGTTTTGAGCAGTATCTCTTTTTCCTCTATCACCTAAAGATGCATATAGCATATCCTTTTTAAGTACTAATCGACAGCCAAAATGTTTACTACTTTTTGAATAATGATTAGACTCAAAAATCAACATTAAATTTTTAATTTTACTTTTATTTAAAACTAATTCACCTCTATGAATGACTGTTCCTAATTTTCCATTCTTCTCAACTATATTACAGAAATAAATGAATTTATTACTCGATTTATTTTTTTTTACAGTTATATCTAAAAGGCCTCCTTGTCCTTTAAAAAAAATAGTAGGTAAACCATTAATCTCTTCAAAAATTTCATTTTTTAAGTTAATTTTTATAATTTTTCCAGTTTTTTGAGTAACAAGGATAGTATTTTCGTCTATGAAATCCATACCCCAAGGATATTCTAAATCACTCCCAATTCTTTTAAGATATATTTCACTATTAACCAGTTTTGGAGAAACCAATATAAGAATTAATAATATTAATGAAAAAAATACTTTCTTAGTATATGTGAAATAGTTAAGCTGAAATAATGAAAAATAGTCTAACATTTTGGGTTTCTATAGGGAGTACTTATACTTATCTAACTGCTCTCCGTCTTAGTAAGTTTAAAGCAGTTAATAAAATTGATATAAGGTTTAAAATAATTAATATAAGATGGATAATGAAAAAAATGGACAATGTTCCTTTTCCACCTTCTAAATCTTCCAAAGTAGGCTATATGTGGAAAGATATACAACGAAGAGCTAAAATCTATCAAATTCCAATACCGAAAATTCCCGCGCCATATCCTTTAAAATATTTCGATGAAGCAAATTTATATGCACTTGCCGCCTTAGAAGAAGGCTGGTTTGTAAATTATTTAGAAAATACTTACCGTTATTGGTTTTTAGAAGGAATCCCTGCAGGATCTGATGAAAATATAAAATTAACTTGTGCAAAAAATAGTGTTGATTTTCAATCATTTAAAGAAAAATCCTCAAGCCAAAAGTTATTAAATGAATACAAAAATAATACTCAAATAGCATATGAATTTGGTATATTTGGTGTTCCTTCTTTTTCAGTTAATGAAAATTTGTTTTGGGGTGACGATCGATTAAATGATATTATACATTTTAAAGAAGAATTGAACTTAGTTTAATTCATCCCACATTTTGATCTGAGGATAAAATTGTTCTCTCCATTCCAAAACTTTAGGGTTCATAACTTTTCTCCATAAAGCAGGAATAAGACTTAAGACCACCATAATAGGATACCCAAAAGGTAATTGAGGAGCAGAATTTTGATCATAAGCGCTAAGTAATGGATAAGTTTTATTAGGTCTTGCATGATGATCTGAATGTTTTTGCAAATTTATTAGCAGAAGATTACTTGCTGCGTGATTAGCATTCCAGCTATGAAAAGGTTTTGTAGGTTCATACTTTTCATCATCAATTTTTTGCCTACTTAAACCATAGTGTTCAATATAATTAACAACTTCTAAATGTAAAACAGCTACTAAAGCTTGTATCAAGAATAAACAGATACCCCAAAACCCACCAATAAAAAAAGATAATAAGAGAAAAAACAATGCTAAAGTTAGATATACATAAAAAGGATTTGAGAAATCAAAAATACTTTTATTTTTTCCTAAAAGTCTTGATGTTTCAACTTTCCATGCCGATTTCAAGCATTCAGGAATAACTCTAAGAAAAAAAGTGTAAAAACTTTCATTATAACGAGCTGTGACAGCGTCTTTCTTTGTACCTACAAATCTATGATGCACATGTACGTGCTCAGTTCTAAAATGACCATAAAAAGCCATTCCCATCAATAAATCAGAAAGAAATCTCTCAAATTTGGTTTTTTGATGCATTAATTCATGTGCAAACGTAATACCAACTGCACCAGAAATCATTCCTTGAACTAACATTAAAATAATAGCTTCAAATACAGACAAATGATCAAAAAAACAAATAACAATAATTGAGCCAAATAGTAAAAAAAATTGAATAAATGGCCATGCGTATAAAATAATTTTATAATTATTGATATTTTCGCTATTTAAAATCTTATCTTTTCTATTTTCACCAATAAAAAGATCAATTACTGAAATAATAACATATCCAAATATGGGTGCAAAAATGAGCATGATTCCACCATAAATCCACCCAAGTACTAACAAAGGGCAAAATAATAATGGTAATGAAAAAGCTAATGGTGAATCTGCTTTTTCTGATATTTTTGGTATATCGGTCATAATACAATTTCCTATAAGATATATCTATAACTTAATTGTTAGATATCAAAAAGAAGATAAATTGTCACTATAATAG
>CACFXF010000053.1 GCA_902570265.1 uncultured Alphaproteobacteria bacterium | reverse complement strand
ATGCCGATGATGCTTATTTAGCGGAGGTTAAAAATTCTAAAATAAGATTTTATGCTTCGGAGGAGCAAGATGAAGTGATTGACCTTGGTGGTGATGGAAGGCTTGCATTAGCAATAGACCCGTTGGATGGGTCCTCCAATATTGATACTAACGTTTCCATAGGTTCTATTTTTTCTATTCGAAGTTTGTCTGAAAGTCATCTGATAAATAATGAAGTAAATAATATATTCCTAGCACCTGGTTCTCAACAAATTGCCGCTGGTTATGTTATTTTTGGTCCACAAACTATGTTTGTAGTAACCTTTGGTGATGGTGTAAAAACCTTTATTCTTGATAGGGAAAAAAATATTTTTATTGATTCCAAGTTAGAAACTATTATACCTGCTGATACTAGGGAGTATGCAGTAAATGCTTCCAATGCAAGGCATTGGGATAAAAGAATGAAAAATTATATTGATGATAGCATAGCAGGTAAATCTGGACCTAGGGGAATAGACTTTAACATGAGGTGGGTTGCTTCTCTTGTTGCAGAAACACATAGAATTTTATCAAGAGGGGGCATTTTTATTTATCCCGCCGACTCTAGAAAAGGATATGAAAAAGGTAGACTAAGGATGGTATATGAGTGCGCACCTATTGCTTTTCTCATAGAGCAAGCAGGAGGCGCTGCTACTGATAGTTTTAATAGAATACTTGATTTAGAAGTTAGTGAACTTCACGAACGAACTCCGTTTGCTTTTGGTTCAAGAAACGAAATTGCAAGATTGCAAGCATATAATGATTTACCTGAGGCAGAAGTTTCACCTTTATTTGGCAAACGTGGTTTGTTTAGCAGTTGATAAGAGGAATAATTAATGAGTACTAAACATCCTATAATATCTGTAGTTGGTTCTTCAGGAGCAGGTACTTCAACAGTAAAAGATACCTTTGAAAAAATCTTTTTGAGAGAAATAGTTTCGGCTGCAATGATAGAAGGTGATGCATTTCATAAGTTTAATAGAGTAGAAATGAAAAAAGAGTTAGAACGAAGATATTCACTTGGTGATCAAACATTTTCTCATTTCTCCTATGATGCTAATTTGCTGGAAGATTTACAAAATACTTTTAAAAATTATGGTGAAACTGGAACGGCAAAAACACGTACTTATGTCCATAATCAACATGAGAGCGAATTATATGATGTCCCCTCTGGAGAATTTACGGAATGGCGCGATTTACCTAATGACACTGATCTTTTATTTTATGAGGGATTACATGGTGCAGCTAAATATGAAAATATAAATATTCCTCAATATGCAGACTTAAAAATTGGGGTTGTTCCTGTAGTGAATTTAGAATGGATACAAAAAATTCATAGAGATACTGATTCAAGAGGTTATACTACTGAAGCAGTGACTGATACAATTTTAAGAAGAATGCATGACTATGTACATTGCATTTGCCCACAATTTACTGAGACAGATATAAATTTTCAAAGAGTGCCTGTAGTAGATACTTCTAACCCATTTATTGCAAGATGGATTCCTACTGCTGATGAAAGTATTGTTGTTATAAGATTTAGAGATCCTCATGGTATTGATTTTCCTTATCTTGTTTCAATGATACATGATAGTTGGATGAGTAGAGCTAATTCTATCGTAATACCTGGTGGAAAATTAGATCTTGCTATGCAACTTATACTGACACCTCTTATAAAAAGATTAAAAGATAGATCAAAAAAATCAGGTTAATATTTTTTAAATTCATGACTAATTTAGGAGAACTTTATGGCTTTAATAACTTTGCGTCAACTTTTGGATCATGCTGCTGAAAATTCTTATGCTGTACCTGCATTTAACATTAACAACATGGAACAAGGTTTATCAATTTTAAAAGCTGCTCAATCAGTAGACGCTCCGGTAATTATACAGGCTAGCAGAGGTGCTAGAACTTATGCAGGGGATATAATGTTAAATCATATGGTAAAAGCTCTCGCTGAAATGTATCCATCAATACCTATATGCATGCATCAAGATCATGGAAATAACGAAGCAACTTGTTTTTCTGCTATAAAACATGGTTTTACTTCAGTTATGATGGATGGTTCTTTATTAGCAGATATGAAAACTCCTTCTACTTATGAATATAATGTAGAAATAACTTCCAAAGTAACTGAATCAGCACATCATGTTGGAGCCTCCGTTGAAGGGGAGTTAGGAGTTTTAGGAAGTTTAGAAACAGGCGAGGCTGGAGAAGAGGATGGATCAGGTGCAGAAGGCAAACTTGATCATGATCAACTATTAACTGATCCTGATCAGGCAGCTGATTTTGTATCAAAAACAAGAGTTGATGCTTTGGCTATTGCCTGTGGTACAAGCCATGGGGCTTACAAATTTAGTAGAAAGCCAGATGGTGACATTTTAGCAATGAGTGTTATAGAAAAGATACATTCAAAAATACCAGATACTCATCTAGTTATGCATGGCTCTTCATCAGTTCCTCAATATTTACAGGACTTGATCAATCAAAATGGAGGTGAAATGCCACAAACTTATGGGGTTCCTGTAGAGGAAATCGAAAGAGGTATAAGATCTGGGGTACGTAAGGTGAATATTGATACTGATTGTAGAATGGCAATGACAGGACAGTTTAGAAAGATAGCTACAGAGACTCCAAATGAGTTCGACCCTAGAAAATTTTTAATACCTGCTATGAAAGAAATGGAAGATTTATGTAGAGATCGTTTTGAACGTTTTGGAACTAGTGGGAATGCTTCCAAAATTATTGTACAGCCAATGGAGGAAATGGCTAGACAGTATAGTACAGGGGAATTAAACCCTAAAACTTTAAATTAATTAACTTAATAACTATAGGAGAAAAATAATGCCAGATGGATCTGAAAAGCTAACTGCGAAAGCAAGATATTCAGCGGGGGTTCTTGAATATAAAAAAATGGGTTACTGGGAACCTGACTATGAACCAAAAGATACTGATATTATATCTCTTTTTAGAATTACCCCACAGGACGGTGTTGACCCAATTGAAGCAGCAGCTGCTGTAGCTGGAGAAAGTTCTACTGCTACTTGGACCGTAGTTTGGACAGATAGATTAACAGCTTGTGACAAATATAGAGCAAAAGCATATAGAGTAGATCCAGTACCAAACTCACCTGGTCAATATTTTGCTTATATAGCTTATGATCTTGATCTTTTTGAGCCTGGCTCAATTGCAAACTTAACAGCCTCTATTATAGGAAACGTGTTCGGTTTTAAGCCATTAAAAGCCTTGAGATTAGAAGATATGAGATTACCAATAGCCTATATAAAAACATTCAATGGTCCTGCAACTGGTATAGTTGTAGAAAGAGAGAGACTCAATTGTTTTGGCCGACCTCTTCTTGGTGCAACAGTTAAACCAAAACTAGGTTTATCAGGAAGAAATTATGGTCGAGTTGTTTATGAAGCCCTTAAAGGTGGATTAGATTTTACAAAAGACGATGAAAATATTAATTCTCAACCTTTTATGCACTGGCGTGATAGATTTCTATATTGTATGGAAGCTGTAAATAGAGCTTCTGCAGCTACTGGTGAAGTTAAAGGAACATATTTAAATGTAACTGCTGGTACAATGGAGGAAATGTATAAAAGGGCAGAATTCGCGAAAGATTTAGGTTCTGTTATAATTATGATTGATCTCGTAATTGGTTATACTGCAATTCAATCAATGGCCAATTGGGCAAGAGATAACGACATGATATTGCATTTACATAGAGCTGGACATTCAACATATACTAGACAAAGAAACCACGGCGTTTCATTTAGAGTTATAGCCAAGTGGATGCGACTGGCTGGAGTAGATCATATTCATGCTGGTACTGTTGTAGGTAAGCTTGAAGGTGATCCAGCAACTACTAAAGGTTTCTATGATGTAATGAGAGAAGAATATAACCCTCAATCCCTAGAAACTGGGATTTTCTTTGATCAACATTGGGCTTCATTAAATAAAATGATGCCAGTTGCTTCAGGTGGTATTCACGCAGGGCAAATGCATCAATTGGTACATTATCTTGGTGAAGACGTTGTATTACAATTTGGTGGTGGAACAATTGGTCACCCACAAGGTATTCAAGCTGGTGCTGAAGCAAACAGAGTAGCTCTTGAAGCTATGATTTTTGCAAGAAATGCTGGAGATGACTATATGCAGAATGGCCCTGAAATTCTTGCCAGAGCTGCAAAAAATTGTACACCATTAAAACAAGCTTTAGACGTTTGGAAAGGAGTTACATTTAATTATGAATCAACTGATGCTCCTGATTTTGTCGTAACCCCAACTACATCTTAAGGAGATATATTATGAAAATAAGACAAGGAGCATTTTCTTTTTTGCCTGATTTAACAGATGCTGAAATTCATACTCAAGTTCAATATTGTATAGATAATGGATGGGCTGTAAGTGTCGAATATACTGATGATCCACACCCAAGAAATACATATTGGGAAATGTGGGGGCATCCAATGTTTGATAATCCTGATGCCGCTGCTGCTGTTTTTGAAGTAAATGAATGTAGAAAACAATTTGGAGATTATTACATCAGAGTAATTGCATTTGATTCTACACATGGCTGGGAGAGTATTAAACTTTCTTTCATAGTAAATAGACCAAAAGATGAACCAGGATTTCATGTTTCTAGAGAAGAAGTGAAAGGTAGATCTATGCGATATTCTATAAAATCTTATGCTACAGATAAACCTGAAGGCAAGCGATATTAGTCTATAATTTAAATTATATATTTTAAGGTTTAGAAAATTGACAAATAACAATATATCTGAAGATAAGAATAAGCATTTAGGTAAAATTGATCTCCACGCCGAATTAGTAGAAACTGGCGTGGAGCAAGTTTTAATTGACTTAGATAAAAGTTTAATTGGTTTGGAACCTGTAAAAACTAGAATTAGGGAAACTGCGGCTTTACTATTAGTTGAAAAAGCAAGAGAAAAACTAGGTCTTGCTCATGAAACTCCTACTTTACATATGAGTTTTTCAGGAAATCCGGGGACCGGTAAAACTACTGTTGCACTTAGAATGGCTGAGTTATTACATAAACTAGGCTATGTCAGAAAAGGTCATTTAGTTACAGTTACAAGAGATGATTTGGTTGGTCAATATATTGGTCATACTGCTCCTAAAACTAAAGAAGTATTAAAGAAAGCAATGGGGGGAGTTCTTTTTATTGATGAAGCGTATTATCTATACAGACCTGAAAATGAAAGAGATTATGGACAGGAAGCAATTGAAATTTTACTCCAGGTAATGGAAAATAACCGAGATGATTTGGTAGTAGTTCTTGCTGGTTATAAAAGTAGAATGAATACATTTTTTGAAAGTAATCCAGGTTTCCGGTCAAGAATAGCACACCATATTGAATTTCCAGATTATTCAACTCCAGAACTTCTTGATATTGGGTCTTCAATGTTAGATAAACTAAATTACTATTTAACAAAATCTGCTAAAAATGCTTTTATCGAATACATTAATTTGAGAAAAGAACAGCCCCATTTTGCTAATGCTAGATCAATTAGAAATGCCCTAGATAGAGCAAGATTGAGGCAGGCTAACAGATTATTTAAAGAAAATAATGGACCTGTTAATGCAGAAATACTCAGTACACTTGAAGAAGTAGATATAAGAGAAAGTAGAGTATTCAGTGGTGGTATAGATAATTAAATATATTAATTTTTTTGTTACTTTTATATCTAGAAATCTTCATATGGATCAAATAAATCTAAATTATCTTCCATAGGCTCTGGTGGTTCATTAATTCTTGTTTGTAGATATGTTGACCTAGCAGAGTAATAACTATCCAAACTGTTATATAGAATTGTATCAACCATTGTTCCAAATTCATGCCTTTTATTCAATGTATCCAAGGCCCCAAATGTAATTAGACTAGCTCCTT
>CACFXF010000052.1 GCA_902570265.1 uncultured Alphaproteobacteria bacterium | reverse complement strand
CCTATTCTTTGACGTACTCTTCGTGCTGTCTCAGGCTTGGATAACCAGATAGGTTGTAGAGCTGATAGTAAGTTAGAGGAGGTTATTTCATTGACCTTTATATGACCAAAGTGAGGAAAAACATAAGTTTTTAACGTTGAAATAAACTGAGCAGCATGTTTTTTATTCTTCCAAGTGGGTAAGTTTTGTTCATAAACAGTATGGGAAGCTTCTTCAAAGTTTGGATACTTCTCAAGATTAATCTTTTTTAAGGTTGGATCATTTCCATTTTTAATCGATCTAAGATTATCAATAGCCGTTTCCCTTATATCAGCTAAAGATATTAGATTAGCATTGCCTAAACCTAATTCTTTTCTTTTGCCTTTGAAAGTAACTCTCTGCACCCAGTTTCTTGATCCAGCGGGATATACTCTGAGGAATAATCCATTACCATCATAATATTTTCCTGGTTCATTAATAGTTTCTACAAATCGAGCGGTAAGTTTTTTAATTATATCCTCCAGTCTATCCCCCAATCCATCCCCCAATAAAGCATGGATTGTATTAGATATTAATAAACACTAATGAATAAAATATAGCAGAATTAACCATATATATAAAGGTTTAATTGGATTTTAATAAACATAAATAGATAATATAATGACGGACACCTCCTCCGCCATATATAAGTAATTAATTCAATAAATACAATTACTTAGGTCGATTGACATATTTAAGTCCCCCATTTAGTCCCCCAATAAAACATTGCTAGAGATATATTCTCAGGGTACTTTTTCTTTATTTAACAAAGAAAGTCTGATTATGACGGACAAAGGGAAGGGTACCCCAAAAACCATAGCCTATTATTAGCTAGTGCTACTGCTCATACATTTGGGTGGGGAGGTAAGCATTTATAATCTTTTCAGATAAAAAAATTCATGTAAGATAATTAATATGAAAAAATTAGTTACAACTCTGTGCCTTATTGTAAGCCTTGCTCTAGGAAACTTAGGTATGGGTTGGAGTGCTGATTTTCAAAAGGGTATGGAAGCCTATAATAAAGGTGATTATGCTACTGCATTGAAGGAATGGAAGCCTCTTGCTGAAGGAGGTGATACAGACGCCCAATATAATCTAGGTATTATGTACGATGAAGGACAAGGTGTACCTCAAGATTATCAAGAATCAGCAAAATGGTATACATTGGTAGCTGAAAAGGGGTATCCAGAAGCCCAGCGTCATTTAGCAATTTTGTATTATGAAGGAAAAGGTGTACCCCAAGATTACCAGGAAGTAGTGAAATGGATGACTCTAGCTGCTAATCAAGGAGATATAGAGGCACAGTACAACCTTGGTTTATTTTATAAAAATGGTGATATTGTTCCTCAAGATTATAAGGCTGCAGCAAAATGGTATAAGCTAGCTGCCGAACAGGGTGATACAGAAGCCCAGCTTCAATTAGCACTATTGCATTATAATGGACAAGGTGTACCTCAAGATTATCAGAAAGCAATCAAATGGTTTGAACTAGCTGCTGATCAAGGAAAAGTAGAAGCGCAGAAAAATTTAGGTATAATATATAGAGATGGAGAAGTTATTCCTCAGGATTATAAGTCTGCTGCCAATTGGTTTAATTTAGCAGCTACTCAAGGCGATATAACATCACAAATCAATATTGGTTTTCTTTATTACAATGGACAAGGTGTTCCTCAAGATTTTCAGACAGCAATAAAGTGGTTTACTTTAGCTGCTGAACAAGGAAGCCTACAAGGCCAGCATAATATTGCTTATATGTACTATAATGGGCAAGGTGTTAAAATTGATAAAGTTTATGCACACATGTGGGCAAGCATAGCCTCATCAAATGGATTTGATAATTCTAAAGGTTTGTTAGAAGCCTTTAATAAGGAGATGACCCCTTCCCAAATCCAAGAAGCACAAAGACTAACCGAAGAGTGTGTGAAGAAGAACTATAAAGGGTGTTGAACATAACAAACCTAACACCCACCCCTAAGACATATCCTTAAGAGCACCCCAAAAAACCATAGCCTATATTAGCAAGTACTACTGCTCACATATTTTGGGTATCTTTGCGATTATCTTTTTTTGAAGATTTAATATTCTTGCCAATCACTAAAGATTGCTATATTGATCTAAACGTTGCAGGGGGGATCATTGATTTTCTAGACTTAGCGCTGAGCAAGCCTTAAGCCAAGCAAGTCACTGCAACACCAACATTTAATAATTATCTAAAATGTAAAATATCAATATTGATATAATATTTTAATTATTTAAAATAAGTTTTAATAAATCAAATAAGTATGGTTAAAAACATATGGTAGAAATTATTAGTGCAAAATTAATTAGCTACGTAAAAGTAGATTTTTCAACTGAAGCTGAAATGGATTTATATATAAATATGTTTGAAAAGGAAGGTGCAAATTTTTATAAGCAGTTAAAGCTAGTAGGTTTACTTAGATGGAGATTTAACAGAGTTTGGAATAAAAATGGTGGATTCGAAGTGGCACAAATTTTTGAGTATAAAGATGAAAAAGCCTATATCAAGGGGCAAGAGTTAATAGCTAAATTAATGTCAGGAAATAAATCTTTTTTTCAAAAAATTAATCTAAAAAGAACTGCAAGTAGATCAATAAACCTTTTAGATTTTTATGACTAACAAGAAATAATCCATTCGTATTCATCTTTAATTTTGTTAAATGGCAGAGGTAGCTTTTTCAATTTTTTATATTGAACATAACAATCATAAACCCACCCCTAAGACATATTCTTGAGGGCACCCCAAAAACCACAGCCTATTGTTAGCAAGTACTACTGCTCACACATTTTGGGTGGAAATAGTTAGCTTACTATCACTACATATCATGCATATCCTACATGTTTGGTTATCTGTTCCTAACATAATCATCTTCACAAATTTAAAAAATGGCCTAGACTAGAATCAACTAAGAATGAAGAAGAGACTAAGTAGGTTTTGTTTTAAATGAAAAAAAACTTTTATTTTTTTATTATTCTTTCTTTCTGGCTTTCAACTAATGAGTGTTGAGATAAAAGGAATAATACTTGTAATTTTAGGGACAAGTTTATTTGCTATTCAAGATTCTCTAATAAAATTAATAATTAATCAGGTTTCGTTGACTCTGATTTTGTTTGTTAGAGCAAGTTTAGGATCTTTTCTGATAATTTGCTTCTTATTTTTTACAGGTAGGTCTTTAAATGTAGGATCATTTTATCCAAAAATTGCATTTTTAAGAACTATAACCTATTTTGTTGGTTTCACCTGTTTTTATGTTTCTCTCTCAAAAATTCCCTTAGCAGAGGCAAATAGCCTATTTTTTCTCAGTCCAATTATCATAACAATTCTTTCAATTTTTTTTCTTGGAACCCCAATAGGATTTCATAGAATAATAGCAGTAGTAATTGGATTTTTTGGGTCATTGCTCATAATTAAACCCTCTTACTCAGACTTTAACTGGTACATGATTTTACCTATAATCACAGCATTTACTTATTCAATAGGAATGCTTTTAGCAAAACTCACTAGTGATAAGGACAGTCCTTTTCAACAATCTTTTCATATATATATAGGATCAATGATTTATAGCTCATTCATTACAATTTTAGCTATAAGAGGTCTTCCTAATTTTGAAAATGAACAACTTAAATTTCTTTATAATCCGTGGGTAATAGATAATATAAAAAATTTAATAGCGCTTATTATAATTGCTTTTACAGGGACATTAGGAATTTTTTGTTTAATATTTGCCTATAATAAAGGTTCTCCCCAATCTAATGCACCATTTGAATACTTACTTCTCTTTTATTCCTTAATAATAGGTTTTTTTGTTTTTGGGGAAGTACCAGATTTACTATCTTTTATTGGAATAATAGCAATTTTTTTAAGTGGAATATATATTATTTATCGTGAAAGACGAAAGGGAGAGTTGTCTATCAGTATTCAATCAAACAACAAATAGTCATAGTTATATAGCTTGTTAGTTTCAGGAGATTTATCCATAATCTTTAACCAAAGATTCAGTCGTTAATCTATGAAATTAAAAATGACTACTTTAGGAAACGATTGTTTAATTTACTTATAAAGGAGTGAAAGTTTATCTAAAACGGTCTTATGCAATTTACTGCCTCAGTTTTAACTTCGGTTTTAGCGCCATTTAAAAAATCAGATATATTTCTCATTGTATCCTTTAGTACTTTCTGAAATTCAATTTGCTATTATCGACGAATAATAAATAACTTATTGTTTTATCAGAGTTCCCAAAGGATACTATGATTATTGATTTTTTTACACCACTGGTGCACCATTCAAGTGCATATCATATGCCAAAGTCTAAAAATATTTTTATCAAATTATATTTTATTTTATTTAATAAATTAAAATATCAGGATGAGTTTATAAAATTATTGATATTACACTATGAATAGATCTTTTAATTTATTTTTTACTATAAAGAAGTTTTTTTTAAAATTTAATTAAATTGACAGTATTTAAATTTAGCTTCGAAACAATTATTATCTTATATAAAAAGACTTAATATTAGTGCAATTTAGAATAACTATCTATAATTAATGAATTCGAACCGAATTAAGTTCCATCTATAAACTTAACATCATTAAAATAAAATTAGCAAAGGTATCAACATGTATAACTCAAAATTAATAAAGTTCATTTCAATTATGTTTATTTCATTTATTTTATCTACGAAAGTTTTATCAGCTGAAAAATTTATAATTTCTGGAGATACAATCATTTATGATACATTTAAGGCCAAAAATGAGCTTAATCAGGAAATAAATTGGGATGATATTACCGAATTTGAATATTTAATGAGAAATAATGAGGGTATCAAGAATCTACAACTTAATAGCTCAGGAGGATTAGTAGAAGCTGCTATTTATTTTTCTGATATAATTATTGATTATGAATTAAATACACATGTTGATGGTGAATGTTCTAGCTCTTGTGTATTTTTATTTCTTGGTGGTGAAAAAAGAACTCTTCAAAGAGGTTCGTGGATTGGATTTCACAAAAGTAGTTGGAGTAAAGAAGGGTTAAAAGAATATTATGAAAGCTATAAAGATGAAAAAGGATGGCTAGATGAATTTGAATTTAGTGAATGGTTGTATAAAGATACTCAAGTGCAAATTTTAAGAGATTTGAAATACCTTATTGAGCGTGGAGTAGACGGTAACTTTGCAATAAAAACTTTGACAGCAGATAGTGATGATATGTGGTATCCTAGAAGAAAAGAATTGGAAGTTGCAGGAGTTGTGAATAGCAGATAAAATTTAAACACCTGCAATAAAATCAATTTCTATTGAAGCTCCAACAGCTAATTCTGTAACCCCAATGCAAGTTCTTGCAGGTAGTTTATTTTTGTCAAAATAAGATGCATATACTTTGTTCATTTTATCAAAATCTTTAAAATTTACTAAATACACTCTGGAAAAAATAACTTTATTTAATGAGGAATTACACCCTTTTAGTACATCTATAAGATTTTTCATAACTTGATGGGTTTGTTCTTCGATTCCACCAGAAATTAATTTTGATTTATTGTTCTTCAGGGTTGGCATTTGACCTGTTATGAAAAGAAACTTACCAGCACGAACTGCATGGCTGAAGGGGGCAACTTTTTGTGGACCATTTAAAAGTGTAATATGATTTATATCCATGTGCATATAATAAAATTATACTTTTATAATTCAATACAAATATAAGACCCAAAATAAATAACCTTTGAAACTTCTTGTTCTAATGGACGAATATCAATAGAAGTTATAGAAATTCCAAAGGTTAAATTTTAATTGCATAAGAAATGCCAAAATTATAGATAGAGAATACTTATTTTTTTTTCTTTAGATATTCTTTCATTTGTTTAGCTAATACTGTAATTTTTTTTTGCTCTTCATCAGTTTCATCTTCTAATTCTTTAATTTTATCATTTGCTAAATCATATTCCATACTAATTATTGCACCAACTCGTTCTATATCTGTAGTATCACCTTGAAATTCTCCTAATTCTTTTGGGTTATTTTCATTTTCAAGCCAATTGATATATCCATCACAAAAAGTTTTTATAATTTCCAGAGTTAGTCCAAGTTTAGCATATTCTGGATAGAGTTTAGAATTTGCACCATACCAATCAAAGCAACTACTATAGAAATAAACTAACTTTTCTTTTTCGATATATGGCATTTTATATTAACCTACATTTACAGTATATATCTAATCATACCTTTGAAACCTTAAGCAAGTAAAAATATAAGTAAAGATTTTTAGAAGTTTAAAAAAAAGAACAAAATTATTATTATCATTTATATTTTGATTATGTTTTTGGCATTCTATTTATTTGTTTAAGTTTTTTGTCAATAATTGTTGAAGGAACTTTACTATCCATAAAAATATTAATAGTTGGTTTTATTTTATTAATTTGATCAACAGTTCCAGCTCTTATTGATATAACATTTTTTTTTGAACTATTTTTTCCAAACATTAAGGATCCACAGCAAGGACAAAATAATTTTGTCATAGTACTCCCACTATCAGAAATATGCTTAAAACTAGAAAGTTTACCATTAATTTCAACATTATTTTCAGAAAAGAATAAGTTCGTTCCAAATACAGATCCAGTTGCTTTACGGCAATCTTTACAATGACAATTAAATATTGCACTAGGTTCTGCGTTGCAACTATAACTAACCTTATTACATAAACAATTTCCAGATAAAATAGACACTAAAACCTCCATAAAATTATTTGTATAATCTTATGTTAGTTTTGATATTTTTTGAACAAAAATATTAGAAATTAACTTTTGAATTCTTAAAATAAAATTATTAAATATTGTTTTCTTTTTGCTATGTCTTTTTTGATTCCACTAACAATTTTCAAAACTATATGTAGCACCTGACACTGTAGAGAAAACTGGTGATAAATATTTTTCGTCTTTATTCAAAGATTTTTTATCTTTTTTTAATAATTTTTTTTCTACTTTATGTAATGACTTTGATTTTGTAATAGAAATTTTATTTCTTATATT
>CACFXF010000051.1 GCA_902570265.1 uncultured Alphaproteobacteria bacterium | reverse complement strand
CATCGAAAGATATCAAAATCAGGAATTTACTAGAGAGGAGTTGCAATCAGACCGTCCAATAATTGGAATTGCACAAACAGGATCAGATTTAACTCCTTGTAATAAAATACATGTTTTTCTAATGGATAGAATTAAAGCAGGGATTAGAGACGCTGGAGGAATTCCAATGGCTTTTCCAGTTCATCCAATTCAAGAAACTGGGAAAAGGCCAACCGCAGCACTAGATAGAAATCTAGCATATTTAAGTCTAGTCGAAATTCTTCATGGATATCCGATTGATGGTGTAGTGCTTACTACTGGATGTGATAAAACTACACCTGCAATGCTTATGGGATCTGCTACTGTTGATCTGCCTTCAATAGTCTTATCTGGTGGCCCAATGTTAGACGGCTGGTGGAAAGGAAAATTAGCAGGATCAGGAATGATCGTATGGGAAGGTAGGAGATTACTGGCAGAAGGTAAAATTGACTATGAAGAATTTATTTCAAGAGTTTGTGCCTCAGCACCAAGCCTAGGGCATTGTAACACAATGGGCACTGCTTCTACAATGAACGCCATGGCTGAAGCCTTAGGTATGAGTCTTCCTGGCTGTTCTGCTATTCCAGCTCCATTTAGGGAAAGAATGACAATGGCCTATTTAACAGGAAAAAGAATAGTTGAAATGGTTCATGAAAATATAAAACCCTCCGATATCTTGACTAGAGAGGCTTTTGAAAATGCAATAATCGTTAATTCTGCCATAGGTGGTTCTACAAACGCACCACCTCATCTCCAAGCTATTGCAAGACATGCTGGGGTATCTTTGTCAGTAAATGATTGGCAAAAGATTGGTTTTAAAATACCACTTTTACTTAACATGCAACCCGCAGGAGAGTTTTTGGGAGAAGCCTTTTTCAGGAGTGGTGGTGTACCAGCTATTATGGGTGAATTGCATGAAGCAAACTTATTACATGAAAACCCTTTAACTGTTAATGGTAAATCCGTTAAAGAAAATATAAAAAACCATAAAAGCGAGGATCAAGATGTAATTAAAAAAGTTAATAATCCAATAATGGAGAATGCCGGTTTCATGGTTTTATCTGGCAACCTTTTTGATAGTGCCCTAATGAAAACCTCTGTTATTTCAGAAGACTTTAGAAAGAGATTTCTTTCAAACCCTGACGAAAAAAATATTTTAAAAGCAAAGGCAGTCGTATTTGAAGGACCAGAGGATTATCATAACAGATTAAATGATACTGACTTAAATATTGATGAAAAAACTATTTTATTCATCAGGGGGGTTGGATGTGTTGGATATCCAGGGTCTGCTGAAGTAGTGAATATGCAGCCACCGGATTATTTATTAAAAAAAGGTATTTCCCATCTTCCAACTGTTGGCGACGGCAGACAATCAGGAACATCAGAAAGTCCATCTATATTAAATGCATCACCTGAATCTGTAGTTGGAGGCGGCCTAGCTTACTTAAAAACTGGAGATCCTGTTATTCTTGATTTAAATAAAGGTACATTAAATGCAGATGTGAATCAAAATGAATGGAATCAAAGAATTGAAAAATGGATAGAACCAAAAATAGAAAATCAGACACCTTGGCAAGAAATTTATAGAAATAATGTTGGACAATTAGCTGATGGTGGGTGTTTAGAATTAGCTACTGCTTATAAAAGAATAGTCAAACATTTACCTAGAGATAATCACTAGAAATCTAAACAAAATGTTAAAAGACAACCAAAATTCAAAAAAGACCATACTCATTACAGGGGCTAGTCAAGGAATTGGAAAAGCTTGCGCCATTAAGTTTTTAAAAGAAGGATATAAAGTCGCTGTTTTAGCAAGAAACAAAAATAAACTTGAAAGCACCTTCAATATTTTTGAAAGTGCGCTAATTTTGTCCTGTGATGTTTCTAATTATGATCAAGTTAACCAAACTTTTGAAGTTATAAAAAAAAGGTGGGGAAAATTAGATGTATTATTTAATAATGCAGGAATTGGAGTAAAAGCAAATACTCCCGAAAAGATTTCCTTTAAAGATTGGAAAAGAGTAATTGATATAAATTTAAATGGTTCCTTTATATGTGCTCAAAATGCTTTTAGAATGATGAAAGAGCAAAATCCACAAGGTGGGCGAATTATTAATAATGGGTCAGTATCGTCACATGTACCGAGACCTGGATCATCACCCTATACAACAAGCAAACATGCCATAACTGGCTTAACAAAGTCAATTTCGTTAGATGGGAGACCATTTAATATAGCTTGTAGCCAAATAGATATTGGAAATGCACTTACCGACATGGTTGTTAAGATGAAAAAAGGAATAAAACAAGCTGATGGATCTGTAAAATCTGAAGCAACTATGGATCCAAGTCATGTTGCTAATAGTGTTTATCATATTGCTCAATTACCTTTAGATGCAAATATACAATTTATGACTGTAATGGCTACAAGCATGCCTTATATTGGCAGAGGCTAAATAAAGGTAAATTAAAGAGAAAAGAGTTTTAAATGGAATTAAAAGATAGTGTCTCAATTATAACTGGTGGGGCTTCTGGACTCGGCGAAGCCACAACTAGAAAATTTCATTCGCTAGGAAGTAAAGTCTGTATTTTTGATTTAGATAATTTAAGAGGTAAAAAACTTGAAAAAGAACTAGGAGAAAATTGTGAATATTTTTGTATAGATGTTTGCAATGAGCCTGTACTTATAGAGGCTATTAATGCTGTAATGTATAGATTTAATAAAATTAATATAAATGTTAATTGTGCAGGTAAAGCTTTAGCAGAAAAAACTTTGGGTAAAGAAGGATCCCATGATTTATCTAGGTTTAAAAAAATAATAGATGTAAATCTCATAGGTACATTTAACATTTTGAGACTATGTGCAGAAAAAATGGCTAAAAATCCATTAGATAAAAATCATGAAAGGGGTATCATAATTAATACTGCTTCTGTAGCAGCATTAGAAGGTCAGAAAGGTCAAGTTGCTTATGCTGCTTCAAAGGGTGGAGTAGCTGCAATGACCTTACCAATAGCGAGAGATCTCGCGCGGGATCATATTCGTTGTTGCTGTATTGCACCTGGCCTATTCCTTACACCCATGTTTGAAGGACTTGGTGAAGAAGTATGTGAGGCTTTAGCCAAAGATGTTGTTTTCCCAAAGAGACTTGGAGATCCTAATGAATTTGCAGAATATGCTTCACAAATAGTTCAAAATACTTACATAAATGGATCAGTAATGCGACTAGATGGGGGAATTAGATTAGCTTGAAACAACCAATAAATTCAGGACCACTTTGTGGTTTAAAGATAGTTGAATTTGAAGGCATTGGACCTGCCCCTTTAGCTGGCCAGCTTCTGTCTGACTTAGGTGCAGATGTTATAAAAATAAAAAAAAAACCAAATAAACCAAAAATAGAACCCATCCTAGACAGAAAAAAAAATATTATAAATTTAGATCTCAAAAATAATAAAGATAAAGTACTAGCTGAGAAATTGATTAGTAAAGCTGATATTTTAATTGAGGGATTTAGACCTGGAGTAATGGAAAGACTGGGATTAGGTCCAACGGACTGTGAAAAAATCAATGTTAAATTAATTTATGGTAGAATTACCGGCTGGGGCCAAGACGGTCCATATGCTAAAAAAGCAGGTCATGATATAAATTATCTTTCAATTACAGGTGCTTTAAATGCAATAGGTAATAAAAAAACTCCACCAATACCTCCTCTAAATCTTTTGGGTGATTATGCTGGAGGAACTATGTTTTTAATCATGGGTATTTTAAGTGCTTTATGGGAAAGAAATAATTCTAAGAAAGGTCAAGTTGTTGATGCTGCAATGATTGAAGGTGTTCCAGCCTTAATGAGTCTAATTCATACTTTTATATCGGAAAAAAATTGGAATAATACTAGAAGTTCCAATCTTCTTGATGGTGGCTGTCCATATTACAGATGCTACGAAACAAAAGATGGACTTTTTGTTTCTGTTGGGGCCTTAGAAAATAAATTTTTTGCTATTTTAATAGAAAAATTAGAATTAAATCAAAATTGGATAAAAGATCAGGAAAATAAATCAAAATGGGATCAATTAACAAAGGAGTTTTCTGAAAAATTCTTAACCAAAACTAGAAAAGAATGGGCAAGTATATTTTTTGAAACTGACGCATGTGTAGAACCTGTATTAGATTTTACAGAAGTTGAAGGTAATTCACAAAATCAAGCAAGAAAAATTTTTTATCGCAAAAACAATATTTTACAAGCGAATATTGCACCAAAATTTTCCAGAAGTACACCAAAAAATCAATCAGATAAAGCACGCATAGCAAAAACAACTGATCAAATCCTTAAAGAATGGAATATTAATTGAAATATTCGTGTTACATTTCTGACACTTTTGAAGTTCATTTTTGTTACAAATGACACATTGTTATTTTTTTAATTGGAAATGACGTAATTCTCTGTTAAAAAAAAGGTAATTTTTTTAAAAAAGGGCCCATAATTATGAAAAAAAATATTTTTGCAGCGGTTTTATCAATCGCATACTTATCTGCAGGTTCAATTTTTAGTGCTGGTGTTGATAGTGCTGGACCTGGAACTCAGGACTATTCATTTGTTTTAGACAGTGGTAATTCTATTTCAGTAAATAGAATTACAAATACACCAAAATTATCTGGTAAATATCCAGATGGATCTGAAATTAAAAACGGCTATAATTCTGCATCTTGGACTCAAATTGAAGCCAAATGGGATTATAACGGTACTACATTAGGTTTAAGCACTGGAAGCCCATATTCTCCTCATACCATATTATATACCGATGGCATTTTGACAAATGCAGGAGCAAAAGTAAGTAGTAATGAAACTGCTATCCTTGCTTCTAAAGGATTAGGTAATGGAATGAAAGTATTTGGCGGTATAAGATTAAACCACTTCAAAGTTAGGACAGATCGTCCTTTTGCGGGTTTACCAGCTAATACTACATATAGTGTTGCAGGAGGTTATTCATATGAGCTAGATTCTGGTACAACAACAGGATTTGCAATTGGGGCGGCATATGAAATGCCTCAGATAATGTTGAGAGCTTCAATTCAATACAATAGTGAGATTGCACATAAACAAGCTAAAGAAACCGAAACCATAGCTGGTACCGCAATTACTGCAAATCCAGATGACTTGGTTGCACCAAGCTCCATGATCATTAAATTAAGATCTGCTATTACACCTAGAATGTTAGCATATGCAAACTGGAGATCATCAAAATATAGCGCACTTAAAGTTACTGGAAATAATGCTGGAGGCGCTGGAGTTGAGGGTAGTATTTACTCACCAACATCAGGTACAGACTACGTTATTGGTTTAGCTTACAAAGTTAATGATCAAATTAATGTAGCACTTGCTACAGCTAAGGGTCAATCTACAGACGACGGGTCATTAGCTAATGCATTAGCACCATTCCAAGGATCTAGCGCAAATATTATTGGTGGTTCTTTTAAAGTTAATGACAGTGTAGAGATTAATGCCTCTTATTCATTAGTTTCTTTTGGTGATGCAAATGCCAATGTTATTACTGGATCAGGTCCATTTGAAAATAATAAAGGTACAAGACTTACAATTGGTACTAAGATAAATTTTTGATAATTATGAATACTTTTTAAAGGCTCACAGTTTTGTGAGCCTTTTTTTTATTTAATTTAATTGAATAAACCTATCCCCTTCTTTTGGCGGATCTTCTGGTTTACCAGCGAAACATTGAGCATATTTCATCCAAGTAGTTGAAGTTTTTCCAAAAACAGTAAGACTCGTATCACTTATATTCCTGACTTGAGTTACTACTTGACAAAATTCTGTAGCACTACCCTTTACAAATTCCTTCTCATTTTTTTCATTATAGGAAATTTTAGTTCCAGAAGGCAAAGCTAATTCAACATAAGGATTTATATCTCTAACTAAAAGTTTTCTATTGTTAAAAGTCCAACTAAATGTTGAAACACCAAGGTGAACAATATTTTTAATATGATCTCCTTCCTTTCTCTTTTCTCCTAATCTGTCAAAAACCTCATGTCCATGAGACCACGTTTCCATTTGCCTAGCTGTAATCGAAGACCTTGCACTCATTTCTGGTCCTGCCCATTTTACTCTTAGCTTTGGGTCAACTACAGAATACAAATTTTCCAATTCTAAACAACTATTCCACCAATTATTCAACAAAAGATGACCAGACAAACCATTTAACCATGGAACCTGTGCTTGAACCATACTTTGGCCTTTTTGTAAAAGCTTTAAAAAAGGCATAAAAAAATCATCAAAAGATTTTGCACCATCAACTGTCTTTATCGCAGCAACATTAAATAAATAAAGATGTCCAATGACATCGTTAATACTCCAGTTTTTAAATTGTGTTATTAATTCTAAATCAGTTTCATCTCTATTATTTAATAATTCATGTAGTAATTTACTCTCTTTTAAAAAATCATGAGCCTGTTGCATATAAAATCCTATTGTTTAGAAGAAATACTTAATAGTAGGTCTCCACTTGATACTTGAGAACCTTCATCTACATTAATATTTTCAATTATACCGTCAATATCTGCTCTGATTTCGTGTTGCATTTTCATAGCTGATGGACAGCAACTTCCTATTAATCAAGAAAATGTTAATTTTAAGGGTCATGCTATTGAGGTTCGTTTATATGCAGAAGATCCTTTAAATGATTTTTTTCCTAGTTTTGGGAAGATTAATGATTTTAGTTTTTCAAATTCAAAAAATATTCGTGTAGACAGTGGTGTTGAAAAAAATCAAACTGTTTCTTCTTTTTATGATCCTATGATAGCTAAGATCATATCTTATTCTGAAACAAGAAATGAATCCATTAAACAATTATTATCTTTTTTATCTAATCTTTCACTTATCGGTATCAAAAATAACAGAGATTTTCTCATTGATATCTTGTCTCATAAAGAATTTATGAAAGGACAAATCAATACTTCATTTATTGAAGAATTTTATCCTGATGGATTTATTTCACAAAATCCTCAAATAAAAGATTTTATAGCTTTTGCATTCATGATTT
>CACFXF010000050.1 GCA_902570265.1 uncultured Alphaproteobacteria bacterium | reverse complement strand
TCATTAACAAACTTACCAACTTCTCGGCCTCTTTCCCCAATCAGACCAACTACTATTACATCAGCATCAGTATTTTTACTCATCATACCTAGTAGCACAGATTTTCCAACACCAGATCCTGCTATTATTCCAATTCTTTGACCTTTACCTACAGTTAATAATCCATTAATTCCCCTAATTCCAACATCTAATGGTTCTGACACATTCTGTCTTAACATTGGGTTAAGTTGTATTCCATTCAAAGGCCACTTTTCTGTTAAGAGTGGATTTTCTTTTCCATCCAATGAGTTACCTAAGGCATCGATAACTCTTCCTAACAAATTTCGACCAACTGGAATTGAATATCCTTTATCTAATAAATATACTTTAGATCCTAATTTTACCTGAGCTCCAGTTTGGAATAGAGATAAACAGTTACTACCATTTTTGAAACCTACAATTTCAGCTTTTTCTAATGCACCAGTATCCGTTTCAACCTCACACAAAGCTCCTATATTTGCTGGGAAACCATCACATTCTAACAAATTTCCGTCGTATTTTGATACTTTACCAGCTAGTTTAATATTTTTAGGCTTAAGACTAGTACTAATATTTTCTATAAAATTCTCGGTAAGATTTAGTGCCATTTTGTATTTTTGAATGTTTACTTATATTTTAAAATTTTAAAACCATGCAATTATATAAATTATGTTTTATCTTGGTCTTTTTGATCTGTATTTGAAGAATTTACTGTGTTGCTAGTTAAGTTTTCATCTTCTGAGATTTCAATTATTTCATCAGGATTAAACTCTGCAGGTTTTGCGTGTTCTATATCTTGATCTTTTTGATCTGTCTTTGAAGAACTTACTGGGGTGCTAGTTAAGTTTTCATCTTCTGATATTTCAATTATTTCATCAGGATTAAACTCTTCAAGTTTTGTTTGTTCTATATCTTGGTCTTTTTGGGATATTTCAACATTAGCATTTTCCTTTTCAGATATTTCAGACATATTTAGAGTGGATTCATTCTCTTGTACTACATCTGATTTAGATATTTCCTCAACTATATTTTCTTTGTTACCAATTTCAAAATATCTAGTTGACGATTCACTTGAATCATATCGATCTATAATTTTATCTTCTATAGAAATTTCTCCTATTTCTATTATACAATCGCCTCTTGCAAGAGTATTATCAGGTAAGAAAACTAATTTTTCCAAAGCAGTATCACCCTTAATTATTTTTTCAGCTAATTTTAAATCTTCTGGATTTAATTTGAATATTTTTTTTCCATTATTTTTAATTATTGTATTTGAAAGCTGTTTAATTTTATTCAAAAATTCTTCTGGCATTTCATTTATTAATAAACCAACTCGTTCTGTTGTAATTCTAATTATTTCTTCCTTAATTTTCTTTTCAAGAAGATTTGTATCAATAAAAATTTTCTCTTCGATAGCTTTAATAAGATTATTAAAGTTTTTTAATAAATTTTCTTTTTCTTCAGTAAATTTTTGTTGTTCTTTTTCAACACCTTCTGAATAACCTTTTTGATATTCTTTACTGAGTTCATCTTTAGTATAAAGGTTTTCTTTTACAGGAATCCCAATAGGAGTTATTTGCTCTATCTCTGAAGTAGAAGTATTTTCTTCATTTTCAATTAATTCATTTTCTGGAGAATCGTTAGGAATTGTTCCACTTACATCTGGTTCTGAACTTTCTAACTCATCTAAATTTTCTCTTTTAGTTTCAATTTGATCGTTGGATTCATTTTCTGTCTCAGCTATTTGACTATCGGGATTTTCATTGGATATTTCAATTTCTTCTATATTTTCAGGAATTGAGTTATCCTTTTTCAGATTTTTATTTGCCGCTTCTGAAAAGGATATAGGTTTAAAAGGCTGTATAACCCTTTTGGGAAAAGATACGTTTTCACGATAATTTTTAGATGCAAGTGTTTTCATTAAACTAGCAATCTCATTATCACCTAGAGATTTATTTAAGTTTTTCTCAACATCTTCAATCATTTATTTTTCCAATTGATTTATTAGACATAATCATCTCCGCCCCTACCTGCTAGAACGATTGTTCCTTCATCTGACATTCTTCTAGCAACATTAATTATTCTTTTTTGAGCTTCTTGTACTTCTGTTAGGCGGACAGGGCCTAATGCTTCCATCTCGTCTTGAATGTTGGCAGCTGCTCGACTTGACATACAACTAAAAATTTTATCAGCTAGGACATCATCTGTTCCTTTTAAAGCAAGAACTAAATCTTCAGTATCAACACTTCTCATTAATGTTTGTAGAGACTTATCATCAGACATGATTAAGTTATCAAAAACAAACATTGCTTCTTGAATAGCTTGCATCAAATTTCTATCTTTTTTCGCAACCGCTTTAAAAATTGCTTGCTCTGTATCACCAGTAGTAAAATTCATTATAGCTGCTGCCGCTTTGATTCCTCCAACTTGTGATGCTCTTAGAGTAGTATTTGCTTGGAATTTTTTTTCCATAACAGCCTCTAATTCTTTTATAGCATCTGGTTGTACATTTTCTAAATTAGCTATTCTTTCTACAATCAATGGTTGAAGTTCTTCAGGTAACATATTTAAAACATCTGCACCCATTGCAGAATCAAGATATGATATTATAAGAGCTATAATTTGAGGATGCTCATCAACTATTAGTTCTGAAATAGCTCTTGCATCCATCCAATCAAGTATTTCGATTGGTCGTTCACTACTTGATGGTGTAATGCGTCCTAAAACTGATTGTGCTCTATCTTCACCTAATGCCTTAGTCATTACGTTTCTAATATAATTTCCAGCACCTAAACCAAGGCTAGTTTGTTCTTTTATAATGGCAAGAAATTCATCTAATACTTTATTAACTGTATCTTGATCTATTCCTTGTACAGAATACATGGCTGTACCTAAGTGCTGAACCTCTTTTGGTGAAAGGTTCTTCAAAATCTCAGAAGCCTCATCCTCACCTAGGAGCATCATAAGGATTGCCGATTTTTGAGTACCGTTAAGACCTTCAAATACACTTTCATCTGCCATATTAAACCTCAGTACTTTGTAATATTAATTTTAATTCTACCATTTTTTTTTTTAATAGAAAAGTTTGCTTATTAACTTGGTCCCATATCTTTACTAATCATTTCTTTGAAGACGTTTGATACTTTACCAGCCTCTTCAGATACTATCATTCTTATTACTGCAACCTTATCATCATAAGTATTAGCAGTATCTAACATATCGGCAGAAATTGCTTGTTTCTTTGGTTTCAGTTTAGCTTTTATGTCTTCTAAGGATTCGCCTTCTTGAACTTCTACTGTATCTACGTCTACTTCATCTTCCATGCCAACAAGAACTTCACCAGGTGCACCAGATCCTATTGGTATCATTATCCTATTAAGAAGTGGTCTAATAACTCCTAGAGCTACTATCGATAATATCAGGATAGTTACTAGCTGTTTTAACAAATTTTTGATTAAAGGGATTTCGTGCCATTCTTTTGATACACCCTCTAAAGTTGATATAAATGGTGAACTGCTTACAGTTAGAGTATCGCCTCTATCAGCATTAATTCCAATTGCACCAGAAACTAATTTTTCGATTTCAGCCATTTTTTCTGGTGATAACGGTTGACCTTCCTCTAGGCCAGTTTCAGGATTTATCGCTACAGCTTCTCTTAAAAGTACTGCCGCCGTTATTTTAATTATAGTATTAGACGGTTTTTGGGTAGTTGATATAGTTTTGCTTACCTCAAAATTCTCAATATCACTGGATGATCGAGTTCTTATTCTATCATCTCCAGAATTTTCTGATGGAGCTGTACTTAACTCTGCCTGAGTTGGGGGTGTATTAGAAACTGCTCCAGGGATACCTCTCGCCGGAAGATCTGTTGAAATGTCTAATGTTGTTTGTTTGCTTCTTGTAGCTGTACTTTTTGGATCTACAATTTCCTCTGTGGTCTCATTTCTAGTGAAATCAATTTCTAAGTTTACTTGTGTACTTACATTGCCAGGTCCGACTATCGGTGTCACTAAAGACATTATTCTAGTTCTATAAATACTCTCAAGCCTCATCCTATGTTCCAGTTGACTATTAGATAAAATACTATCTGGATCATCGGCAGATTTAGAAAGTAAGGCTCCGTTTTGATCTACTACAGTTACATCCTGTTTAGACATATTAGGAATTGAAGAAGAAACTAGATGAACAATTGCTGTTACTTGACTAGCTCCTAGTGTTCTTCCATATGGAAGCTGTACAAAAACAGATGCAGTTGGGGGTTGTTGGTTTCTTACAAAAACAGATTTTTCAGGCAAAGCTAGATGAACTCTAGCTGAAAGTACATCCTCAATTTCTCTTATTGAGCGCGCTAGTTCTATTTCTTGTGATTGTTTCAATCTCATTAGTTCAACTGAGCGACTTGAACCTAGGGGTAGATCACTTAAACTTTGATAACCACCAGGTACAGAAGCAGGAAGTCCCTGTGCAGCTAAAGAAATTTTTGAACTATGATAATCATCTACAGGTACTAAAATATCACCTGTTGTTGGATCAATTGAAACATCGACACCTTGATTTTTAAGTGAATCAACAACTTTTGATTTTTCTGAATCTGGAAGTGATGCATATAGGGTTGTTCTTTCTGGTTGTTGCAATACTGCATAAGCTAATAGTCCAACTGCAACAGCTATCACAGCAATAACTGCAGGAAAAGACCTTTGAAAACTTGGTTGGGAAGTAAACCTTTGAAAATTTGCTAATATTCTGCTTGTTTGAGTTACCAACCCGCTATCTGCTTTATTTGAAGCAGCTGAAAATTCTGTTGTATCTGTCATTTTTGCACCTAAATGAAATCTTTATTTATTAGACTGGCATGTTCATTATATCTTTATATGACGAAAGAACCTTGTTACGTACATTTAAAGTAAGTTGAAATCCTAAAGAGGAAATTTGCTGTTTCATCATTACCTTACTTAGATCGTTTTCAATACCTAATTCAAAATTTTTGGAGCTGATTGACGCTTCTTCTTGAGCTTTTGCAACTTGTCTTATTGCCGTAGTCATTCTATCTGAGAAAGCAGTTTCAGGTATTTGTGGTCCCAAAGTATTTTTAGCAGGGTTTAAAACCTTGTTATGAAAGTTCATCACTTTACTTTGTAGGTCTGTAGCATTTATCTTAGACATTACTTACTCCTTCTTCTAAAGAAGCTTTTGATAATATTTGCTCACGTAAATTTTCTTGCACTGATATTTTGTTAGTATCTGAATCCACAATTATATCTAGTTCAGAAATTTTAGAGTTTGAACATAGCACCAAAGCTCTTTGCATAACATTTTCCAATTCTCTTACATTTCCAGGCCATTTGTATTCTAAAAGAGATTTAATTGCTTTATGTTCTATATATGGAATTTCACATATTTCAGTAATGTGCCTTATTAATAAATTAGTAGCTATTGGTATTATATCATCTTTTCTCTCGCAAAGTGGTTTTGTCAAAAGAGGGAATACATTTAGCCTATAGTATAAATCCTCTCGAAAGCGATTCTGTTTTATTTCTTCTGACATTGATCTATTGGTTGTTGCAATAACCCTAACGTCCACTGGTATTTCTTGTTGAGATCCAAGTGGGGTAACAATCTTTTCCTGTAAGACCCTTAATAATTTTGCTTGTAGTGAAAGAGGCATTTCAGAAATTTCATCTAATAATAATGTTCCACCATCAGCAGCTCTAAATATTCCTTTATTTGATGTTGAGGCTCCAGTAAAAGCTCCTTTTTCATGTCCAAATAGGATTGCTTCAAGCATATTTTCTGGAATTGCAGCACAGTTTATACCAACAAAAGGTTTATCACTTCTTTTTGAATTCTTATGTATAAATCTTGATAGTACTTCCTTTCCAGTACCAGTGGGTCCATTAATAAAAACAGTTACATCAGCTTCAGAAACTTTTTTTGAGAGTTTTAGCAACTGATAACTATTAATATCTCCAGCTGTCATAGTGTCTTTTGATTGAATAAGACTGAGTAGTAATTGAAGTTGAAAATTTTCATATATTTTTGTTCCAGAAGATTCCTCTTTAAGATAAAAACGTACTAGATTACCACCTAAATGCTTTTCAATTTTAAAATTATCACTTTTTTCATGAACAACAAAAACTGTTTTGGATTTCAATTTTCTTACAAAATCCAGTAAGTTTTGTTGGCCACCTATTTTTTCTTCCCATATTGAGGAACATACATAAGTATTGTTGGAAGTTGATAAAACAGATCTATCACTTTCAGAGATGTTTTCAATAGCTGAAACATTAATCACTCTTAAGTCTAATATTTTATAAATATCTTCAGCAAAAGAGAAATCAGTTTTTTGTATGTATACTCTATTCATCTTAACCCTCTACTTTCTTGTATTGGGTAAGGCAAGAATTAGGCCAATTCAAAAAAAATAAATAAATATGCAATAAATAACTGTTTTATAAGGTTTTCTTTTAAAAAAAATAGTTATGTCAAAACATTTATAGTTCAAAATTTTGACAAAAAAAAAAGTATGTGCTTTATTTAGTTCAAAAAAATGACAGAATATTTGTCTTATAAAATACGGGTATTATAATGTATGAAAATAAAAAAATAATTGATGATATTATTGTAGGTATCAGTAGCCCCTGTAAAGAATTAAAGAGGCTTATTCAAATGGTTTCTAAATCCAAAACAAATGTTTTGGTATTAGGTGAAACAGGTACAGGTAAAGAGCTTGTTGCAAAAGCTATTCATAATGAGTCTAAAAGAAAAGGTCCTTTAATTTCTGTAAATTGTGCCGCGATACCATCAGAACTTTTAGAATCTGAATTATTTGGGCATGAAAAAGGTTCATTTACAGGTGCTGATAAGCCTAGAGCTGGTAGATTTGAACAAGCTTCTGAGGGTACTTTATTTTTAGATGAGATAGGTGACATGCCTTTACCTTTACAATCAAAACTTTTGAGAGCTTTAGAGGATAAATCTATACAAAGAGTGGGTGGAAATAAAAATATTATTGTTGATTTTCGGTTAGTTTGTGCAACACATCAGGACTTATCCACAAGAGTAGAAAGTGGCGATTTTAGAGCTGATTTATTTTATAGAATAAATGTTTTTCCAATTGATGTCCCAAAACTAAGCGAAAGGTCAGTAGATATACCCCTAATACTAAATAAAATTCTTGAAGATATGAAAATTGATGATGATTTAGGAAACAATTTACCAAATTTTGATGAAACTGCGGTAACGGCACTTCAAAAATATAATTGGCCAGGTAATGTAAGAGAGTTAAAAAATTTGATAGAAAGGGCATGTGTGTTATTTGGTAATAAAAAAATAAATTCTGAAAATGTCAAACATAACTTACTTAAAATAAAGGCTCCTGCACAAAATGAGGAATGTGATGCTTTATGGGATGCTGCATCTGATCTGGTAGGAATTTCACAAGGCAGTGGCGAAATTAATGGAGATTCAGCACCACTTCCAAATCCAGATAATTACAAAGATTGGTTTTTATATCATGATAAAATTGATCTTAGAAGACATCTTCAAGATATTGAAATAGTTTTAATAGAAGCTGCATTAGAGAAGTCGGCTGGGCAAGTAAGTCTTGCATCTGA
>CACFXF010000049.1 GCA_902570265.1 uncultured Alphaproteobacteria bacterium | reverse complement strand
CTGGTTAGAAAAATATTAAAAACAAATGCTGTAAAATAAACTATAATTAACAATATACTTGTTATTAGTAACCCTAATGGGAAAATAGTTAAAAAAACTATAAATGTAGAAATCAAAAGGTTTTTATTTGATGACTTACCTATCATTGTTGAGAAATTTTCATCACTGTATGAGTAAAATATTTTTCTAATTAAAACAATTGAAAAAGTTCCTAATGCATAGCAACCAGTAATGATAAATGTAAATCCTTCAACTATAAATAATTCAGCTATTAAGTGTATTTTTAAGAAAATTAAAAAAATTAAAAATAACTGGTTTTTTGTTTCTTTACTTTCAATTTTCAAATTATCACTATTTTGTTTTTTTGAAAAATTACTTGCTTGTCGATTTTCCAAAAATCCAAGTATATAAATATTAAACAAAACTCCTAATGTTGATGCAATTACTAAATTCAAACCTATGAAAAAAGAAAATTTTACTATTAATACTGTAACTAAGCCTATAAAAATTCCTACTAATGGGAATGCCCATTGTGATCTTGTATAATTTGGTTTTTCACTATTACTTTTATATTTAATCAATGGTAGCACTGTGAAAAAAATAAAAGATACCAAAATATCGTCTAAAATATTATAAAATATTTTTTTTTTGTATCTCATTAAATTAAACCAAATTATTATATTTTTTGCTTGTCAATATTGATTGTTGCAAAGCAATATCTTATTGTAACTTATAAATTAAATTTAATAGCAGTAATTTTAATTTATTCAAAATAGAATTTAAATATGGGTAGTTCTTTGGGGGATGAAATCTTAAAAAATAATTCAGGCTCTAACATTGGAGTTAGTGAATTATTACTTTCAGGCACACAAGCATTAGTTCAAGCTACATTAATTCAAAAAAAAAGAGATGAATTTTTAGGATTAAATACCGCCGGTTATATAACTGGTTATCGGGGGTCACCACTGGGGAGTGTAGATCAAGAATTCAACAAATCGAATGCATTTTTAGCAGAAAAATCCATTTTTTTTCATGAAGCTCTTAATGAAGATTTAGCAGCAACAGCTTTATGGGGGTCTCAACAAAGTAACCTCAATGGTGAGGGAAAACATGATGGCGTGTTTGGTTTATGGTATGGTAAAGGACCTGGAATTGATAGATCAGGTGATGCTTTGAGGCATGCTAACCTGGCGGGAACGAGTAAATTTGGTGGTGTTGTCATGGTGATGGGCGACGATCATACTGGTGAAAGCTCAACAACCTTACATCAATCTGATTATGGATTGATAGATTCCATGATACCGATTTTTTCTCCTTCTGGCGTCCAAGAAATTATTGATTACTCTGTTTATGGCTGGTCATTAAGCCGATTTGCTGGGGTGTGGGCAGGACTAAAATGTATTAAAGATACTGTAGAAGTAAGAGAAATAGTAAATATTAATTCGACTAATATTTTAATTAATAAAGATACAACTGAAAAATTTTCTGGTAAATTCGGCATAAGGCTTATCGATACACCTTTTGAACAAGAAGAAAGAATTCATAATCAAAAACTTCCTGCAGTTAAGTATTTTGTTAGAAAAAATAATATCGATAAAGGTTTATTTAAAAACGAAAAATCTACTATAGGAATAGTCTCTGCTGGGAAAAATTGGCTTGATTTAATGAGTTCATTGGCCATTTTGGGTTTAAATGAAAATAAATGCAAAGAATTAGGTATAACTTGTTATAAAATAGGAGTTATTTGGCCTTTAGAAGATCAAAATTTTAAAACTTGGGCTAGAAATTTAAAAACTATAATCATAATTGAAGAAAAAAGAAAAATTTTAGAAGATCAAATAAAAAATATACTTTTTAATGAAAATAAGCGTCCACATGTTTATGGAGAATTTGACGAAAACGGAAATAAGTTATTTCCATCCTCTTATTCTCTAAATCCTAACCAAATTGTAAAAGTAATTTCTTCATTTGTTTATAAAGCTACAAACCAAAAATTGAGAAAAATAAGTCCTTCTGAGGGAATAGAGAATTCCTTTATGCAATCAAAAATAAATTATGATCCTAGAAAACCTTATTTCTGTGCTGGATGTCCTCATAATAGCTCTACCATAATTCCTGAAGGTTCAAGAGCATATGCAGGTATTGGGTGTCATTATATGGTTCAGTGGATGGATAGATCTACAGTTGGATATACTCATATGGGTGGTGAAGGTGCTAATTGGATTGGTGAAGCACAATTTTCTAAAAGGGACCATATTTTTCAAAATATTGGAGACGGAACTTATAATCACTCTGGGCTTCAAGCAATTAGAGCTGCTATAGCAGCTGGAGTTAATATCACTTATAAAATTCTATTTAATGATGCAGTAGCAATGACTGGTGGTCAAAAAAATGATGGCTCTTTAGATCCTTTGAAAATAATTAGAGAATTAAATGCTTTTGGCGTTAAAAAAATAGTTGGTGTTTATGACCCCAAAGAAGAAATTGATTTTAAATCTTATAAAAATCTTGTTGAGATAAGACCTAGAGAACAATTATTAGATGTTCAAAAGGCACTACAGAAAATAAAAGGAGTTTCGGCTATAGTTTATATCCAAACTTGTGCCGCCGAAAAAAGAAGAAGAAGAAAGCTTGGTACTTTTCCAAATCCTAAAGAAACATTATATATAAATCCAGAAGTTTGTGAAGGTTGTGGTGATTGTGGAATACAGTCTAATTGTGTGGCAGTACTTCCATTAGAAACGAAATTAGGTAGAAAAAGATATATTGACCAATCTAGCTGCAATAAAGATTTCTCTTGTTTGGGTGGATTTTGTCCAAGTTTTGTATCATTAGAAACAGGAAATTTAAAAAAAGAAAAATCTTTAAATTTAGAATTTAAAGAAATTCCAGAACCCAAAATTAATTTTGAATATGAAAGTACTTATAACATTGTTTTTACAGGAATTGGTGGAACAGGTGTAGTAACAATGGGGACAATTCTTGCTTTAGCTGCCAAAACAGAAAAAAAATATGTTGGAATTATGGAAATGGCCGGTTTAGCCCAAAAAGGAGGAGAAGTTCATGTTCATTGCAAAATATCAAATTCCTCTAATAAAATTAATTCTATTAGAGTAGATTCTGGTCAGGCTAATGTTGTTATTGGAGGTGATTTAGTAGTGACTGCTGCTGAAAAAACACTTTCTTTGTCAAATAGGTTCAAAACTGCACTTATCTGTAACAGTAATGAATTAATCACAGGAGATTTTACCAGAAATCCACAATTGCAACTAAAGTCAAATAATATGAAATTATCTCTTATTTCTAATTTCAAAAAAAAATCTACCTGGTTTATAAATTCTACTGAAATTGCGAAATCTAATTTAGATAATACGATTTATTCAAACTTAGTTCTTCTTGGATACGCATTTCAAGCTGGATTAATACCTCTGAAATTACAATCTATTTTTTCAGCGATTAAAATTAATTCAAAAAAATATATGATGAATTTAAATGCGTTTAATCTTGGTAGAAAATGTTATATTGATTACTTAAATAAAAATTTAAGTCCTAATGATGTTAGAACTGAAGAACAAAAAGTCAAAAATGCTGATACTTTTCAATTTAGAAAATCAAGACTGGCAGATTTTGGTGGCAGTCATATTGTTAATAAATTTGTAAAAAGAGTAAATAAATCACTTGAAATAGATAAGACGCTTGGAAAAGCAGTTTCAGATGGATATTTCAATGTACTCTATAATAAAGATGAATATGAAGTTGCGCGTCTTCATGTAAAGTACCTTAAGGAAAATTTAGATTTAAACTTTAAAAATTATAAGAATTTAAATTTTTTCTTAGCACCACCAATTTTAAATTTTATTAAGGTCAATGGTAGACCTAAAAAATTTAAATTTGGAGGTTGGATATATGTTGTTTTTTATCTTTTAATGTTCTTAAAGCCACTTCGCAACTCAATATTTGACGTTTTTAGGTTATCAAAAGAAAGAAAAATGGAGAGACAACTATTAATAAGTTATGAAAAAGATTTGGAATTTATTTTCAAAAATTTTAATAATGAAAATAAAGGATTATTAATAGAGATTGCTAGATTACCTAGCAAGGTATTGGGTTTTGGGCCAGTTAAAATTAAATCAATAGATGATCATTATAAGAATAGAAAGAACTTATATAATAAGTTGAGTAAACTAAATAATTTGAATTTAAGTGCTGCTGAATAACTTATTTATCAACTAGTAGGATTGATCATTTTTTCTGGTCTTACAATATCAGTAAATGTTTTTTTATCTATTAAACCAGATTTTATTGCCTCTTCTTCTAATGTTGTTCCATTTAAGTGTGCTGCTTTAGCAATTTTTGTTGCTGCGTCATAGCCTATTTTGGGAGTTAAGGCAGTTACTAGCATTAAACTTCCCCACATTAAGTCAGATATTTTCTTTTCGTTGGGGCTTATATTTTTTAAACACCTTAATGTAAAACTAGAAGTTGCATCTCCTAATAATTGTAATGATTGTAAAACGTTGTAAGCAATTACTGGTTTGAAAACATTTAATTCAAAATGACCTTGACTTCCCGCCAATCCAACTGCTGTATCATTACCAATGATATGTGAACATACCATAGTTAGAGCTTCTATTTGTGTTGGATTTACTTTACCGGGCATAATAGAACTTCCAGGCTCATTTTCTGGCAAATTAAGTTCACCAAAACCACATCTAGGCCCTGAAGCGAGAAATCTAATATCATTTGATATTTTATATATTGAAGTTGCCATTCCTCTTAATGATCCTGAAAAATTAACTAGGGCATCGTGTGTTGCTAAAGCTTCAAATTTATTTGGAGCAGAAATAAATGGAAGATTTGTTAAATCAGCTATTTCTTTAGCAACAAGTTTTGCAAAGCCCTGCTTAGTATTTATGCCTGTGCCCACAGCAGTACCACCTTGTGCAAGAAAAAAAACATCATTAAGAGAATTTTTTATTCTTTTTATTCCCATTTTAACCTGATGTGCATAACCGCTAAATTCTTGTCCTAGGGTTAAAGGGGTTGCGTCTTGTGTGTGTGTTCTTCCAATCTTGATTATTTTAGAAAAAGAAATAGCTTTTTCATCAAGAACTTGTAAGAGCTCTTCTAGAGCTGGTATAGTTAATTCTAGCGCAGTAGTTGCAACAGCAATATGCATTGCTGTAGGATAAGTATCATTCGAACTTTGGGATAAATTCACATGATCATTAGGGTGAATTGGAGATTTAGATCCTATTATTCCTCCAAGCAATTCTATACCTCTGTTCGCAATTACTTCATTAGCGTTCATATTTGATTGAGTACCTGATCCAGTTTGCCAGATAACTAGTGGAAAATGATCATTAAATTTTCCAGCTGATACCTCTAATGCTGCTTTAATAATTGCTTCGCCAATCGTAGTGTCTATTTTGCCTTGCAAAATATTTATTTTGGCACACGCAGCTTTGATAATTCCTAGCGATTTAACTATAGAAATAGGCTGTTTTTCCCAACCTATAGGAAAATTTAATATAGACCTTTGAGTTTGAGCTCCCCAATACTTATCTTGTGGTACCTTTAAATCTCCAAAACTATCGCTTTCAATTCTATAATTTGTCATGAGAATATTTTTTTCTATTTTAGATTTATTTATCTATTTTTTTTAAATTCTTCAAATTGAATTACATTATTTTTTTCTTCAGTATGGAAATCATCATTAGAAGATTTAGATTTTTTATTATTTTCCTTTGATTCAGTCAAAGGTTCTAAATTTTGTTTAATAGAATTTTCAAATTGCAAAGAAAAATTTACTGAGGGATCAGAAAAACTAATTATTGAAGCAAAAGGTATTTTCATTTTCTCAGGTTTATTTTTAAAATTAAGAACTACACTGAAATATTGGTCATCAACTTGTAAGTTTTCAAACCAATTCTGTATAACAATAGTCATATCGTTTGGGTAGTCCTTTATCATCCATTCTGAAATTTCAACTCCCGGAAAATTAGTGATAAAGGAAATGAAGAAGTGATGTTTTCCTGGTAGACCTTTTTTTGAAACACTCTTTAACAGTTCTTTAATAGCTACCTTAAGAGAATCTTTTATAAGTTGTTCGTAATTTATATTTAAAGTCATGTTGTATCCAAAATCTACTCACTGTATCAAAATGTAACATACTACAAAAGTGTAGGCTTCTGTTGCCAGGTGCCTACAACCCCGCCAATCTTTGCTAGAAGATTGGACTTAATTTCCAGTTAAATTACTGCTTAGGCAGCAATTGCTACTGGAGCATAATTGTCATTTGCAATTATTTTTTTTGCGCCGATAACGGTGGCAATCCCGCCGAGTAAAAGCTAACATCTTTAGACGTTCGTCGATCCTATTTCGGCCCCCTAACTCAATGGTGGAGCCGCCGGGTACCGCCCCCGGGTCCGATCCGTTTATTACATGCGCGTTTATCACCATAGTTCAAAGAACTACTCATTATGCTATATATTTTTATTTTTTTCAAGTATTACCAATGACCAACACTCTTCATAGATTTCCATGGTTCTTGTATTTCAAGGGGATTTCCAATCTGAAGTAATTCTATTGAAATATTATCTGGTGAACGAACAAAAGCCATTCTTCCATCTCGAGGTGGTCTATTTATTATAACTCCGGCTTTTTGTAGTCTTATACAAATTTCATAAATATCAGATACTTCAAATGCTAAATGGCCAAAATTTCGTCCTTCTGAATAAATTTCATTAGTATTCCAATTATAAGTTAACTCTAAAGCTATATCTTCTTGATTTGGTGCAGCCAAGAAAACAAGAGTGAATTTACCTTCTTCACTCTCTTTTCTTTTTATTTCTTTAAGTCCCAACAAATCACAATAAAATTCTTTAGACTCCTCTATATTTTTTACTCTAACCATAGTATGTAGATATTTTACCTTCATTTTATCAAATCCTCAGTTTATAAATCAATAATTCTTAAAACCCGAATCTATTAATCTTGGAATTAAAATGACTTTATCAGAAGAGCAAAAAAAAGATATTCAAAATCAAAGAAACAAATTTAATCAAACAAGAAGATGCATATCCAAAGGAATGGAAGATAATCTTTATAGCATTAATAAAATATTAGATCATGGTTTTGTAAGAGTTATAGACTACATGGGTAATGATGATTCAATAGTTCAAGCAGCTAGAGTCTCATACGGAGAAGGGACAAAAAAATCTCGAGATGATAAATCATTAATCTTTTACTTAATGAGACATTGGCATTCTACTCCATTTGAAATGTGTGAAGTGAAATTTCATGTAAAACTACCTGTATTTGTTGCAAGACAATGGATAAGACACAGGACAGCGAATGTTAACGAATATTCAGCAAGATATTCTATATTAGATAAGGAGTTTTATATTCCAAAATTTGAAAACTTGGCCTCTCAGTCTAGTTCAAACAATCAAGGACGCGGCGAAAAATTAGATGAGGAAGAAGCAAGCAGGGTTATTGAAATTCTTAAAAATGATAGTTTGAAAAATTACGAAAATTATGAGGAAATGCTATCCCAAGATAATAAAAAAGGTCTGGCAAGGGAATTAGCCAGAATGAACTTACCTACAAATATTTATACTCAGTGGTATTGGAAAACAGATCTTCATAATCTTTTTAATTTTATTAGGTTGAGAAATGATAAACACGCTCAATATGAAATAAGGGTGTATGCAGAAGTAATAGCAAAAATAGTTAAATCTTGGGTTCCTTTTGCTTATGAAGCTTTTGAACAATATCAATTAAACAGCAGTCAATTGTCTGCAAATGGATTATCTTGCATAAAAAGAATAATAAGTGGAGAAGACGTTTCCCAAGAAACATCTGGCATGGGAAAAAGAGAATGGCTAGAATTTTGCCAAACTATAGGTAAAGATTATTGATATTCTAGTTTATAGAATTAGAGCAAGTTCATTTTCAAACTATAATTATATAAATTAAAGCTAAAGATTTGAATTAGTTTGTCGTTATTTTAATTCGTGAAATGTTTAACGAATTCCGGGTTTTTGTTATGACAAGCTTTCAAGCTTTATTT
>CACFXF010000048.1 GCA_902570265.1 uncultured Alphaproteobacteria bacterium | reverse complement strand
AGATTGTCAGAATACTTAAATGTTGGATTTATAGACGCTGACCAAGAAATTGAAAAAGCTGCAGGAATGAACATTGTTGAAATTTTTGAAAAATTTGGGGAAAAATATTTTAGGGCAGGTGAAAAAAAAGTAATTAACAGACTAATTCTTGATGAACCTCAAGTCTTATCAACAGGCGGAGGAGCATTTATGTCTAAAGAAATTAGGGAAGTTATAAAAATACATGGTTTTTCAATTTGGCTCAAAGCAGATCTTGAAACTTTATGGCCTAGAGTGTCTGGGAAAGGAAACCGTCCTCTATTAAATAATAAGTATCCTAAACAAGAGTTAGAAAATTTAATAATTAAAAGAAATCCAGTTTATAAAAAGGCTAACATTACTATAGAAAGTAAGTTAAATATAAGTCATTTAGCAATGGTTGATAAAATTATCAAAAAATTAAAAAAACAAAATATTTTAACAAAAACTACCCAATAAAATAATTAAAAATGAAAATTATTAACGCAAATTATAATGGATTTACTCACGATATAATAATTGGAAACAAAATTTTTGACCAATTAATTTTATATTTATCTAATAATGAGTTTCGATCAAAATTATGTATAATTACCGATAAAAATGTTGCTCATCTTCATTTATCATCCCTTTTAATTGAACTCTCAGCATCAAAAATAAAAACTGAAGTTTTAATTTTAAATCCAGGTGAAAGAACTAAAAGTTGGTATAATTTAAAAAAAATTGTAGAATGGCTTATCTCTAATAAAGTTGAAAGAAATGATTATGTTTTAAGTTTAGGGGGAGGTGTAATTGGAGATTTAACTGGTTTTGCAACTTCAATAGTTAGACGAGGAATTAATATCATACACATGCCAACTACCTTACTTGCACAAGTAGACAGTTCTATAGGTGGAAAAACAGGAATAAATTCTTTAAAAGGAAAAAATTTAATTGGAACATTTCATCATCCTTCATTAATTTTATCTGATATTTCTTTTTTAAGAACATTGAAAAGAAGAGAGTTTCTTTCAGGTTATGCTGAGGCAGTTAAAAAAGCATTAATTAAAGATAATGACTTTTTTAGTTGGTTAGAGCAAATGGATTATAGAGGTCTAAGAGAGGAAAATAACATTGTTAAAATCATATATAAATCAAGTAAAATTAAAGTAAAATTAGTTCAACAAGATGAAAAAGAAAAGGGGCAAAGGGCTTTACTGAATTTTGGACACACATTTGCACATGCCTTAGAGTCAGCAAATAATTATTCAAATAATTTATTACATGGTGAAGCAGTAATTATTGGATGCTGTCTTGCGCTAAAATTAAGTAGAGAATATGACTTAATTACAACCAAAGAACATAAAAGAGTAATAAATCACTTCAAAAAATTAAATTATATAACAGAAATTAATCACATTAAATCTAGTACCTTTAATGCTAAAAATTTAATTGATATTATGCAACAAGATAAAAAGGTTCATAATAAAAAATTAAACTTTATTCTTTTAAAAAGAATTGGCAAGGGTATTATTTCAACAAATGTTAATATGAATAAAGTAAAAAAGATATTAACAAATTCAATTAATGTTTAAATAAACTGTACTTGAAATTTACAACAAAGTTGTTAATACAAATAAAACTTAATTGGCTAAAAATATGAAATTTACATCTTCTTCAGAAGAATTAAAATTATTTTGTGATGAATTAATTCAGTATTCAGATTATGTTGCAATTGATACAGAGTTTGTAAGAGTAAATACTTATTTTCCAAAATTATGTTTACTTCAATTAGCTTTTAAAAAACGAAAATTTAAAAAAATTTTAATCATTGATGTATTTGAGAAGAAAATAGAATTTAAACCTTTTATTAATCTTCTTAAAAATAATAACGTCACAAAAGTTTTTCATGCAGGCAGGCAAGATTGTGAAATTTTTTTAAATTTATTTAATGTTTTGCCTAATAATATTTTTGACACACAAATTGGAGCAATGGTTTGTGGAATTGGAGATCAACAAAGTTATGAAAGTTTAGTATTAAATTTTTTAAAAATTAAAATTGATAAATCATTTCAATTTACAGATTGGTCAAAAAGACCACTTTCAAAATTACAGATAGATTATGCTTCAAATGATGTAAATTATTTATGTGATGTTTACGAACATCAAATAAAACTTCTAGATAAACTAAATCGTAATGAATGGATCATTGAAGAAAATAATAAATTGACTCAAAAAGAAACCTATAACCACAACTTAAGTTCTATTTACAAAAAAATAAAAGTAAATAAAAGCACTAAAAATAAAGATTTAATTTTTGATTTAATAGATTTTAGGGAAAATATTGCAAAAAAGTTAAATCTACCCAGAAATCATGTAATTAAAGATAGTAAATTAGTTTATTTTGTAAAAAAATTGCCTAAAAATTTTGATGAAATTGATGATATATCTTTATTTTCAAAAAACGAATTTAATGATTTATATAAAAAAAAAATTTTGACTATAATTAAAAATTTTACTTTAAAAATTGAAAAAATAGATAATTCAATTCCAAAAGTAGTAAATGAAAAATTACAGGATATTATAAATCTTTTAAAAATTTTATTAAAAATGAAGAGTGCTCAATATGCAGTTCCAACAAGGTTAATAGCTTCCAATCAAGATTTAGAAGATTTAATATTAGACAAGAACAGTAATATACCAGCCTTAAAAGGATGGAGATGGGATGTATTTGGAAAAGATGCAATAAAACTTAAAAATGGAGAAGTTGCCATATATAGAAGCAAAGAAAGTTTAGAGTTAATTGATATAAGTAAATAGAATTGTGGAAAAATAAATGAAAAAAATAGAATTTGAAAATATATTAGAAGATTTTAACTTTTTAGAAAATTGGGAGGATAAATATCGTTACATAATTGACTTGGGTAAAGAATTAGAAAATTATCCTGAAGATCTTAAAAATGAAGATCATCGTGTCATAGGTTGTGCAAGTCAAGTTTGGTTTAATCCCAAAATCAAAGATATTGAAGGAAAGAAAATTTTTTCATTCAATGGGGATTCAGATGCAATGATTGTTAAAGGTCTTATTAAAATCTTATCTACAATTTATAATGAAAAAGGTGTAAAAGAAGCCATAGAAATAGATCCTTATAAAAAACTAGAATTATTAAATTTAAATGAGCATATATCATCACAACGTTCAAATGGTTTAAATTCAATGATTTTAAAGATTAAGGATTTTTTAACAAAGACTTAATATATATCTTTTTTAAAGAACAAAAATTTATAATTTGTTAATATTTGGTCGTTTTTATATAATGAAATGTCGAAATATAATTGATGAATGTCTAAACTTAAATTAAATTTGAATTGTATTTTTTTTACTTAAACATTTTTTGGTGTGCTAATGGATAATATTGAAGAGGAAGAAATTATCTTATCTGAATTAGATGATGAAGAATTAAAGCTTCAAATGCATGATGATTTATATGACGGTTTAAAAGAAGAAATAGAAGAGGGGGTTAATATTTTTCTTGAAAGAAAATGGCAGCCTTACGATATTCTTACAAAAGTACTTGTAGAAGGAATGAGAATAGTAGGAATAGATTTTCGAGATGGAATATTATTTGTTCCTGAAGTACTTCTTGCAGCAAATGCAATGAAAGGAGGTATGGCAATTCTCAAACCTCTTCTAATAGAAACTGGCGCTCCAAGATTAGGAAAAATGGTCATAGGAACAGTTAAAGGTGATATTCACGATATTGGAAAAAATCTTGTTTCCATGATGATGGAAGGTGCTGGATTTGAAGTAATTGATTTAGGCATAAATAATCCAGTCGAAAATTATTTATCAGCTCTGGAAGAAGAAAAACCCGATATTTTAGGAATGTCCGCTTTATTAACCACAACTATGCCTTATATGAAAGTGGTGATTGATTATCTTGTTGAAAAAGGAATTAGAGATAATTATATAATTTTAGTTGGTGGAGCTCCTTTAAATGAAGAATTTGGCAAAGCAATTGGTGCTGACGCATATTGTAGGGATGCAGCTATGGCAGTTGAAACTGCAAAAGATCTTATGAAAAAGAAACATAACCAAATGATTAGAAATTAACTTCTGGATTATCTTTAAATTATGAATACTTTCAAAAAACCAAGGTGGCTAATAAGAGAAAGTAAAGTAACTAATGAGAATCTTTATTTTAATAGAAGAGAATTTATAAAAAGATCTTCAATTTATTTAGGATCTTCTGCTATTGCTTACAACTTTTTAAGCAAAGACGGAACAGCATCTCAAAATAATATTAATGATTTAAAATTTATAAAAAATAATAAATATAACATAATTTCTGAAATCACTTCTGAAAATCTAAGTACTAAATATAATAATTTTTTTGAATTTGGATCAACAAAAAATATTTGGAAAGAATCCCAAAAATTAGATACTGATAATTGGAAATTAAAAATTACTGGTTTAGTTGAAAAATCTATGATTTTAGATGTAGATAATCTAATTAATAGATTTAAATTAGAGGAAAGAATTTATAGGCATCGATGTGTAGAGGCTTGGTCAATGGTAGTTCCTTGGTTAGGGTTTCAAATGTCTAAACTGATTAAACATTGTAATCCCTTATCATCAGCAAAATATATTAAATTTACTACTTTTTATAACCCTAAAATAGCTACTGAACAAAAAGCAAGATGGTATCCTTGGCCTTATACAGAAGGTTTAACAATTGAGGAAGCTAACAATGAACTTTCTTTTATTGTACTTGGTGCTTATGGAAAAAATCTACATAATCAATTTGGAGCTCCAATAAGGTTACATTTGCCCTGGAAATATGGTTTTAAATCCATTAAATCAATCGTTGAAATTGAATTTACAGATAAAAGACCAGTGAGTTTTTGGGAAAATTTAGCATCAAATGAATATGGTTTTTGGGCAAATGTTAATCCGGCTGTGGATCATCCAAGATGGTCACAAAAAACTGAGAGGGTATTAGGAGGAGGAGAACGTGAAACAGAAATTTATAATGGTTATGGTCCGGAGGTTTCAGCTCTTTATTCCAACTTTTCTAGTTTAGGAGATAGATTATTTCGATAATTTTATAAGCTTTATATATTTAAACTTCTAAATAACCTTTCTCCGTCTAAACCTATTTCGCTACTTACTTTTCTTTCTGGATGTGGCATTAAGCCTAATATCTTATGATTTTGAGAATAGACACCTGCAATATTGTCAACAGATCCATTTGGATTATTTTTATGATATTTAAATGCTATTTGATTATTGTCATAAATCATTTTTTTTGTTTCATTATTAACAAAATAATTACCATCATGATGTGCTATAGGAAAGTTCACCTCTTCATTTTCATTATATAATTTTGAAAACGGTGTATTTGAATTACAAACTTTAAGAATTTGATTTTTACAAACGAACTTTGTTGATTTATTTCTCAAAAGAACACCAGGGAGCAATCCAGTTTCACAAAGAATTTGAAATCCATTACATATACCTAAAACAAATCGTCCTGAGTTTGCAAATTTAATTATAGCATTAATTATAGGGGACTTTGATGCAATTGCTCCAGTTCTTAAATAGTCACCAAATGAAAATCCACCTGGAATTGCACACAAATCTAAATCTTTTGGTAAGTCTGTATCTTTATGCCATAAAAAGATTACTTCATACAGTTTTTGCTTTTTAAAAGCACGAAATAAATCATTATCACAATTAGATCCGGGAAATACGACAATACCTATCTTCATAGTTACGTATTTATTTCCTCTATGGCATAATCTTCAACTAGAGGGTTTGTTAGAAAACCTTCACACATTTCATTTATCATATTTATATCAACTTCTTTAGAATTAAATTCTATATCTAGAATTTTGCCTTGTCTCACATTTTTTATATTGTCAAAACCTTGTCCTAACAAAGAGGTGGCTACAGCTTGACCTTGTGGGTCTAAGACACTAGGTTTTAAAGTTATATTTATCCTTATTTTCATTAAATTAAAAACCTTCTGCAAATACAAATAAAATTCAAAAATCTAAATTATTTTATTATTTCTAGCCTTATTAATAATTTTTTATAAGCCTCCACGAGATTTCCTTTATCATATCTAAAAATATCTTTATCAAATTTTTCTTTACTATTCACATCAGATAAGCGGCAAGAATCAGGACTTATTTCATCCGCAACTACCAAAGAATTGTCAGAAGTTTTTCTTCCAAATTCTAATTTAAAATCAATTAGAGAAATGGAAATTTCTCCAAATTTTCTTTTGAGAACTTCATTAACTTTTAGCGATATTTTCCTGATTTTTAACAATTCTTCTTTATTGGACCAGCCAAAAGATATTATATGACTATTATTTACAATAGGATCATTTAGTTCGTCATTTTTATAATAAAACTCGATAATAGGATCTTTAAATATCTTTCCTTCTTTTATTCCTAATCTTTTGCAAATTGACCCTGCAGCTATATTTCTAACGACAACTTCTAGAGGAATAATCTTACACTGATGTATTAATTGTTCTCTATTACTAATTTTCTTTATGAAATGATTTGGGATCTGATTATAAGATAAAATCTCCATTAAGTACTCAGATATTAGATTATTGATTTCACCTTTACCCTCAAGAACTTTAAATTTTTTTGCATTAAAAGCAGTTGCATCATCTTTAAAATATTGAATAAGAGTATTTTCTTTTGGTCCAGAAAAAATGGTTTTTGCCTTACCCTCATATATTTTTTTTTGAAAAGTCATTTTTATAATTTAAGTTTTTTAATCTCTTTAAATTTAACCAAAAATTCTTTTATAAACGGTATCTACATGTTTAAAATACTTTGAAATATCAAAAATTTGTTCTATTTCATTTTGGGATAATACGTACATAGTTTCTTTATCATTTAATAGCAAATCTTTAAAAGACACATTATCATCTATAGCTTTTAAGGCATTTTTTTGTACAATTTTATATGATTCTTCTCTACTCACTCCTTTTTGAGTAAGTTTTAGAAGAACATTTTGAGAAAATATAACACCATTTAATTTATAGATATTTTTTTCCATATTTTCAGGATAGACAATAAGATTTTCCATAAGTAAAGATAATCTTGTTAATGCAAAATCTAAAATTACTGTAGTATCAGGTCCTATTACTCTCTCTACAGAACTATGAGAAATATCTCTTTCATGCCAAAGTGCAATATTTTCTAATGCTGGAATCACACTCATTCTTATTAATCTAGATAATCCAGTTAAATTTTCAGAATGAATAGGATTTTTTTATGAGGCATTGCACTAGAACCTTTTTGTCCTTTAGAAAAAAATTCAGATACTTCCATAATTTCAGTGCGTTGAAGGTGTCTGATTTCTACAGCTAATCGTTCTATAGAAGATGCAATCACGGATAGTGTAGAAAAAAATGCAGCATGACGATCTCTTGGTATTATTTGAGTAGAAATTTCTTCAACCTTAAGACCCAATTTCTTGCAAACGTATTCTTCTACTTTAGGATCAATACTTGAGTAATTTCCTACAGCCCCAGAAATGGCACCAACTCTTATCTCTTCACTTGCAGTTTTTAGTCGTGTAAGATTTCTATTCATCTCAGTGTAAGCCTGAGCCATTTTTAGACCAAAAGTTGTTGGTTCTGCATGAATACCATGACTTCTGCCTATACATTTTGTAAATTTATGTTTAAAGGCTAGATTTTTTATTTTTTTTAGTAGAGTTTTTAAATCCTCAATTAATAACTCAGCAGATTTAAATAATTGAATAGAAAAGCATGTATCCAATATGTCGGAAGAAGTCATTCCTTGATGAATAAATCTAGCATCTTCACCAATTGTTTCTGAAATAAATGTAAGAAAAGCGATAACGTCATGTTTTGTCTCTTTTTCAATTTCATTTATTCTTTTTGTATCAAATATTATATGTTTATTTTGATCTAGTGTATCAATAATCTCTTTTGGTATTACTCCTAAATCGGCTTGGGCTTCACATGCATAGCGTTCTATTTCATACCATATTTCATATTTTTTTTGATCTGACCAAATATCGGTCATTACTTTACGAGAATATCTATTAATCATTGAATTTTATATTAAATTTAGCAAGGAATTATCAAAAGTAGTTGTATTAGTTATTTCAATTGTCTTCCAATTTTTCATATTTTTTCTAAACCAAGTTCGTTGTCTTTTTGCAAATTGATGAGTCTTAATTTTTGCTTCTAAAATTGCATCTTCTAATGACTTTAGATTTTGTAAATATAAAATTAATTCCTGAGCACCAATAATTTTTGAAGAGGGTAGAGTGTAATCCCATAAACCTTCATTTAAAACTCTTTGGCACTCATAAATAGCACCAGATGCTATCATTTTATCGAATCTAAAGTCAATAATCTTATTTAATAGGATTTTATCAACACATAAAATAATTTTTTTTGTTTTTTTGGGATTTAAAATAGGAGTTTCACGATCTTTATGAAACTCTATTAAACTTACTCCAGTAGTTTCCATGACCTCCCATGCTCTTTGAAGTCTTCTATAATTATTACAATCAATAATTGATAAAATATGAGGATCCTTTTGCTTTAAATAATTATAAAAAAAAAGAGGATCAGAGTTTAATATCTTTTTTCCTTTATTCCTTATTTTTATTGGTATACTTGGAATATTAGAGATACCTTGAAAAAGAATATTTATATAAAGACCTGTTCCTCCAACAATAACTGGAAGAAGATGATTTTTCTTCGCTTTATCAATATAATAAGCAACTTCTTTTATCCATTTTCCAACATTATAATAATTTCCATTATAATGTCCGTATAGTTTATGAATTACTTTTTTTTGTTCAATATCTGTTGGACGTCCAGATAAAATTTTCCACTTTTTGTAAACCTGAATTGCGTCTGCATTTATGATCATAATTGGAAGGTGATTTCCAATTATATTAGCAATCATATTTTTTCCTGAACCTGTTGGACCTGAAATCACAAGTGCTTCAAACTCAT
>CACFXF010000047.1 GCA_902570265.1 uncultured Alphaproteobacteria bacterium | reverse complement strand
TTGATTTCAACATTTTATTAAATATGACAATTAAATGATATTTGCTAAACCTAGTTCAGAACAAGAAGCTGTTAACTTATTGAACGAATCTCAAGGTATTACAAGAATACTAGGGGGTGGAACTGATGTGCTTGTTCAAATGAAATCAGGTATCACAGAACCTGAGTTAATTGTAGACATAAAAAATATTCCAGGAATCAAACAAATTAAGGAAATAAATGGTGGTTATGAAATAGGAGCTGCTGTTTCAGGTTTTGATTTTAATAACTATCCTGGATTGCAAGAATTTACACCAGGTATAGCAGAAGCTTTTGATCTGATTGGATCTTCTCAAATTCAAGGTCGGTGTACTTTGGCAGGAAATTTATGTAATGCATCTCCTGCAGCAGATACTATACCAGCTTTAAGTGTGTCAAACTGTATTGTTAAAATAGTTGGTCCAAATGGTTTAAGAGAAGATTTAGTTAAAAATGTACCAATAGGTCCTGGAAAAAATTCATTAAAAAAGGGAGAATTTATAAAATCTATTTTAATTCCAAATAGACCAGATTACTCATCTGATTCATATATTAGATTTACTCCAAGGAGTGAAATGGATATTGCTGTAGTTTCAGCTGCTTGTTTTATAACTTTGGATAAAAATGAGATTATAAAGGATTTAAAAATTTCGCTAGGTGCCGTTGCTCCAACTGTTATTGATATTAATGGACTAGATGCAATAGTAAAAAATTCAGTGCTTGAGGATGAATTATTATCTAAAATTTCAACGATTTGTTCTAACTCTTGCGATCCAATTGATGATAAAAGAGGTACAATTGAGTTTAGATCGCATGTCGCTGGTGTGTTATCAAAAAGAGCAATAATTCTTGCTCATAAAAGGGCTGGAGAGAAAATTGAAAAAATTACACGTTAATGTTTCTGTAAATAAGAATGAACAAGAGTTTTTGTGTAATCCTGAAGATACGCTGCTAGATGTCTTGAGAAATGATTTGCAACTTACAGGTACTAAAGAAGGTTGCAGCACAGGCGATTGTGGAGCATGCAGTATTATTTTAGATAAAAAACTAGTTTGTTCTTGTTTGGTATTAGCTGCAGAAGTAGATGGTTCAGAAATTGATACAATTGAAGGGATGGCTAATGGAAATAAATTACATCCTTTACAAAAGAAATTTTTGGAACATGCAGCTTTACAATGTGGAATTTGTACTCCAGGAATTTTAGTTGCTGCAAAAGCTCTTTTAGAAAAAAACCTTAACCCTACTGAGCAAGAAGTAAGATATTGGTTAGCAGGCAATCTCTGCAGATGTACTGGATATGATAAAATAGTAAGAGCAGTAATGGATGCTGCTTTTGAAATGAGGAATGAAAATGGATCAAATTACACCTAAACCCGTCAAGCAATTTAAGGTTATTGGTACAAGACCTCTTAGACCTGATGGAATTGAAAAAGTAACTGGTAAAGCAATTTATGGTGCAGATTTATCTGCGCCAAATATGCTTTTTGGTTTGATGCTTAGAATAAATGAGCCTCATGCGTTAATTGAATCTATAGATATCTCAATTGCTGAAAAATTACCTGGTGTAAAATCAATTATTACTTTCAAAGACTTTATAAAAATAAATCCAGATAATAAATATAATGAAACTTTGGAAAATTGTATAGCAAATGAGAAAGTTTTGTATGATGGTCACGCAGTTGCAGCAGTTGCTGCTATTAATTTAAATATTGCAAAAAAAGCACTTAAATCAATAAATGTAAAATTCAAAAAATTACCTTTTGTTATCAATATTGAAGATGCAATGAATAAAAATGCACCTTTAGTGGCTAAAGGAAAAAAAAATGAGAATATACCAGATGGATTCTCGGATAATGTTGTTCAATACTGTTCATTTGGACATGGAAACCTTGAACAAGGTTTTAATGAATCAGATAAAGTAATTAAAAGAACATTTAAAACACCGTCTGTTCATCAAGGTTATATTGAGCCACACGCTTGTCTTGCTTCAATGAGTGATGACGGTAAAGCAGATTTATGGTGTTGTACACAAGGTCATTACAATGTTAGATCAATTTGCTCAAATATTTTTAAAATTGATAACAGTCAATTAAAAGTTACTGCTTCAGAAATTGGTGGTGGTTTTGGTGGAAAAACTACGGTTTTTATAGAACCAATCGCTTTAGCTCTATCTCAGAAATCTGGACGTCCTGTTAAAATAGTTATGAGTAGAGAAGAAGTTTTTAAAGCAACTGGTCCAACAGTTTCTTCTTTAGTTGATGTGAAAATTGGTATGAAAAAAAATGGAAAAATTTCCGCAGCTAAAGCTATAATTAGATATGAAGGTGGTGCTTTTCCAAATGAAACATATGAATTAGGAGCTCAAAGTGCATTTGCTGCATATGATTTAAAATTTGTAAAAACAGAGGCATATAATGTGTTAACTAACAGACCAGCACAGGCTGCTTACAGAGCACCAGGTGCGCCACAATCAATATATGCTGTAGAAAGTGTAATTGATGAGTTATGCCAATATTTTAATCATGATCCATTATATGTTAGAATATTAAATGCTGCTGATAAAGGGACAAAATCTTCTTATGGTCCTACATTTGAGGATATTGGGTTAAAAGCTACTTTAGAAGCTGCTAAGGTTCATTCTCATTATACGACTCCTTTAAAAGATAATCAGGGTAGAGGAGTTGCTTGTGGATTTTGGTTTAATTTTGGAGGTAATACATGTGTAAGTTTAAATATAAATTTTGATGGTACAGTTGGTATTGTTGAGGGAAACCCAGATATTGGAGGTTCTAGGTCTTCAATAAGTCAAATAGCGGCCGAAGAATTAGGAATAAGTCTTGAAAAAGTAAAAACAATTATTGCTGATACAAATTCGCTTGGGCATAATGATGTTACTGATGGAAGCAGAGTAACTTTTTCAGTAGGTTTGGCAACAATTAAAGCAGCAAAAGCAGCAAAAAAAGAATTATGCAAACGAGCTGCTAAATTATGGGGGATTGATGAAGAAGCAGTTATTTGGAAAGATGGTTATGCTTATCCAGCTGGAGCTAATGCAGGAATTCAAGATCCTCTATCTTTAGAAGATATCGCAAAGGTTTCCTCTCAAACTGGTGGGCCAATAGCTGGACATTATGAAGTAAATGCAGAAGGTGCAGGAGTTAGCTTTGGAGTGCATCTTGTTGATGTTGAAACCGACCTAGAAACAGGTCATACTAAAATTTTGCGTTATACTGTTTTTCAAGATGCTGGTAAAGCAATTCATCCAAGTTATGTCGAAGGACAAATGCAGGGTGGATCAGTTCAGGGTATTGGTTGGGCACTTAATGAAGAATATATTTATAATAATGAAGGTAAGTTACAAAATCCAGGATTTTTAGATTACAGAATTCCAGTTTCATCTGATTTACCTATGATTGACCCCGTAATTTTAGAAATACCCAATCCTGGTCATCCTTATGGAGTAAGAGGGGTAGGAGAAACTTCAATAGTTCCTCCACTTGCAGCTATTAATAATGCTGTTTCGCGAGCAACAAATATTAGATTCACTGAATTACCATTATCTCCACCTAGAGTTTTAAAAGCTATTTTAAATAACCTATAATATCATGGTAAAAGTCAAAATATGGGGCTCATTAAAAAATTTCGCTGATGGTAATGATTATATATCGGTTTCTGGATCAAACTTTAAACAAGTTCTCGATGATATTTCTTTAAAATATCCAGGTCTCAAACCACAAATAAATAGAGGTGTCTCTCTAGCAATCAATGGAAAAATTTACAGAGAATCTTGGTTTATACCTATTGATGAAGATAGTGAAGTTGTATTAATGCCTTACATGCAGGGTGGCTAATGAAATTTTTTATTTATTATAATTTTTTTTTAAAATATATTTGCTAAGCAGAAAGAGAACATAATGGTTAACTTTTCTAAGAGATATGTTGGAAAATCAAAAGTTAAAATAGATATCCTTGGTTTGGGGTGTGCTCCTCTTGGAGGCAATTTTGTTGATTTAAATTATAATCAAGCGTCTGAAATCGTTCGATTTGCTTTAAATTCTGGAATTAAATATTTTGATACCGCTCCTTGGTAAGGTTTTGGAAGGTCTGAGCGTGTAGTTGGTGATCAATTGAGAGGAAATAATTTTATTATATCAAGTAAGGTTGGACGAATTTTGAAACCTGGTGCTGTTGATGTTCCATCAGACTATGGTATGGTTGATCCACTTCCTTTTCACCCTGTTTACGATTATTCTTATGATGGAATTATGCGTTCCTTTGAGGACGGATTACAAAGATTAGGGCTTGATTATATAGATATACTCTTAGTACATGATATTGGTAAATTTCAACATGGTGATGAAAATGAACGTCATTTTAAAGATTTATCAAATTGTGGCTTTAAAGCTATGGTTGAACTTAGAAATAATGGTGTCATAAAAGCAATTGGTTTAGGTGTTAATGAAAATCAAGTATGTTTAGATGCACTAGAAATAGGATATTGGGATGTTTTTTTACTTGCAGGCCGTTATACTTTATTGGAGCAAACACCGTTAGATACATTATTCCCAAAATGTATAAAAGCTGGGACTTCTATAATTTGTGGAGGTTCTTTTAATTCGGGAGTTCTAGTTGGTAGAAAAATGTGGAATTATTCAAATGCACCAACAAAAATATTGAATAAAGTAAGGTTATTATCAAAAGTCGCAGATAAATATAACGTTCCATTACCTGCTGCATCTCTTCAATTCCCATTATTTAATAAAATCATATCATCTGTTATACCGGGAGCTAGATCAAAAATAGAATTTCAACAAATCTTGGAATGGTTTAAGTTTGAAATTCCACCAGATTTTTGGCATGAGCTCAGATCAAAAGAACTAATTCATCCTGATGCTCCAATTTTTTAGTATTTAAGTATTCAGTTTTAAATAATTATTATTTTAAGCATCAATTAGTTTTAGAAAATATTATACAAAAAAGTATTAATAATTAAATTAAACAAATCTAAACAAAAATAAAAGAAGGTCGTTAAGATTTGTATGATTTACTACAATTTGTAAATTTAATCAATTTGTAAACCCTTGGAACTCTTACAACTAAGCTTATGGATTAAACAAAAGGCGTTGCAGAAGTTCCAAAGGACAAAAATCAGCATGCATAAGGTATGCCATTTATGAAATTCATAAAAATAAAATAAAATTAGCAAATTTTATTTTTTTCATAATTGATTATTTTAATCTCATTTTAAAGTACCACTGAAGTTAATAAAAACCAGATTATGTTACCCTAAGCCTTTTGTAACATTTAATATATATACCTCACTTATTTGGGGAGAAATCAAAAAAGCAAGAAGATCAGTATTGCAAACAAAAACCTTTTTAACTATAAAATGAAAATGTATACCATAATGTTTTTATTGAGTTATACAAATAAAATATAATCAGCCTTTGTCACAGTAAAATAAGGCAAATATTCAACTCGGAGGAGTGACAGAGCGGTTGAATGTACCGGTCTTGAAAACCGGCGAAGGGGCAACTCTTCCGTGGGTTCGAATCCCACCTCCTCCGCCATCTTGAAGTAATTAATCCAATGATAACAATAGTTTAGATATATTTCTATAATTCTATCCCCCAATCTATCCCCCAGCAAAACATTGCTAGAGATATATTCTCAGGGTGTTTGTTCTTTATTTAACAAAGAAAGTTTGATTATCATGGATAAAGGGTAGGGTACCCCAAAAACCATAGCCTATTTTTAGCAAGTGTTAGTGTTCACATATTTTGGGTAGGGAAGGTATGAAATTCTGATCTTTTCATGGTATGAGTTTTAAGGCATCATATCCAAATGATAAGATTATTGTTATCATTATTAATTTTTTTACCTTCTCTATTAGTGGGAGAAGAACCAACAGTTAATGCTTATTTCTGTAATAACAAAGAAGATAATAGCCAGAAGCTATTTGTATTATCTGAGTCTAATAAAAGTATTCTTGGTTTTCTTGATGACTCAAAATATAGTTTAAATAAAGAAAACAATTCTTATATCGGTCAAGCAACAGAGGGTTCTAGTTTTCTAAGATTTTCCTCTAAGAATGTAGAATTAATGTCCTCTGAAGGGATTTGGAAAGGTGAATGTATTGATGCTCCTAATTCAGTTGTTTCGGTTTTAAAAAATTTAACTAATGCAGAAACATTGGTTGAAACTAATAAAGATATAAAGAATGAAGAAATACAATCTAATTTGATAATTAAATATTGCATTGATGACCCAAGTATCTGCACAACATCTAGATTATGTTTTTATGCTAAAGAAGGTAATGAAAATGAATGGAATAACCAGTATCCTGAACATGTAGCATATGCAAAATCAAAAGATTTGTGTAATAAAGAAAAACAAAAAGAAGAGGTACCTTCTCAAGAACTAAATTGTTATGACAATCCTGAAGCTTGTACAGATGTTAAGCTCTGTAAATATTCAACAACTTTAAAAGGATCAACTAGAGTTTGGGGTATTGATAATAAATACAAGAAAGAGGCTAAAAGCAGAGGTTTAACTTGTGGGGTTAATTTATCTCTTAAATGTAACGAAACACCATCTGTGTGCTCGGATGAAAGGATTTGTTTTTGGGCTACAAAAAAAACACCAAGCGAATGGGATAATAGTAGACCAAATTATATTGAGGAAGCCAAAAGCAGAGGCTTAAGTTGTGGAGTTAAGGTTAAGCCTAATGATGAAGATAGTGAATATTGTCATCAGAATCCATCAATCTGTAGCAAGGAGGAATTATGTGATGAAGCTACTTTTAAATACAATAGTCAACTACATTGGAATGAAAATTCTTGGAAATTTAAATTTGTAAATGAAGCAAAAAGGAGAGGCTTAAGTTGTGGAGTTGCTAATTGTTCTTCTAATCCAAAAGAGTGTTCTGACATACAAATATGTGATCAAGCTACAACTATTTATGAATCTTCAAGAGTGTGGAATTTTGGTACCAAGTATTTCGAGGAAGCACAAAAGAGAAATTTAAGTTGTGGTACAGACGATAGTTGGGTTACGGGAAATAAATGCCCTCATAATCTTACTGCATGTGATGATAAGAAGCTTTGTAAGATGGCAACTTATAAAACTTATGCTTCTAATAAACTTCAATGGGTTGGCGATGTGAATTTAGTCGCTGAAGCAAAAAGCAGAGGCTTAAGCTGTGGTGTTGGTAGCAATATATCAAATAGTAATAGTTCATCTCAAAATTCTTCTGATATTCTATCAGAATGTGGTTCTTCAAGTTACAAAAATGATTGTTGGGGAACTGAAAAAAGTGAATCTGATGGTGTAAAGTGGGGTTATACTGGTGAATTTAAAAATGGTTATAAATATGGGCTTGGTTTTAATGAAAGGTTAAGTGGCAAACATAAAGGTCACATATATTTTACAGATCAGGCAAATGCAGATGAGGGAGGTAAAGAACTTTGGATTTGGCGAAATGGTGAAGCTAGGTTTTTTGAAAATTATAAAAGGAATGCAAAAGGCTATTACAGTAATTCTAATGTACACACAGTATTACCAGCATTAAAGCAGGCTTTTAACAAATTACTTATGTATCAGAGAAAAGAAATTCATCAAAAACTTAAAGATGAAGGCATGTATTCCTCTACAATTGATGGTAAATGGGGGAGAAATACTCTTGTTGGCCTTATTCATTATTCAATGAGATATTTACAAACATTTGATTTAAGAAACTCCTCTAATATTTCAAAATTATATGCTCATTTATTACCTGATAGTGGAGAATTAATTGCTATACAGAGCGATACCTCTGACTCTTATAAATCCACTGCAGTTGCTAATGAATTTAAGAACTTATCTTCAAGGAATAGAAAACATATCCAAGCGTCTTTGAGGTATTTAGGTTATTACAATAGTTCAATTGATGGATTATGGGGTAAAGGAACCAATGCAGCTATTCAAGCCTATGCTAATTCAAAAGGAAAATTATCAGAATTGGGTACATCTTATGGTTCTCAGCAAATATTTAGTCAAATAAAAGGTGAATATAATTACACACCTCAACCATCATCATCTAGTTCTTCAAGTAATTCAGGTTATTCTAAATTGGTGAACAATCCTGCTTATGGTTTGAAACAGGCATTAGCGATTTGTGAACCCCAAGCGAGCCTTGCCAAAAGTCAGGCGAGAAGTAATGCGAGAAGAAATAATTCCTCTGGTAATTATAGATGTAGTGGAAGTACATCTTTTCTGGGTAATACTGGTTATGGCAGTTATAATTGCAGAGATACCGGTTATGGAGGTGGATTATTGTCAGGAATTGCTCAAGGGTTATCAAGAGGTTTAGCAGGTAAAAGAGCATTTGATAATGTTATGAGGGCATGTCTTGCAGAAAAAGGATGGAGAAAAAACTAAATAGGTTGTTTGTTTTAAATCCATATATAATACAAATGTTTTGTAATATGCATCCAATATCACTTTAAGAATAATTGGACTCTCCTGAGGCTTTTATGAGTCATACAGAGCGTGTTAAGGGGCACCCCAAAACCCATAGCCTATTATTAGCAAGTGCTACTGCTCACATATTTTTTGACTGGAACAAATACTTTTAAACGAATTTATAAGTTGTTAATCTTGCAAGAGAATTAATATTGCTGAAATTAAAAGTAAAGAAGCTAGCAGATACTCAATAATAATCTTCATTTTATAACTTTTTACAAACTGTCTTATTGCTGATCCAAATGCAGCCCATGGGGATATTGATAAAGGACATACAATTAGTGCCGCAAGGGCTATCACAAATATTGAAAAAATCAGATTTATTTCATTTATAATAAAACTTGAGGCTGCCATACTAGAAATAGTCCAGGCTTTCGGATTAACAATTTGGAATAATGCAGCTTCATGGAATTTGATTGGTCTCGAACTATCAACTTCAACTTTGCTAAAAGAGCCAATAATTTTAAAACCAAGATATAACATATATGCTGCGCAAAGTATTTTAAGAATAAATTGTAGTTCTGCATAGATTTGGAAGATTTTGCCTAGGCCAAGACAAACCAAAATAAGTTGTATGATATGTCCTACTGTAATCCCAGAAATAACGGGAATGGTTTTTAAGAGACCAAATTTTAGACCTGAGGCAAGGACCATTGAGTTATTTGGACCAGGGGTCACATACATAACAAAATAGAAAACAACCAATGTTAATAGAAAATTAATATCTATCATTAATTAAAATTCGCATTAAAGAGTTTTTTCAATCTTTTGGCCTAAATATTTGAGTAAGT
>CACFXF010000046.1 GCA_902570265.1 uncultured Alphaproteobacteria bacterium | reverse complement strand
AATAAACCTCCCATCCCTTGGCATTCTACTGTCTGCTGCAACAACTCTGTAAAAAGGTCTTTTTTTTGAACCACCCCTTGTTAAACGAATCTTAATTGCCATTAATTTTCTCCTAAAAGCTTATTAAATTAAATTGATTATTTTTTCATTTTATTATGATTTTTTTTGACTTCAGAAATAATAGTTTTAAAAATTTTTTCTGCAAAAACTGGATCTAAATTAGCTTCATTAGCTATTTTTATAATCCTTTTTATTTGGCTTAATTCTCTATCATGATCTGAGGTTGGAAGATTATTTTTCGCTTTAATTTTTCCAATTTTTTTTGTTTTTTCAAACCTTTCCCCTAGCGTATAAATTAGAATAGAGTCAAGTCTATCTATAGACTGCCTGTATTCTTCTAATTTTTCTTTATAACTTTTATTCATTTATTTTATTTTTTTTTCATAAATCCAGGTATATTTCCCATCATGCTTGAAAAATTATTTTGACTTAATTGTGAAGATAACTGTCGACTTAAGTTTGGATTTTTCTCTAATATTTTTTCGATACCTTTTTTATCATCACCAGAGCCAGTTAAATCTCCAAGTAAATTTCTAAGCATCCCTTTCCCACTTTTTCTACCAATTTTCTTCATCATATCCGACATTTGCCTATGCATTTTTATAAGTTTATTTAAATCAGACACATCTTGACCTGCTCCAAAAGCAATTCTTTTTTTTCTACTTGCCTGAAGTATTTGTGGGTAAGCTTTTTCTTTTTTTGTCATGGATGATATCAGTGCTATTTGTTTGCTCAATATTTTATCATCAATTTTGGCACTATCTATTTGCTTAGATATCTTTCCAAAACCAGGTATCATCCCCATCATACCTTTCATTCCACCCATTTTAATTGTTTGCTCTAGTTGCATTCTTAAATCATTCATATTGAATTGACCTTTTTCTAAACGCCTTAACATTTTTTCTGTTTTGTCAGCATCAAGTTTCTCTTGAGCTTTTTCTACTAAAGTAACAATATCTCCCATACCAAGAATTCTGTTAGATATTCTTACTGGATCAAATACTTCAAGTTCAGTAGATTTTTCTCCTATGCCAATAAACTTAATGGGCTTTTTTGTTACAGCTCTCATGGATAACGCAGCACCACCTCTGCTATCTCCATCTAACTTGGTAATAACGATTCCATTTATATTACATAATTCATTAAATGTTTTTGCTACATTTACTGCATCTTGGCCAGTTAAACCATCTACAACAAGTAGTGTTTCATTAGGATTAATTTTTGATTTAATTTGAATAATTTCATCCATTAAATTTTCTGATATATGCATTCTGCCAGCAGTATCTAATATAAAGACATCATAACCACCTAATCTGGCTTGTTGTTCAGCTCGGGTGGCAATTTCTAAAGGCTTTTGATTTTGAATAATTTCCAAAACATCTATTTGATTTTCATTTCCAAGAATTTTTAATTGTTCCATAGCAGCTGGTCTGCTTGTATCTAGACTAGCCATAAGAACCTTTTTATTTTCTTTTCTTTTTAAAAAATTTGCCAATTTTGCGGACGTTGTTGTCTTTCCTGAACCTTGAAGACCAACCATTAAAATACTTGCAGGAGGCGAGTCTATTTTAAGAGAATGATCACTCTGGTCTTTGCCAGATAGTAGTTCCACCAATTCATCGTTCACAATTTTTATGACTTGCTGACCTGGTGTTACTGACTTTATAACTGATTGACCAGTTGCTTTTACTCTAATTTTTTCAATTAAGTCTTTTACAACCTCTAGAGCTACGTCAGCCTCTAATAATGAAATGCGTACCTCTCTCAAAGTATTATTAACGTCTGCTTCAGTAACGATTCCTTTTTTAGTGAGTTTTTCTAAAATATTTGTTAAATTTTTCGAAAGTGTATTAAACATCAAGAAACCAGTACTTATAAAAAATAATAATTTGAAATTAGATATATAAAATTGATATTTGGATCTAGGCTAATTTTTATTATTGGTCAAGTGGTTAGTAAATTTGTTTACTTGAAATAATTTTATCATATTGCTAAGTGATTGGTATGAGTAAATTTAAAATTCTATCCTTTTACGCTTTTACGAATGTATATCATATTCGTCAAAAATTAAAATTTATAAAAAAAGAGTGTGAAGATAATAATATCAATGGTTTGGTTATATTAGCAAAAGAGGGGGTTAATGGAACTCTTTCAGGATTTGAAAAAAAATTAGATAGATTGATTGAGCTGCTCACTAACGAGGTCTTTAAGTGTGATATGAATGTTAAAGAAGCTTTTTCAAAAACAGCTCCATTTGCAAGAATAAAAGTGAAAATTAAAAAAGAAATTGTAACTTTTGGTGTTGATAATATTTCTTCGCACAAACAAAGAGGCCGATATGTTGAACCATCGGAATGGAATGATTTGATAAGTAAAGATGACATCGTTACAATAGATACCAGAAATGATTATGAAGTTAGAATTGGTTCATTTAAAGGATCAATAAACCCCAAAACAAGTTCTTTTAAAGAATTTCCAATATGGTGGGAAAAAAATAAAAATGAATTAAAAGGTAAATCTATAGCTATGTTTTGTACTGGCGGTATAAGATGTGAAAAATCTACTAAATATCTTCTCAAAGATGGAGTTAAAAATGTTTATCATTTGAAAGGTGGCATTTTAAACTATTTGAAATCACAAAATAAAAAAAATAGCCTTTGGGAAGGGGAATGTTTTGTTTTTGATCAAAGGGTATCAGTTGATAAAGATTTAAATAAAGGTAAAAGTATATTATGTTATGCTTGCAGAGTACCTTTAGAACCTAAAGATTTAATCAACCCTAAATATGAAGAAGGAGTAAGTTGTCCTCAATGTTATAATTATACAAATGATACAAGGAAAAATAATTTCAGGGAAAGACAAAAGCAAATTCGCCTTGCTTTTGAAAGAGGTGAAAAACACCTAAAGTATTTTTAAAAAATAATTGTGGATTCACAGAGTGTATAATGATTGATTTAGAGATGATTTACAAAGATTTACTAAACAAAGATGGTTTAGAATATGACGAATCTCAATTTAATGCTGTTCAAGTATTAAATAGTTTTAGAATTCAAATATCACAATCATTTCCAAAAAAAAATAAACAAGGTTTATTAAGATATTTTTTTTCCCCTAATTTTTTTAAAAAAAAAAACTTTTTCATAATGGAATTTATTTACATGGAGGTGTAGGTACTGGAAAAACTATGATTATGAATTTATTTTTCCAGTCTCTTGATTTTCCTGAGAAACGAAGAGTTCATTTTCATGAATTTATGCTTGAATTCCACCAGAAAACAAAAAAAATTAGAACTTCCAAAAATAAAGATCCTGTTAAGATAATTTGTAATGATTTAGCAAAAGAGATTAAAGTACTATGCTTTGATGAGTTTCAAATAGTTGATATAACCGACGCTATGATAGTAGGTAGATTATTTGAAGAGCTTATTAGCACTGGAGTAATAATAATCACTACATCAAATTTCAAGCCACATGAACTGTATAAGAACGGTCTTAATCGGCAATTATTTATTCCATTCATTAATTTAATCGAGGATAAATTTAAAATTTTAGAAGTAGATAGCCAAGTTGACTATAGGAAAAAAAAATTAAAAATGCAGGAAAGATTTTTTTTAAAAAAAAACATAGATGATATTAATAAATTTAATTATTTATGGAAAAACCTTTATGATGAAAATAGTAATGAGTTCATCATAAACTATCAAAGTAGAGAACTGAAATTAAAAAATTTTTCTAATGGTATCTGTAAAATTTCCTTTAGTGAATTATGTGAAAAACCATTAGGTACTGTAGACTACTTAAATCTCTGTAATTATGTAAAAGTGCTATTTATTGAAAATATTCCACAGATTAATAACTCACAAAACGATTTTGCTAGGAGATTTATAAACTTAATAGATATTCTTTACGAAGCAAAAGTACAATTGATTTGTTTTTCTAGTGTGAATATTGAAGATATTTACGTAGGAAAAAAATTAGATAAAGAATTTATGAGAACTGTTTCAAGATTAAATGAGATGATAAGTAGCGATTGGGTTAATTAAGTTCACGACTTTTTATCCACCACAATTCTTTTAAGCAGCTGTTCATATTCAAAAAAAAGGTTCCCGTTAAAAGTGTTGGTATTTATTAATTTGACGGAAATTGTATCTCCTGTGGAAAGAAAAATATTTAATTTTTCTATCTTTTTTTTTTTTTTAAATTTTCTTCTGGTATAATGGTTTAATTCCTCAAATACACATTCCCCTTGGATATGATTTTCTTTTAAAAAGAAGAAAACTTTATTTCTTATTACGGAGTATATTGTAGCTTCAAAGCATTGATTTATATATTTGATCATAAAGCTTGCTAAATACCTAGAATGAGTTTGCCTTTCTGCTTTGATTGATTTCCGTTCAGTACTACTTATGTGCGCACTAATTTGATTATAGTTTAAAAGATTTAATTTCATATTTTCATCTGAATCCCATCCCAAAAATGCATGCAGCTGTCTATGTATAAGAAGATCAGAATATCTTCTTATTGGAGAAGTGAAATGAACATATTTATTTAAAGATAAACCATAGTGTCCGCTATTATCAGCAGAATAATATGCTTGAGACATATTTTGAAGTATAATTATACTTATTAGGTTTTTTAAATTTGTATCAATTTTTTGATTAAATATTTCATTGAATTGAGATGGATGAGTTTTTTTTAAACCATAACCTAATCCAAGCTCTGACAATTTTTTATTTAATTTATTAAGGTTAAAGATATTTGGTTTTTCGTGATATCTATATATTATGGGGAAACTAGATTTTGATAAAGTTTCACCTACACAGGTATTAGCTATTATCATGAAATTTTCAATTAATTTATGAGAAGATAAAGTTTTATTCGCATTTAATTTGAGACTTTTATCTAATGTATTAGTCTCAATTTTTGGTTCGGATATTTTTAAATTTAGAGATTCAGAATTCGTCTTGTTTAATAGGTTATTTGCTCTATTCAAATTTTTAATTAAATCAACTCTTGAATTATTATGTGTATATTGTTTATTGATTAATTCTTCAACTTCTTCATAATTCAAGTTGTATTTTACTTTTATTTTTCCTTTATAAAATGTGTGCTTTAACTTATTACCTTTCTCATCTAAGTCTATTTTTAAAGTAATAGTATATCTTACTTTATTTTCCTCTAACGAACACAGATTATTTGAAATTTTTTCTGGTAACATTGGTATAACAGTTTCATTAAGATATGTTGAATTACCTCTAAAAAGTGCTTCATTATCAATTTTACTACCTATTTCAAAAAATGAAGAAACATCTGCTATTGCAATCCATATCTCGCAAAAAACTTTATTTTTTTTGGTTGTATTAAGGAAATTTGCATATATTGCGTCATCTCGATCTTTTGCATTTATTGGGTCAATTGTTACAAAAGCAATTGTTGTAAGATTTATTTCATGAAGGTTTTTTTTTCTCTTAATACTGTTTATTTCGTTAGCTACTGAATTTGGAAACTTATCTGGAAGTCCAAATTCTTTAGCCGATAAGAATGAATATAAATCTGATTTATCACCATCTCCATATTTATTCTCAATCTTATTAATCACAAGCCTTTCAGGTGTTTTTTTGATTGGAATTTCAAATTCTACAATTTGGTTTTTTTTTAATTTAGCATTGCTGTTATTAGAAATGTAAATTGGATAATCAAAAAATCTGTTTATAGGGTTTATAATTATTTGACTATTATTTAGATTAGTAATTCCTAAGATTCTTTCGGAAACTTTTTTTAAAGGCCTTATTAGTTCTGCAGAGAAGTAATTATTTTCTTCATCAAGTTTTTTAGTTTTTACTAGTAATTTATCTCCTACTGACAGATCTATTTTATTAGATTGCCTTTCATTTAATATTATTTTTGGTATTGAAAATTTTAAATTCCATAACGGAGGATCTAAAAAAATTTTCCCTAAGGGGTCTATATTACTTACTATTAATATATCAAATAATGATACTTTTGATTTCAGTACAGGTTTACTATAGTATTTTTTTTTTTTAGTTGGAATATTGGGAAATAATCTTTTTAGTATTGTAAAATAATGCGATTCTAGATCCAAAGTTTTAATTATTGTACTATGACTGTCTAAATATCTGTTAGAATTTACAAATTCTTTGAGATCTCTTTCCGTTAAATAATTATTTAAAAAATTTGAAGGATGCATTGTTTCTTTGGGTTATTTCTTTTTTTTACTATCCAGTAGTTCTAAAGCAGTTTTCACATCAATTTCATCTAATTTATCTTTATTTTTTATACTGATATTGTTTTTTTTGTATTTAATATATGGACCAAATCTTCCATTCATTAATTGAATTTCTCCACCTTCTGGGTGAGTACCTATTGTTTTTATTAATGAAGCTGCTCTTTTATTATTAATATTTTTCTTTGAATTTTCAGATAATAATTCAACTGCTCTATTCATTCCAATTGAAAGGAATTCTTCCAAATCTTTTATATTGGCATAGATATTATCATGTTTTATGTACGGTCCGTATGGTCCAATGGCAGATTGTATAGGTTTTTTATCATCTGGATGCTCACCCAATACTCTAGGTAAATCTAAAAGTTTTTTTGCAATTTCAATTGTAATTCTGCTTGGTTCAAAATTTTTGGGAATAGATGTTCTCTTTGGTTTAGGGTTTTTTTCTGAGCTATTTCCTAATTGAACGTAAGGTCCAAACCGTCCAAACTTCAAATAAATTTCTTCTCCGTTATCGCTGGTTCCAATTGAGTCATCGCTTGTTTTCTCATTAAGGCTATTAGCACTAATAACACCAAAAGGTCTAACAAACTTACATGTAGGATAATTTGAACATCCGATAAAAGCGCTTCCAGATCTCGAAGTTCTTATAGAAAGTTTTCCATCATTACAGTTTTGACATAATCTTGGATCTTCTTTACCTTCAGTATTTGGAAATATGTGAGGGGTAAGTATATCATTAATTCTCTCAAGAACTTCAGATATACGTAAATCATTCGCAGCTTCTATGGTGGGAAAAAATTCTGTCCAAAATTTTGTTAATATTCCAACCCATTCAGATTTACCAGAAGAAATATTATCTAATTCAACTTCTAATTCAGCAGTATAGTCATATCCTACATATTTTTTGAAATATTCAGATAGAAAAATAGATATTAATTTTCCTTTATCCTCTGGGATTAAACGATTTTTTTCTTTTCTTACATATTGTCTTGATTGTATAGTGGAAACTATTGAAGCATAAGTAGACGGTCTACCAATTCCTAAATCAACCATTTTTTTTATAAGAGAAGCTTCTGAATATCGTGGCTTTGCTTGTGTGAAATGCTGTTGGGGGGTTACTTTTTCTATGAAAACCTCTTTTCCTTTTTCAAGAATGGGTAATTCTTTATTATCGGTATTATTTGAATCTTCATTTTCATCATAAGAAAATGCTTTTCTAAATCCTTCAAATACTATTACACGGCCTACTGCTTTCAAGGAGTTACATTTGGTCTCATCTTTTATAATAACAGTAGTTGTTTCTGAAATCTCATCGCCCATTTGAGATGCAAGGGTTCTGTTCCTTATTAATTCGTATAATTTCCGTTGATTTATATCTTGTAAATTTAAACTTTCTGCATTTTTGCTAATATCAGTTGGTCTTATACATTCATGAGCTTCCTGTGCATTAGCAACTTTATTCTTATAAAATCTTGGTTTTTCAGGTAGATATTTATTTCCGTATATTTCTTTAATAGTGTTTCTAGTTGCAGAAACAGCTTCAGGTGCCATATCAATACCATCAGTTCTCATATATGTGATAAATCCAGACTCATATAATTTTTGGGCGACTGACATAGTTTGCTGGGTACCCATATAAAGCCTATTATTAGCTTCTTGCTGAAGTGTTGAAGTCAGGAAAGGGGGTAATGGTTTTCTTTTTTTTGGAATGGAAGATACGTCATCTATATAAAAGCTAGAACTTTGAAACTCTTCAACAATTTCGGTAGCCATTTTCTCCGAATTAATCGTCAATTTTTCAATTTTTTTGCCTTTATACTCTATACCTTTGGCTTGAAAATTCTTTTTATTATCATACTTCAAACTCACATTGATTGACCAATATTCTTGTGGTTTGAAAGATTCTATTTCCATCTCTCTTTCAACAATCAGTCTAAGAGTAGGTGACTGGACCCTTCCCGCAGATTGAAAACCAAATCCTACTTTTGTAAGAGAAGGCGACATATTATATCCAAGTAAATAATCTAAAGCTCTTCTTGCTAAATATGCTTCTATTAAAGGAACATCTAAATTGCGAGGGTTATTTATCGCTTCTAATACAGCAGATTTTGTAATTGCATTAAATACTATCCTTTGGATTTTAGTATCATTGGTAACACTTTTTTGTTTCTTTAAAATTTCCACTAAATGCCAAGAGATAGCTTCACCCTCTCTATCAGGATCAGTAGCTAATATAAGATGATTATCTCCTGCAAGTGCTAATTTTATGTCTGAAATATGTTTAGCACTCTTAGGATTTATTTGCCACTTCATAGAAAATTTATTATCTGGATCAACAGATCCCCTCTTGTCATTCAAATCTCGAACGTGTCCATATGAAGCTAGAACTTTATATGCGCTACCTAGGTATTTATTAATTGTTTTTGCTTTTGCGGGTGACTCTACTATTACTACTGCCATTTAAAAAACCATATCATTTAAAAACTTCTTCCACCAACCGTTAACCCACTGATATAGACGGTAGGTTGACCTACTCCAACAGGAACCCACTGACCAGCTTTTCCACAGTTCCCTATTCCAGGATCCAGAGATAAATCATTACCTATACCCTGAATTTTTTTCATAGCACTAGGACCATCACCAATAAGTGTAGCACCTTTTACAGGATACAAAATAGTTCCATTTTTTACTTTGTAGGCTTCTGTGCAAGAGAATACAAATTTTCCATTTGTTATATCAACTTGACCGCCAGAAAAACCAACAGCGTATATACCATCTTTTAAATCTTTTAATAAGTTTTTAGGATCATCTTTTCCAGAGGCCATGAACGTATTTGTCATTCTAGGCATAGGGGGATGAGCAAAACTTTGTCTTCTTCCATTCCCAGTAGATAAAGTATTCATCAATCGAGCATTTTGTCTATCTTGCATGTAATTTATCAATATTCCATCTTCAATAAGTATGTTTCTTTTGCTAGGTGATCCTTCATCATCGTAAGTAATAGAACCTCTTCTATCTGGTATCGTTCCGTCATCGATTACAGTAACATTTTTAGATGCAACTTTCCTTCCAATTAAATTTGAAAAGGCCGAAGTTTCTTTTCTATTAAAATCCCCTTCTAATCCATGACCGACTGCCTCATGTAACATAACGCCTGGCCAGCCTGACCCTAAAACAATATCCATTACTCCTGCTGGAGCAGGTTTGGCTCTGAGGTTTACTTTTGCTATTCTTATAGCTTCGTCAACATGTTTTTTCCAATTTTTTTCATTAATTATTTCAGATAAATTAAATCTACCTCCACCGCCGGAAGAGCCACTTTCTCTTTTACCATTTTCCTCAATTATAACTGAAACATAAATTCTAACCATTGGTCTAATATCATTTAAAATTTCTTCTTCTGCCCTTAATATAAAAACTTCTTGTAAAGAAGCATTTAAACCGACTGAAACTTGTTGAATATTTTTTTCAGTTAGCCTAGCGTATTCATCAATTTTTTTCAGTAATTTTAATTTATTTGATAGGTCGATTTTATGGAAAGGATTTTCATTTGAATAAACTCTTTTTACATCATTAT
>CACFXF010000045.1 GCA_902570265.1 uncultured Alphaproteobacteria bacterium | reverse complement strand
AGAATTATACAATATCTATATATTCTCATTTTCTTAGAGTCTATTAAAACTTGTATTAATAAAAAATTTCAGAGGATTTAAAAATGCTTATGCAAAGAAAAAAACCAATTTTCACTGAAAGTCTTAGTGTGTCAGATCCAGAATTATTTTCTACTATAGAAAAAGAAAACAAAAGACAAGAACAAGAAATTGAATTAATTGCCTCTGAAAATATTACATCATTAGCAGTAATGCAGGCTCAGGGTTCTGTAATGACTAATAAATATGCTGAGGGTTATTCCGGAAAACGCTACTATGGTGGCTGTGAATTTGTTGACCTTGCTGAAGATCTTGCGATTGCAAGAATAAAAGAACTTTTTAATTGTGAATTTGCCAACGTACAACCAAATTCTGGAAGTCAAGCAAACCAGGCAGTTTTTATGTCATTAATGAAACCAGGTGATACTTTTTTAGCGATGGATTTAGCTTCAGGAGGACATCTTACCCATGGAGCAAAACCAAATTTGTCAGGTAAGTGGTTTAATGCAGTACATTACGGGGTTAATAAAAAAACAGAGCTTATTGATTATGTTCAAGTTGAAGAATTAGCTAAAATTCATCAACCAAAGGTTATAATCGCAGGTGGATCTGCGATACCACGTCAAATAGATTTTAAAGAATTCAGAAGAATTGCTGACACTGTTGGCGCTTTTTTAATGGTGGATATGGCTCACTTTTCAGGTTTAGCGGCAGCTGGCTGTCATCCCAATCCACTTGAATTTGCCGATGTTGCCACAAGTACTACTCATAAAACTTTAAGAGGGCCAAGAGGTGGTATTATTTTAACAAATAATGTAGACCTCGCTAAAAAATTTAATTCAGCTGTTTTTCCAGGTCTTCAAGGTGGCCCCTTGATGCATGTAATAGCAGCTAAGGCAGTTGCATTTGGAGAGGCTTTAAGACCTGATTTCAAAACTTATCAAGAAGATGTCATAAAAAATGCAAAGATACTTTCAAGCACATTAGAAAAAAGAGGCTTCAGGATAGTAACTGGTGGAACAGATACGCATGTTATACTTGTTGATGTTGGATCCAAAAATATTAAAGGGAATGATGCTGAAAAAAGCTTGGGTAATGCAAATATAACTTGTAATAAGAATAGTATCCCTTTTGATACTGAAAAACCAATGGTTACATCAGGTATAAGATTAGGTACTCCAGCAGGAACAACTAGAGGCTTTGGAACAAATGAGTTTTCTGATATTGGTAATTGGATTGCTGATGTTTTAGAGCAATTACAAATTAATGGAATTGCTAGTAATGAAAAAGCAGAATTAGAAGTAAAGAATAAAGTTTTAAAGCTTTGTGAAAATTATCCTATCTATTGAATTTAAATAATCTTCTTTTTTTTGTGCTATGTTAAATTAGTGATTAACAATTTTTTTATAACTGTATATGTAGGTCAACTTATCAATGCGAGAAGATTTTTACAGAATTAAAAGACTACCTCCTTACATTTTTTCTGAGATCAATAATCTCAAGGCTGATCTAAGAAAAAAGAGAGTCGATATTATTGATTTTGGCATGGGTAATCCTGATATAGATGCAGGACAACATATTATAAATAAGCTTATAGAAACTTCAAAAAAACCTAAAGTTCATAGATATTCTGCATCTAAAGGTATACCTGGTTTGAGAAGAGCTAAAGCTAAATATTATGAAAATAGGTTTGGAGTGAATCTTGATCCAGAAACTGAAATTATTACTACATTGGGATCAAAAGAAGGTTTAGCTAACTTAGCTTCTGCTATTACTGCACCTGGGGATTTAGCACTAGTGCCTAACCCAACATATCCAATACATGCATACGGATTTATGATAGCTGGGGGAACATTACGTCACATACCATCACTAAATAATGGGATTTTTGACCCAGAAGAATATATGAATTCCCTATCTAGGGCTGTGGCTCACTCCATTCCTAAACCAATTGCTATTGTTATATCATTTCCTTCAAATCCAACTGCACAATTATGTGACTTAGATTTTTATAAAGAGTTAGTTACATTTGCAAAAAAACACTCTATTTGGATTTTATCTGATTTAGCATATGCTGAGATTTATTTTGATGATAACCCCCCTCCATCTATTTTGCAAATAGATGGTGCTAAAGAAATTTCAGTTGAATTCACATCCATGTCAAAAACTTTTTCAATGGCTGGATGGCGAGTAGGTTTCGCAGTAGGTAATAAACATCTTATTAATGCTCTAACAAGAATTAAATCATACTTAGATTACGGAGCATTTACCCCTATTCAGGTTGCAGCAGTTGAAGCATTAAATAGTCCAGAAGATTATATCGATAAGATCCGAAATGAGTATAAGAAAAGGAGAGATACTTTAATATCAGCTATGTCACGCGCAGGTTGGGAAATACCTAAACCTTCCGCCACTATGTTCGCATGGGCCCCACTTCCAAAAAAGTTTCAAAATCTTGGATCTATGGAATTTGCAAAAATACTAATGCAAGAAGCTGAAGTTGCAGTTGCACCAGGTATTGGTTTTGGAGAATATGGAGAAGGTTATGTAAGAATAGGACTAGTTGAAAATGAACACAGGATCAGACAGGCTGCAAAAAATGTAAAAAAATTAATTTCTGGATAATTTTTTTTTTTTTATATTAAATTTTCAAAATAAAAATATAAAAAATTTTCTGATGATTTATATAGGTTTTGAATGTATAACTTTACTTAGCAATAAATTGTTTGTATTTCATTTAAACATTTAAAGGTAAAATTTCTTGGATATGAAACCACTAAATATTGGTATAATAGGACTTGGAACTGTTGGCATGGGATTAATAAAATGCCTTATTAATAATAAAAATATTATAAAGTATAAATCAGAGAGAGCAATATCAATTGCAGCTATTTGTGCTAAAAATAAGAATAAAAAAAGAGATATTGATATAGGAAATTTAAAATGGGTCCAAGACCCTTTTGATATCACTGATGATAAAGAAATAGATGTTGTGGTCGAATTAATCGGTGGAGACGAAAATCCCTCTAAGTCAATAGTAGAAAAATCAATACTCAATAAAAAGCATGTAGTTACCGCAAATAAAGCATTAATAGCTAAACATGGGCACTATCTTGCTCTATTGGCAGAAGAGCAACAGGTTTGTCTAAATTTTGAAGCTGCTGTTGCTGGAGCAATTCCAATTATAAAAGCAATTAAGGAGTCTTTAAGTGGAAACGTTATTTCAAAAGTTTATGGGGTAATTAATGGTACATGTAATTACATCTTAACTCAAATGGAGAAAGAAGAGAAAGAATACACATCAATTTTTAAAAAAGCTCAACAACTTGGATATGTAGAAAAAGACCCACAGCTTGATGTAGGAGGAATAGATAGTGCCCACAAAATTTCTATACTTACAACGTGTGCTTTTGGGACAAGGATAAGTTTTGAAAATGTAATTACAAATGGTATCCAAAATATTTCGTTAATTGATATCAAAAATGCATTTTCTATGGGCTATAAAATTAAATTAATGGCGCTTGCTTTGAGATCAGATGATGGAGTTATCCAAGAGGTAGAACCGTGCCTTGTTCCAAAAGATAGTATATTTGGAAAACTAGAAGGCGGAACAAATCTGGTAATGGTTGAAGGTGATTTTTCCGAAAGGACGTATTACATGGGACCAGGTGCTGGATCTGGTCCGACAGCATCAGCTGTCATTGCTGACATAATTGATATAGCAAATGGGAAAAAATCAAGTGTTTTTGGAATGAATGCTAATCTCCTAGAGTTGCCAGTAAATAAAAAGAAAGATTTTCCTTCCAGTTTTTATCTTAGATTCTTACTTACTGATAAGCCCGGTACTTTAGCTCAACTAAGTTCCATTCTAGGTAAATACGAAATTTCAATCAATAGAATGAACCAGCTACACCATATTGGAGAAACAGCCCCTATACTTATTGTAACACACCCTACTACAAAAAGTCTCCTAAAACCAGCTATAGAAGAAATAAATCAATTAGAAATTTGTATAAATGAACCCGTTATCATTAAAATAGAAGAATTTTAATTAATAATTATTAAATGGAAACAAAGATAGAATTTAACGACAGGTTGTTATCCCTTGGTCTTGCAAGAGTTTCTGAGGCTGCTGCTATTGCAGCAACTAAATTTATTGGGGCAGGTGATGAAAAAGCGGCAGATCAAGCTGCTGTTGACGCTATGAGAACTCAGCTAAATATGTTAGATATAAATGGGAGAATAGTAATTGGAGAGGGCGAAAGAGATGAAGCTCCAATGCTTTATATTGGTGAATTAGTAGGAAGTGGAAATGGACCTTCTGTAGATATTGCACTTGATCCATTAGAGGGAACTAACTTAACAGCAAAAGACATGCCTAATGCACTAACTGTGATTGCAATGGGGCCAAAAGATTCATTATTAAATGCTCCAGACGTTTATATGGAAAAACTTGCCTACGGATCTAGATATAAAAAAGATATTATCACGCTTGAAATGTCTCCAAAGAAGAGAATTGAAACGTTAGCAAAAGCTAAAGGCTGTAACCCAAAGGACCTTATGGTATGTGTTTTGGAAAGACCAAGACACCAAACTTTAATAGAAGAAATTCGTGCGACAGGCGCAAGACTCAGATTAATAACGGATGGTGATGTTGCTGGGGTCATACATTGTGCTAACACGGAAAGAACTGGGATAGATATATATATGGGAATTGGCGGAGCGCCTGAAGGTGTTTTGGCTGCCGCAGCATTGAAATGTCTAGGTGGATATATTCAAGGCAAATTAATATATAGAAATGATTCGGAAAAAAATAGAGCCATAAAAACAGGAATTAAAGATTTTAATAAAATTTATTCCCTTGATGACATGGTAACTAAAGACGTAATTTTTGCTGCTACAGGAGTTACAGACGGCTCAATTTTACGTGGAGCAAAATGGGATGGAAATATATTAGAAACTGAAACTATATTGATGAGATCTAAAACAGGTTCTGTAAGAAGATTATTATATCAGCAAAAATTTTCATGATAGATAATGATGAAATTTTCTTGAATTCAAAATTTTCGTTAAGTAGAAAAATTTGGCTCAAGCCAAAAAAAAATATTCAAAAGCTTGCAACAAATCTTCAACAAGTATCCCCCATATCTTACCCGTTGGCATTATTTTTAGCTCAAAAAGAAGTTACAGTTGATCAAATTGATAATTTTTTAAACCCGAAGATTAAATCCAGTATGCCAGATCCAAACTCATTAGTAGATATTGACAAAGCTATCAAAATCATAATTGAAACAATCCAAAATAAAAGAAGAATTGCCATATTTGCAGATTATGATGTTGATGGAGCAGCAGCAGCAGCTATGCTTTATAAATGGTTCAACAACTTTAAATTAAAACCTACTATTTATATTCCAGATAGAGATAAGGAAGGATATGGACCAAATAATAAAGCTATGATAAAATTGTCTTTAAGACATGATTTAATAATTTGCGTAGATTGTGGTTCTACTGCTGATATACCAATCAAAAATGCAAAAAAAAATTCCTGTTCTGTTGTTGTTATTGATCATCATCAAGGTGGTAATAATAAAACACATGCTGATGCACTAGTGAATCCTAATCGTTTTGATGAAAAATCTGTTCTCAAATATTTATGTGCGACTGGTGTAACTTTTTTATTACTTGTAGCATTGAATAGACAATTAAAAAATTCTGAATTTAAAGCACCTGATATACTTCCATACTTAGATTTAGTAGCGCTTGCTACAGTATCAGATGTTGTTCCTTTAGTAGAATTAAATAGAGCATTTGTGAGAAGCGGAATGAAGGTAATTGAAATGGAGAAAAACATTGGCATCAAATCTCTTATTGAAATAAGCAGTATCTCAAAGCCTATTAAAACCAATCATCTCGGATTTATTCTTGGACCAAAAATCAATGCAGGTGGCAGGCTAGGTTTTTCAATGTTAGGCGTCGAGCTTTTAATTGAAAATAACAAAAATAAAGCTATCAAAATAGCACAAACACTAGACAGTCTGAATGAAAATAGAAAAATTTTAGAATATGAAATGACCGAAAAGGCTTACGAAAATATAAAAAATAAACAATTTAAAAATAACTTTGTTTGGGTTGCTGATAAAGAATTTAAATCAGGAATAACTGGAATAATTGCTTCTCGACTACTTGATAAATTTAGTAAAACTTGTTTTGTGATATCCATAGATAAAGATAGCATTGGCAAAGGTTCTGGAAGATCAAATCCTAATCACAACTTGGGTAATGCGATTAGTCAATTAGCTAAAGAACAGCTAATTATAAAAGGTGGAGGTCATGCTAAAGCAGCAGGACTAACGGTTGAGGCAGCAAAAATTGATTTAGCAATGAATAGATTAAATAGTATTTTATCAGAACAAGAAGAAATAAATGATGAACCTTCCACTTTGAACATTAATTCAGTTATTTCTATTAATGCAATTTCTTCAGATTTTGTTGAAGATATGGATAAAGCTGGACCATTTGGACCAGATTCACCCAGACCTATTTTTGTATTAAAAAACTGTAAAATAAAATGGTGTAAATTATTAAATAATAAGCATCTCAAATTTTATATTTATGATGAAAGTTATAGAAAAATTCAGTCAATATTTTTCAGAGCACTAGATAATAAAGCTGGTATTTTTTTATATGAAAATATTGAATCCACTTATCATTTTGCCGGAAATATTGAAATTAATGATTGGTTGGGAAAAAAAGTACCAAATTTTGTTGTTAAAGATATTGCTTTAGCCAATTCATAAAAAAACATCTTGCACCTATTTAATTACCGAATTATTAAGTATTTGTGCGCGCCCTTCGTCTATCGGTTAGGACGCCAGATTTTCATTCTGGAAAGAGGGGTTCGATTCCCCTAGGGCGTACCAATTAAATCGTTTAAAATCAATAACTTAGGTGAATAAAGTCGCCCCTTTTGACAGATAATGCTATTTGCACCTGTTTCAAGAAATAAAATCCCCCATAACATTAGCAGATTCTTTCATAAAATTAGGGGAATATTTCGCATAGACTCTTTCAGTTACATTAACTGACTTATGTCCTAAGTAAACAGAAATTTCTTTCATGCTAACCCTACCAGATTTTACCATTTTGTTTATATTTTTAAAACTTTAAAATTTTAGTAACCGAGCCAATCTGGCCAACCCTTCCAGTCTTTTTTATATTGATCCGCAACATGAGGATTTAACGGTATGTCTTGTGGAATTTTGCCCGATTTTTTATAGTTCATCCAGTGGGCCTTAGATTTAAAGTTTAAACTTCTTGCAAATCCCCTTGCTTCATTAAAAGGTCTATAGCGATTTTTTTGCACAGGCACGACTGCCTTATTTCCCGTTCCAAGCCAATCCCCCCAATCAATCCAATTCTTTTTATATTGGTTTACCCCATTTGGATTTGATGGGATAGTTTTAGGCAGTTTTCCTGAATTTACATATGCTTTCCATTCTCTCTGATCATTTAATTTAAGAGCATGAGCAAAACTTCTCGCTCTCTCAAATTCCCAATATAATTTCTTTTGTGTTGCAACCCTTCCTGTTCCAAGCCAAACTCCCATCCCTACAAATTGTTTCCCGTATGTGTGCCGAGGATTACTTGGTATATTTGCTGGTTTTTCTCCTGAAACACAGTAAGCCTGCCATGCCTTTAAAGTGCCTAAATTTAATCTATTAACATATTGAATTCCTTCATCTTGGGGCAGAAAAGTTTTATTTTGTGGAGCAACAGTATCTACACCTATCCAATCTGGGAGATCCACAAATTCCTTTCCATATGTTCTCCGTGGATTAGTTGGAATATCTGGCGGACGGTTTTCGGATTTTTGCCATTCTTTCAATTCCCGATCATTCTTAAGATTTTGTGAACGGACAAAGGTTCTTGCCTCCTCAAAAGGTCTCATGTTTGCTATCGCAACAGTTTTCCAAATCACAGTTTTGATGCTTTCCGTAAATTCAGTGAGGTCTATTTGATCAGCAAAATTTACACTGCCAATGGTTTTCATAATTACTCTTGGGTTTTGCTTTGGCTTTCCGCCTTCCCTAAATTCCTCTGCAATCCTTTCATCTTGCGTCGAGAGTGCTGAAATTATTTTTGCTACATGCTTAAACTCATTTGTTTCAAAAAATTCTTGAAATCCCATTCCTTCAGGCACTACGACTGGAAGCAATAAATAACCTAATTTCTTCTTGCCAGTTCTATCCACTCTCATTGCGCGACCGGCAGCCTGAACAATATCAATCACACTTCTTCTAGGATTAGCAAAAACAACACAGTCAATGAGTGGAATATCAACACCTTCAGTTAAGCATCTGGCATTGGTTATTAATGCTTTCTCACTCAATTTAAAATTTTCCAGTAGTGAACTTCTTTGACCAGAGGATAATTTGCTTGATATGTGGAAGTTTTCAATTTCGAGGTTCGTTGCATAAATTGAGTTGAGTAAATCCTGCTGCTTTCTAAAACGCTTAGCTAGCTTAATACTATTATGAAAAGAAACTGCATGTTTAACTCCGTGATCTTGAAACATTTTTTGCAAAACTATTCCTACCGCAAGCTCTTTAGTAGAGTGTTCTGAGTTACTGACAGATTTATCAAAAACTAAACCATTTTTAGAAACCAACTCCTCTATTTCTTCCTCGGTTATGGAAATTGTAATTACTTGATAATCACAGATTATTTTTGAAGCTATAGCTTGTTTAAAAGTTAGTTGGTAAAAGTAATCGCCATATATTTCTCTATCACTCATAGATACAATTTCATTACTTGTTCCCCTGTAGACCCTCTCTGTTGCGGTCATAAACATACGCTTTCTGGCTTTTAAATTGTCATTATAAAGGAGAGTGGAAAAAGCTTTTCTTTTGTCTCCCACAGTCCTGTGTGCTTCATCTAAAATGCACAAATCAAATTCAAAGGACGTTTTAGACTGAACCTCCATCATTTTTGGACTGCTTTGATAGGTAGTGAAAACTATTTTGGGCTTGTTTGTTGGTTTTCCCAAGAATTCGATAATTTGATTTGGGTCAGTGGTTGTTTCAATCCCAGTCTCATATACGTCAGCAACAAAGTTATCTGCTTCAAGACCTGATACACTATCATCAGAACAAACACAGAGCCAATCGGGATGAACTTTATTAGCAGTATATTCCCGCATCCAGCTTTCCAAACTCTGTTTGATTAAGGATAGGCTTGGCACAGCTACCAAAATAGTTTGTGCTTTTAATTTCTGTGAAACCCAAAAAGCAGCAAGGCTTTTTCCTGATCCACAGGGCATTATCATAGTACCCCGATTTTCACCCTTTTTAATGAAATGAATGTATGCTTTGTCAATGACCTCTTGCTGATGTTTGCTTGGCTTGTAGGGTTTTGGTCTTACCGCCTTTTTCCCTAACTTTTCCTTTATTAATTGCCAATTTTCCTCAGTTAATGATAGCCAGCGTTCATTTCCTAATTCCGTTACTTTACCTAAATACCGAATATTTTTTATGGGTTGGCTGGTTGTAGTGACTATATATCCAAAAGAAATATTTTTACAGAAATTGAAAGATAAATTACCAAATCCAGTTAAATCATCCAGGGTCAGAGGTTTATCTTTATTGCTTCGGTATTTTGATTGGATAGTTTGATAGTCTCCATCATATGTTTCTGCTACTAGATCAATGCCTTTATCTTCTGATGGCAAATTCAACAAACCATAAACTTTTTTTGGAACTTGTTCTAGAAGCCAGACATTTTTGAACTTTGTCAAATACTCCGGTTTAGTTTGAAAATAAAGTTGGGTAAATCTTTCAAATAAATTACCTTTGCTTCTTTTGCCTTTCTGTGAACGAATAGCTTGATCAAGTGCTTTCCAGTTTTTACACCCTTTTATGATTTGATCACATTGGTAAATTGTAAGACTTTTAACCATTTGAAAATTTTAATGAAAAATAAGATAGTGTGCAAATTTAGATTCACTATTTTCAAAAAATGTGATTAAACAAAAAGTGAAACACTTTGAAACAAAGTGCGTGACTCATCTACTCTAAGTCATTGAAATCATTACATAAACGCTCCCCTAGGGCGTACCAATTAAA
>CACFXF010000044.1 GCA_902570265.1 uncultured Alphaproteobacteria bacterium | reverse complement strand
AAAAATAAACAAATATAAATTTTCTGATTGAGACGTTAAGAAAATAAACAAAATTTGAAAAATACCAATATAAATCAAAATTGTTCTATAACCTTTTTTGTCAACTAACCAACCTGATATTACTTGTGCGAATGAGGCTATAGCATAGACTGCAGAAGCTAGTAATCCAGTTATAAATATATTTTTTGTCATTTCAGACATATAAATATCAAAATATCTAGGGATTAAAAAAGTTAAAGAACCAAAAGTAAAACCACCTGCAATTGTAATAAGGATTAGTGAAATCATTGCTTTTTTCCATCTTGGAGCAAAATTATTTTTAGATTTATCATTCTGAGAAGTTTCACTGATATCTTCATCAAAATTTGTCAAGACCAACCATAGTCCAAAAAATAGATATAACATTCCAGGTAAAATAAATGAAATTCTCCAGTTAAAATAAAATATCAATAACCCAGTAATTAAGGGAGCAAATGCAACACCCATATTGCCCCATACACCATTAATTCCCAGCCTTAAACCTAATTTCTCTTTATTTTTCATTAGCATAGCTATTCCTACAGGATGATAAATCGAAGCAAAAATACCAATTAATGTAAGTGTTATACCCAAATGAATTAGATTCTGTGAAAACCCAGCAAAAATTGAAGAAAACCCTACACCTATAGGAAATACTATTAATAATATTTTTCTTGAAAAAACTTTTGATAAATAAGATGCAAGAGGCGCAAAAGCACCAAAAAGAATTAGTCCTAAAGTGGCATATATAATAATTTCGCCGTAAGAGGTATTAAAATATATAGCACAATCATATGCAGCTTTAGCAAAAATAAGCATACAAAAGTGATCAATAAAATGTGCAATGTTTAAAGGAATATCTCTTTTTAAAAAAAAAATCCTAATATTTAACATTAATTCATCTTGATAAAAGGCTGTTTCCCATTAAGTATTCGTCAACTGATCTGGCACATTGTCTGCCTTCTCGAATTGCCCAGACTACTAGAGATTGACCTCTTCGCATATCGCCTGCAGTCCAAACCTTTTTAAGATTAGTTTTATAATCTGAGGTATTAGCTAAAACATTTTTTCTTGTATCAAGATTAACATTTAAATCTTTTAACAAACCATCAAATTTAGGAGAAACAAATCCCATTGCCAAAAGAACTAAATCAGCTTTTATATGAAATTCAGATCCACTTATAGGTTTAAAATTATTATCTACTTTTATACAGTGAAGTTTATTTACATTACCATTTGTGTCACCTTCAAAACTCTGTGTCATAACAGAAAATTCTCTATTAGCTCCTTCTTCCTGACTAGAGGATGTTCTCATCTTTAAAGGCCAGTTTGGCCAAGTTGATAACTTATCTTCTTTTTCGGGTGGTGCAGGCATAATTTCTAATTGAGTAACTGATACAGCCCCTTGTCTTATAGAAGTTCCAATGCAGTCAGAACCAGTATCACCACCACCAATAACAACAACATTTTTGGAAGTAGCAAGTATCTCTTCAGGATTTTTATAACTTTCGTTGCTTACTCTTCTATTTTGTTGAGGTAAAAAGTCCATTGCATAATGTATACCTTTAAAATTTCTTCCTTGAATGGGAAGATCTCTGGGCATTTCAGCCCCACCAGCTAATATAACAGCATCGTGCAAATTAATTATTTCATCTGTAGAAATATCAACTCCAACATTAATATTTGTATGGAAAATAACACCTTCATCTGATAGTTGGTTAATTCTTCTATCTATATGTGACTTATCAAGTTTAAAATCAGGTATTCCATAACGAAGCAGACCTCCTAATTTACTATTTTTCTCATATAAATTCACTTCATGACCAGCTCTAGCTAATTGCTGTGATGCGGCTAACCCAGCTGGTCCAGAACCTATGACGGCTATTTTTTTTCCTGTCTTATGATCGGTTACTTGAGGTTTAATCCAGCCATTTTTCCAAGCTTTATCTACAATAGCACATTCAATTGATTTTATGGTTACAGGATTATCTATAATGTTAAGAGTACACGAAGCTTCACACGGAGCAGGACAAATCCTTCCAGTAAACTCAGGGAAATTATTGGTTGAATGCAAATCTGCTATAGCATTTTCCCATTCACCTTTATATACTAAATCATTCCAATCAGGGATTTGATTGTTTACTGGGCAACCTTTTAGGCCTTTGACATCATGACAAAACGGAATACCACAATCCATACACCTACTTGCCTGAGCTTGAAGAGTTTGCTCAGGTAATTCAATAAAAAACTCCTTAAAGTTTCTTACTCTGTCCGCAGCTGGTCTGTATTTTCTATCTTGTCTATCTAACTCTAAAAATCCAGTTACTTTTCCCATTTTTAATTCCTACTTAATTTATTAAGTTTCACTACTCTGCAGCAACAAACGATGAGTTTTGTTCAGCTTTTATTTCTTCAAGTGCTCTTCGATATTCAGTTGGCATTACTTTTATAAATTTTGGTCGAAAATTTTCCCATTGATCTAGAATTAATTTTGCCTTTTCAGAGTTAGTATACTCATAATGTTTTTCTACTAAAAATCTTAACCTCTCGTCATCATGCTTTGTCATATCACTAGAAAGATGTACACGACCATGATGTTCAATATCTCCAGATTGATGACCTTCAGACTCCATAAGATCATCTTCTTCAGGAATAGGTTCTAATTCAACCATCGATAAATTGCATCGTTCTGAAAAAGTTCCATCTTCATCAAGAACATACGCAATACCTCCAGACATACCAGCAGCAAAGTTCCTACCAGTTGTACCTAAAACCACCACTATTCCTCCAGTCATATATTCGCATCCATGATCTCCAACTCCTTCGACTACAGCAATAGCACCAGAGTTTCTAACAGCAAATCTTTCTCCTGCAAACCCTCTAAAAAAGCATTTTCCTGAAATTGCACCGTATAATACTGTATTTCCAACAATAATTGCACGATTCTTATCAAGAAGTTCTGCGTTATTCGGTGGATAAACTACGATATTTCCACCAGATAAGCCTTTACCAACATAATCATTAGCTTCACCTTCAACTTCAAATAAAACACCATTGCAAAGCCAGGCGCCAAATGCTTGACCCGTAGTACCTTTAAATTTTAAATGAATAGAATTTTCTTTTAAACCTTCAAACCCATATTTTTTTGAAATATATCCGGAAAGCATAGCGCCAGTCGAACGATTGAAGTTTGAAATTGGTAAATTAATTCTTATCTTTTCTCTTTTTTCGATCGAATTTTTTGTTAATTTTATAAGGTTTTTATCAAGAATTTTATCTAAATTATGATCTTGATTTTCACAACAAAATTTTGGATGTTTATTCTTGGGATCTGGATCGTAAAATAATTTAGTAAAATCTAAACCAGTTGCTTTCCAATGGTTTACGGCATCTTTTTGGTCTAAAAAATTAATTTGACCAATCATATCATTAAATTTTGAAAAACCAAGGTCAGCCATTATCTCTCTAACTTCTTCAGCTACAAAAAAGAAGAAATTTATAACATGCTCAGGTTGTCCATTAAATCTTTTTCTTAAAACTGGGTCTTGTGTTGCTACTCCTACTGGGCAAGTATTTAAATGACATTTTCTCATCATTATACAACCTGAAGCTACAAGTGGAGCAGTAGAAAAGCCAAACTCGTCAGCACCTAGGAGAGCACCAATTACCACATCTCTTCCGGTTCTTAGTCCCCCATCAACCTGAACTTTTATTCTAGATCTCAACTTGTTTTTAAGTAAAGTCTGATGAGTTTCTGCTAATCCCATTTCCCATGGAGAACCTGCATGTTTAACAGAAGTCAAAGGACTAGCACCAGTACCCCCTTCCATTCCTGATATAGTAACGTGATCTGCATGTGCTTTAGCTACGCCTGCTGCAACTGTACCTACCCCAACCTCTGATACTAATTTTACAGAAATATCTGCATCAGGGTTAACATTTTTAAGATCATAAATTAATTGAGCTAAATCCTCTATAGAGTAAATGTCATGATGCGGTGGAGGAGATATAAGGCCGACACCTTTTGTTGAATGCCTTACTTTTGCTATAACTGCATCAACTTTATGACCAGGCAATTGACCACCTTCACCAGGTTTTGCACCTTGTGCCATTTTTATTTGTATCATATCAGAGTTAACAAGATACTCAGTAGTTACACCAAATCTACCAGAAGCTACTTGTTTAATTGAAGATCTTTTACTGTCTCCATTTTTCATCGGGATAAAACGCTCTACTTCTTCACCACCTTCTCCAGTATTAGACTTGCCTCCTATTCGATTCATTGCAATTGCAAGGTTTTCATGAGCCTCTGCAGAAATAGATCCGTATGACATCGCTCCTGTTGCAAATCTCTTAACAATTTCAGTTGCTGGCTCAACTTCATTGATTGGAATACTTGTTTTACCACATTCTTCAGCCTCTTTAAGTCTAAAAAGGCCTCTAATCGTCAATAATCTCTTATCATTATCATTTATTAACTTTGCATATTCTTTGTAATCATTAACATTCCCCAATCTAGTTGCGTGCTGAAGATAGGTAACCTCATCAGAAGTCCATGCGTGAGCTTCACCTCTATGTCGTACTGCATATTCTCCACCAACATCTAAAGAATGTCGTAGAATTGGTATGTCATTATATGCCATGTCGTGCCTTATAAAAGCTTCTTTAGAAATCTGGTCAATACCAACTCCCTCTATTTTACTTGCTGTGCCTGAAAAATATTGATCAATAAACTCAGTTGACAAACCAACAGCATCAAAAATTTGAGCACCACAATATGACTGATAAGTTGAAATCCCCATTTTTGACATGACCTTCAAAAGACCTTTATCAATTGATTTTATATACCTTTTAATTACCTCTTTTTCATCTACTTCCTTTGGGAATAAACCATTTTGATGCATTTGAATCAAAGTTTCAAAAGCAAGATAAGGATTTACAGCTTCTGCACCATAACCAGCAAGTACTGCAAAGTGATGAACTTCTCTTGGTTCTGCAGACTCCACAACAAGTCCAACTGAAGTCCTAAGACCTTTTCTGATCAAATGATGATGTACAGCTGAAGTAGCTAATAACATTGGTATTGGAACTCTTTTAGGACCAAATTGCCGATCAGATAAGATTATAATGTTCTCACCAGCTAAAACAGATTTTTCTGCACTCTCACATAACTTATCAATGCAATCTTTCATTCCTTCTGGACCAATTTTTTTATCAAATGTAACATCAATTACTCTAGAAAAAAATTGGTTATCACCTATTTCACTAATGTCCCTGATTTTTTGCAAATCAGAATTTTTTAAAATAGGTTGTCTTACTTCTAATCTTTTAGTGGTAGCTAGATTTTTTAAATCAAATAGATTTGGTCTTGGGCCAATTAATGACACAAGACTCATTACTGATTCCTCACGGATTGGATCTATCGGTGGATTAGTAACTTGAGCAAAATTTTGTTTAAAGTAGGTATATAAAAGTTTAGGTTTATTTGAGATTGCAGAAATAGGGGTATCTGTTCCCATAGATCCTATTGCTTCTTGACCAGTAACAGCCATTGGTGTCATTAAAATTTTTAAATCCTCCTGACTATAACCAAATATTTTTTGACCTTTATTTAAAATTTCATTATCGAGTCTTCTTTTTTCAATTGTTTTACTATCAATTTCTTCAAGAATAATTTGTGTATTTTCTAACCATTCTTTATATGGGTTAGTAGAACACAATTGGTTTTTGATCTCTTCATCTGAGATAATTTTCCCAGCCATAAGATCAATCAAAAGCATTTTTCCAGGTTGTAATCTCCATTTAGCTATAACTTTACTTTCATCAATAGGTAGTGTACCAGCCTCGGAAGCTAAAACTACAGTATCATCTTCCATTACAAAATATCTGGCTGGTCTTAGTCCATTTCGGTCTAATGTTGCACCAATTTGCCTACCATCAGTAAATGCTAATGCAGCAGGTCCGTCCCAAGGCTCCATCATTGCAGCATGATATTCATAAAATGATCTTCTCTTTTCATCCATAAGAGGATTACCAGACCATGCTTCTGGAATAAGCATCATCATAGCATGTGAAATTGAATAACCACCCTGCACTAATAATTCTAAAGCATTATCAAAACAAGCCGTATCAGACTGACCCTCATATGATATAGGCCATATTTTCTTGATATCATCACCAAAAAGTGGTGAAGAAAGAGAAGCCTGCCTTGCAGCCATCCAATTATAATTTCCTCTCAATGTATTGATTTCACCGTTATGGGAAACCATTCTGTAAGGATGTGCTAACTTCCATGATGGAAATGTATTAGTTGAAAATCTTTGATGTACTAAAGCTAAAGCTGATTTAAAGTTTGGATCACTCAAATCAGGGTAATATTTTGCAAGTTGATCCGCTAAAAACATACCTTTATATACAATCGTCCTAGAGGATAACGACACAGGATAAAAATCTTCAACATCTCCAATTTGATTAATTACTGCATTAGAAATACATTTTCTTAAGATAAATAATTTTCTTTCAAATTCATCTTGGGAAAGATTATCATTTTTATTAATAAAAAGCTGATAATGAACAGGTTCTGCCTTTACAATATCTTCATCTAAGGACAAACAGGCGTTATCAGTAGGAATGTTACGCCAACCTAAAATGTTTAGTTTTTCTTCCGAGCAAATACTCTCAACTATCTGAATGATTTTTTTCACAAGATTACTATCTTGAGGCATAAAAAAGACCCCTACTCCATATTGACCTTCATCTGGAATCATGAATTTGAGATCTTTAGTTTTTTTTACAAAAAAATCATGAGGTATTTGAAGCAACATTCCAGCACCATCACCAACTAATGGATCTGCACCTGTTGCTCCACGATGTTCAAGGTTTTCTAAAATCTTAATACCATCTTCAATTATTTTATGGCTTTTTATACCTTTAATATTCGCAACAAAACCCAAACCACATGCATCATGTTCAAATGATGGATCATATAAACCTTTTAAATCTTTATTTTTAGAATAATTTTTTACCATATTTAATTAATATTTTTTTTGATAATGATGAATTAGTTAGATAATACTCACAAAGAATATTTAAAGTTTTAGTTTTAATTTTTAGAAATTTTTAACCAAATCTCACGACTGAAAAATGATGAAAACATACAAAAAACTCTAAGATTCATTTAAATTGGAATACTCTATTACATTAGTTTAACTTACATATCAACTTTTTTCTGATTAAATAAAAAAACAATATTTGTTTGTAAAAAAGGAGTATCAAGATGAAAATGAATAGGTTTATTAATCAAAATGTTATAATCACTGGAGGAAGCTCTGGCATAGGGAGTACGATTACTAGTAGATTATTAAGCGAAGGGGCCAATGTAATTATTTGGGACATTTTGTCACCAAAAGAAAAAATGAATGAAGAAAATAAATTTTTTGTAGAGGTGGATATAAGAAATTGGGAAAAAATAAAGGAAGCTCTAAAGATAAGTAAAAAAATTATAAAAAAATTAGACGTACTTATTTGTTGTGCAGGAATAACTGGCCCAAATAAAAAAACCTGGGAATATTCTAAACAAGAATGGGATCACGTTTTTGATGTAAATGTAAATGGAACTTTTTTGTGTAATAAAGCCTGTATTCCTTTACTAATTGAAAATGGTTATGGTCGAATTGTAAATATAGCTTCCATAGCAGGAAAAGAAGGAAATCCAAATGCATCTGCTTATAGTTCATCAAAAGCAGCAGTTATCGGATTAACAAAATCATTAGGAAAAGAATTATCTGAGCATCCAATAACTGTGAACTGTGTAACACCTGCAGCAGTCAAAACTGAAATTTTTGAACAAATGACCCGTGAACATATTAATTATATGCTTTCTAAAATACCAATGGGCCGCTTTGGAACAACTGATGAAGTATCGTCTTTAGTATGCTGGCTAGCTTCGTCAGAATGCTCCTTTTCAACCGGCAGCGTTTTTGATATCTCTGGTGGAAGAGCAACATATTAATTTATTTAGAAATTATGGTCATATCTTCGTTAGCATTGAAACAAATAATGATAAGGAAAGAAAAATAAGCATTATTCCGAAAATTAACGAAACTTTGGACCCATGATTTTCTAAAAAACTAGCTGTCCCTTTTGTTGAAGCTAAAATAACAATTATGCAATATACAATAGTATCTATTCCTCCAGCTAATATAGCCATAAAAAGATGTGTTATATGAGTTTGTTCACTTGAAAGAAATTGACTAAACAGCGATAAAAAAAAAACTGCAATTTTTGGATTTAAAATAGCAATTAAAAATCCTTCAATGAACCTATTTTTTTCAGAGTCGATATTTATAGCATTATGGCTTGTTTTTTTTTCTACAATAGAGCCCTTAATAATTATAAATGATAAATAAAGAAGAAAAAAAGCACCTAAAAACTGCACTACAGTAAAAAAAGTACCATAAATTTCAATCAAAAACCCCAAACCAAAGGCACAAAGTATTGCGTAACCAAAAACTCCTAAACCATGTCCAATAGAAGCTGAAATACCCGATTTTCTTCCCCCCGAAAATACAAACCCCAAGATAACTACAACACTTGGTCCCGGGGAACATGCACCGAGCAGACAAATAATAAATAGATATAGCCAGTCTTGTAAAATCATCTAAATGGGAAACTATTATTTTTTTTGATATATTCGTAGATATTTTTTTGATTTGGTAAAATTTGGTTTTAATAAATTTCTATTGATTATTTTTTCTAAATTAATTTAAATTTTTGTAAATGTCTTTTAAACCTATTAACGATATATCCTTTGAGTCTTGAATTGAAGTTGCAATGTTTTGTTTATTTAAGATTAACTTATAAATATCGACCATAGGACTAGAACCTACCAAAATAACTTCATTACCTAACCAATATTTACGACTTCCAGCAATTTCCAAACCAATTATTAAACCTGATAAACAGGATAAAATTTCTGATGAATTTAAATTATCAATCAAATTTTTTGCTCTTAATTCAAATAAATTTTTAGAAAATTTATGGGGATCTGAAAAAGCAATTAAAGCGTACTCTTTAGCAAGATTTATATCTATTTTTTTTGTGGAAATAGATTGTTTTAAAATTGAATGCTCAGAAATAATTTGAAATAATTCACCAGTCAAAAAAGTCTCAAAAGAGATAATTTCATTGCCAACTATTTGGACCCATTTAGAATGAGTTCCCGTAAAACAAATTACACCATCAAAATTATTATATTTTTTTATAATTCCTAGTGATTGGGTTTCCTCTCCTCTCATAACATCTGGAGGATTACTTTGCTTTAATCCTGGGACAATATAAATATTAAGTTTTTTATTTTTTGTTTTTACAAAAACCAACTTTTTATAAAATTCTGGAGTAAAAGGTACTGAAAAATAACCTGAGTCTTTCCAGCCTTGCTTAGATCCAATCATTCCACAACATAAAATATCAATTGTTAAATTTTCTAACAAATAATCCTGAAATTCATTCACTAAAATATTTTCAAAGTTTTTATGATTTATAAATTTTATACCTAGTGGAATAGAGTTTTCATTTATTAATTTTCCATCTTCTCTATTTATAATCCAGTAACGCAAGTGACTTGTTCCCCAGTCAACTGCAATCCAAAAATTTGCTTTTTTTTCATAGGTTGACTTAATTGAATTATCTCCTTAAAAAAAAAATGAAAGGTTTTAACATGTCTAGCTCTCAATATAGCATTGATCAATTAATTTCTGCAAAGAGTATTGCTGCTAGAGTAGAAACCCTAGCCAAAGATATCACAAATTACTTTTTAAATACTGAAAAACTTATAGTCGTAGGTCTGTTAAGAGGTTCGTTTGTTTTTATTGCAGATCTTGCCAGGGAGATAGATCTTCCAATTGAAATCGACTTTTTAGAAGCATCTTCATATGGAAACTCTACAGAGAGCTCTAGAGAGGTAAAAATATTAAAAGATTTAGCTGGAGAAATATCTGGTAAAGATGTTTTGGTTGTTGAAGATATTGTTGACACAGGTCATACCCTTAAGCATGTTTTACAATTATTAAATTCAAGAAATCCAAGGAGAATTGAAGCTTGCGCACTCTTAGATAAACCCACCAGAAGAGAAGTAG
>CACFXF010000043.1 GCA_902570265.1 uncultured Alphaproteobacteria bacterium | reverse complement strand
TTTCACAATCAATATAAGGGATCTGACGCGTTAGAAATTGAAAGCCGACGTACTACAGAAATAATTTCTGAAACTACTTATGTAATGGATGAACTCTATCCTGTTTTTCAGTTAATATCTTGTGGAAAAGAAAGTCCTGACATGGCTTTGAAGTTAGCTAGTCAACAGTTGTCTGGATTCGTTTAAAGCTTAAAGAGTTTAAAAAATGAATTTTTCTTATTATATTACTACTATAAAATAGTGTGAAAACATGAACAAAGTGTTGATTGTAGGTTCTGGTAGCATGGGTGAGGCAATGCTCAGAGGTTGGGTTAAAGCTTCAAATGAATTGACCAAAATTTATGTTCGTGAGCCAAATCCTTCTAACTGGCTAAAAAAAATGAATGATACAAAAACAATAACTCTAAATCCTTTAGATATAAAGAGTCAGATAAACGTTTGTATTTTTGCTGTAAAACCACAAGTTGCTGAACAAGTGATTAAAGATAATAAAAATGATCTTGCAGATAATTCTTTTCTTATAAGTGTAATCGCGGGGAAAGACTTTAGTTTTTTTCATAACATTTTTAAAGTACCTTATCCGGTCATTAGAGTTATGCCAAATACACCTGTTTCTATAGAGCAGGGCGTGTCCGCTATTATAGGTAATGAATATTCTTCTTTAGCTCATATTAAATGGACAGAGCACTTCTTCAGTAAATTAGGTAAGACAGTAGTTCTTGAAAAAGAAAGTATGATGGACGTAGTTACTGCAATCTCAGGCTCTGGTCCAGCTTACATTTTTAATTTTGCTGAAATACTAATTGGAGTTGGCAATGATTTGGGTATACCTGAAGAAATAACAAAAACAATTGTTTTACAAACTATTGTTGGTGCGGGTCTTCTTGCAATTGATAGTGATAAGAGTCCATCGAAGTTAAGAGAAGATGTTACTAGTCCAAATGGGACAACACAAGCAGCATTAAATATTTTGATGGATAAAAAAAATGGTTGGCATGAAATAATTAGAAATGCCGTAGTTGCAGCGTATAATAGAAGTAAATCTTTAGCAAAAAATTAAAATAAAATAATTAAAGGAATTTATATTGAGTTTTATTGATTTTAATACCTTTCAAAATGTTGACATAAGAGTCGGTGAAATTATAAAAGCTGAAACTTATCCTGAAGCAAAGAAACCCGCTTTAAAATTATGGATAAACTTTGGACAACATATAGGAGAAAAAAAATCCTCTGCTCAGATTACAGATCATTATAAACCAAATGAATTAATTGGTAAGAAAATTTTAGCCGTGATAAATCTTAAACCGAGACAAATTGGAAATTTCATTTCTGAGGTTTTAGTTTTGGGAGTTCCTGATATGAAAGAGGAAGGGGTTTTTTTAGTAATCCCAGACAATGAAACTAAAATTGGGAGTCGTTTATATTAGCATTTTTTATTTCTTCACGCCAATGAAGCCTACATAGTGATATGTAACTTTCATTCCCGCCAATTTGAATTTGCTGTCCTTTAGTTATTACTTTACCGTCTTTATTTAATCGTGCAACCATTGTTGCTTTCTTTCCACAATAACAAATGGTTTTTATTTCTCTCATTTCGTCAGCTATAGACAATAGAACAAGAGAACCAGGAAATAATTCTCCTTGGAAATCAACTCTTAAACCATAGCAAAGAACTGGGATTTGGAGATCATCCACAACTCTTGCAAGTTGCCAGACTTGTTTTTTTGATAGAAATTGAGCTTCATCTAGAAGTATACAATTTAATTTTTTTTCTTTGACTTTTTCTTTTATTATTAAAAATAAGTCATCTTTTGAGTCAAATAGTTGGGCTTTCCCCTCAATTCCAATTCTACTTACAATTTTAGGTTGTCCGGCTCTATTATCTAGTTTAGCAGTAATTAGAAAGGGTTCCATTCCTCGTTCTCTATAGTTATGAGCAGCTTGTAGCAAAATAGTCGATTTACCTGCATTCATCGTAGAATAATAAAAATATAATTTTGCCATTTCAGTAGTTTTTCAATTTAAAAATCTAAGTTATTTAATTCTTGTAAAGATATAATAGAAAGGCCTTTTTCATTAAGATTTTTCATAGAATGCGCTGCAGCCCAGGCACCTGTAGTAGAAGTATAATAGGGAAGATTTTTTTCTAATGCTAACATTCTTATACCTTTACTATCTGCTATAGATTGGAGGCCTTCAGTTGTGTTTATTACCAAATTAATTGTATTATCAGTTAATAAATCAATAATGTTAGGCCTTCCTTCATAGGCTTTATTTACTCCTTTAGCATTTATATTATTGTTTGAAAGAAATTGTAAAGTTCCAGTTGTAGCTAAAATATTAATTCCTAATTCATCAATTATTTTACAAATTTCTAATAACTTTGGGTTTTTATCTTTTTCTTTAACCGAAACAAATGCAGTACCTTTGTTTGGAAGTTTGATACCAGAAGCAATTTGTGATTTTAAGTATGCTGTTGCAAAATTCTGATCAACTCCCATAACTTCACCAGTGGAACGCATTTCTGGTCCTAACAAAATATCTGTTCCAGGAAACTTATTAAAAGGTAATACTACTTCCTTAACTGCAAAAAAATTAATATTAGGTTCTTCAATAATATTTTTTGAAATTCCTGCCATTATTAATGCAGCTATTCCAGGGATTGGTTTACCTATAACTTTAGAAACAAATGGAAGTGTCCTAGAAGCTCTAGGGTTTGCTTCAAGTACATAAATATCCTTACCATTTATTGCAAATTGTATGTTTATTAAACCCACTACCTGTAATTCTTTTGCTAGCAATATGCTTTGTTTTTTTAAGCTATCAATAATTTCATTATCTAAAGAGTATGGTGGAATGCAACATGCGCTATCACCCGAATGGATACCCGCTTCCTCTATATGTTGCATTAACCCAACTATTGTTACATTCTTACCATCTGAAATTGCATCGACGTCAATTTCTATTGCATTACTGATAAAACTATCAATTAATATTGGATTTTCACCACTCACTTTTACAGCATGATTAATATACTTTTTTAAATGATCTTCATTTAAAACTATTTCCATAGCCCTACCTCCTATAACATAGGAAGGTCTAATTACCACAGGATAATCTATTTTATTTGCTATTTGAATAGCCTCTTTGTCTGATCTGGCAATTCCATTATTAGGTTGTTTCAGACCTAATTTACATAAGAGGCTTTGAAATTTTTCTCTATCTTCAGAAATATCAATGGATTCAAGACTAGTTCCTAAAATGGGGATTCCAAAATTTTTTAGGGATTTAGAAAGATTTAGTGGTGTTTGTCCACCTAACTGGACAATAACTCCTAATAAATTTCCATTTGAATTTTCTTTAACAATAATTTCCATGACATGTTCAACGGTTAAAGGTTCGAAAAAGAGTCTGTCGGATGTATCATAATCAGTTGATACTGTTTCGGGATTACAGTTAACCATGACTGTTTCAATCCCTTTTTTAGAAAGAGCAAAACAAGCATGGCAACAACAATAGTCAAATTCTATTCCTTGTCCTATTCGATTTGGTCCTCCGCCAAGAATGATAATTTTTTTACTTTCACTCGGATTAGCTTCACAATTATTTAATTCTGTTTCATTCGTTGGATAAGTTGAATACATATAAGATGTATTAGATTTAAATTCTCCTGCGCAGGTATCTACTCTTTTATAAACAGCATTAATACTCTTTGATTTTCTTAATTCGTAAATTTCTACCTCTTTCAAGGATGTTAACTCGCTAAGCCTCATATCTGTGAAACCCAAAGATTTTATGTATAACAATTCCTTCTTACTATTTGGTAGGCCATTTTTCCTGATGTAATTCTCAATCTCAATAATTTCCTTTATGCGTTCTAAAAACCAAAAATCTATTTTTGTAATTTTATTTATGAGTGATAATTCCATTCCATGCCTTATAGCCTGAGCAATTTGTATAATGCGTTGAGGGTTTTGTTTCGATAAAGCATTTATCATTCCTTCTTTGTCTTTTGGAATGTAAACTTCACTCAATCCTGATAAACCGATATCTAGTGAAATAAGTGCTTTTTGTAGACTTTCATGAAAAGATCTTCCTATTGACATTACTTCCCCAACAGATTTCATAGAACTTCCTAATTCTGAAGAAGCTCCTGGAAACTTTTCAAATGTAAATCTAGGAATTTTTGTTACTATATAATCAATGGTGGGTTCAAAACTGGCTGGGGTCGAACCCGTTATATCATTTTTTAATTCATTAAGAGTATATCCTACTGCTAGTTTTGCGGCAATTTTGGCAATAGGGAAACCAGTAGCTTTTGATGCAAGGGCAGACGATCTTGATACTCTAGGGTTCATTTCTATGACAACCATTCTTCCGTCATCTGGGTTAACTGCCCACTGGACATTTGACCCACCTGTTTCAACACCAATTTCTTTTAAAATGCGTATAGAGTCTGTACGCATTTTTTGATATTCTTTATCAGTTAAAGTAAGCGCTGGTGCCACAGTAATGCTATCCCCCGTATGGACTCCCATGGGATCAACATTTTCAATTGAGCAGATGATTATTGAATTATCCATTTGATCTCTGACAACTTCTAACTCAAATTCTTTCCATCCTAATAAACTTTCGTCTACTAATAGCTGATTAACAGGAGAAATTTGTAATCCATTTTTACAAATTTGAAAAAAATCTTTAGTATTATATGCAATTCCACCTCCAGCTCCTCCTAGAGTGAATGCTGGTCTTATGATTGCTGGTAAACCAATTTCATTTAATGCTATTTCAGCATCAACTAATTTTTCTATGATTACAGATTTAGGACATTTTATACCTAACTTTTTCATACAGTTTCTGAATTTTTTTCTATCCTCTGCTTTTTCTATTGCAGATTTTGTAGCACCAATTAATTCTACATTTTCCTTTTTTAATATTCCCTTATCTTCAAGTTCTATAGCAATATTAAGAGCTGTTTGTCCCCCCATTGTTGGTAGTATTGCACATGGTTTTTCTTTTTTAATAATTTTTTCAACTGTAATAGTATTTATAGGTTCAACGTAAGTAGAGTCTGCGATTTCGGGATCTGTCATAATTGTCGCTGGATTAGAATTTATTAAAACTACACGATAGCCCTCTTCTTTAAGGGCTTTACATGCTTGTGTTCCAGAATAATCAAACTCACAGGCTTGTCCGATGACTATTGGACCAGCCCCTATAATTAGTATTGTTGATATATCATTTCTTTTGGGCATTTTAATTTTTTTATTAATTATTTGTCAGTTTGATATTAATTAGGCAAGTAAAAATTATAAAAAATCGTTGTTTAATAACAATATGAAACTTAATTAATCATATTAAGGCTTTACCCTTTTATATCTTTCTATTATTTGAGAGGAAGTTTAATTGTAATTGTCTAGAGGCATGTATGGAAGTTTATAGAACTCATAATTGTAATGAACTGACAGTTAAAGATGTTGATAAGAAGGTAACACTTTCTGGGTGGGTTCATAGAATAAGAGATCATGGTGGTGTATTATTTATTGATCTTCGTGACCATTATGGAATTACACAAATAGTAATAGATCCTGATAGTGAAGATTTTGGAATAGCAGAAAATTTTAGATCAGAGTGGTGTATTCAAATTGTTGGGAAAGTTAAATCAAGAGATACTGATTTGATAAATAGAAATTTAAGTACTGGTGAAATTGAAGTTTTTATTGAATCTGCCAAAATTATTACAAAATCTTATGATTTACCATTACCGGTATTTGGTGAATTGGAATATCCTGAAGAAACTAGATTAAAGTATAGATTTTTGGACTTAAGGAGGGAAGGTTTACATAAAAACATGGTTCTACGATCTAATGTTATTTCTTCAATAAGAAAAGAAATGTGGGATATTGGGTTTAATGAATTTCAAACACCAATTTTGACAGCTTCTTCTCCCGAAGGTGCTAGAGATTTTTTAGTACCTAGCAGATTAAATAAAGGAAAATTTTATGCACTACCACAGGCTCCTCAACAATTTAAGCAATTAATAATGATGGGTGGGTTTGATAGATATTTTCAAATAGCACCATGTTTTAGGGATGAAGACCCAAGGTCAGATCGCTCTCCTACAGATTTTTATCAACTTGATATTGAAATGAGTTTTGTTAATCAGAGAGATGTATTAGATACTGTTAAGCCTATAATCGAAAAAATTTTTCATCAATATGGAGGAGGCAAGAAAGTTTATAAAGAGTGGCCGCTAATTTCATATGAGGATTCAATCCTGTGGTATGGTTCTGATAAGCCTGATTTACGCAACCCCATTAAGATGCAGATTGTAAGTGATATATTCAGAGATTCAGGATTTGCAGTTTTTTCAAATATTTTAAAGAATAAAGGTACAGAAATTAAGGCAATTCCAGCACCGGGGGGTGGGAGTAGAAATTTTTGTGATAGAATGAATTCTTTTGCTCAAAAAGAAGGATTACCTGGCATGGGGTATATTTTTTGGAGAGAAATAGATGGAAAAATAGATGCTGCAGGTCCGTTGGCAAAAAACATAGGTGAAGAAAAATCAGAGCTTATTAGGCAACGGTTAAATTTAAATATTGGTGATTCAGCTTTTTTTCTTGGAGGAAAACCCTCTAATTTTGAAGGGTTTTCTGCAAGAGCTAGAAATCATATTGGGAATGAGCTTAAACTTATAAATGAGAATGTTTTCGCATTTGCTTGGATTGTTGATTTTCCTATGTATGAGAAAGATTCTGATAAAGATACCATTGATTTTTCGCATAATCCTTTTTCCATGCCTCAGGGAGGAATTAAATCTCTAATGGGAGACCCGCTTGAAGTTAAAGGTTACCAATATGACCTTGCATGCAATGGTTATGAATTATTATCTGGAGCAATTAGAAATCATGAGTTGGAAACTATGTTTAAGGCCTTTGAGCTAGCAGGGTATTCAAAAGATGAAGTTTCTTCAAAATTTCAAGGAATAATTGAAGGGTTAAAGTATGGTCCTCCACCTCATGGTGGATGCGCATTAGGTATAGATAGAATGATAATGTTATTAGCTGAGGAAGAAAACATAAGAGAAGTCATTATGTTTCCAATGAATCAAAAAGGTGAGGATTTAATGATGAATGCCCCTACTTCTCCTACAAACGAACAACTTAGAGAGCTAAATCTTAGAGTAACTAAACAGGATAATGAATAACTGGATTTTAACTCATGAATCAAATAAAAAAAGCATCTGAGTTCTTCTCTTCTAGAAGGTCTGTATCAGTAAGAAACTTAAAATATCCAGGACCTTCAGAAAAACAAGTTATGGATATTCTAAAAAGTGCTCTTAGAGTACCAGATCATGGTAAACTTGAACCTTGGAGAATTGTGTTAATTACAGAAGATAATAAAAAAAGTTATATTTCAATGATTGAAAAAAGAGGTAAAGAAATAGGTATTGATTCTCATAAAGTTGAAAAAAGTATAGTTAACTTATCAAAAACTCCTTTGATTGTCACAGTGATTTGCTCTCCTATTAATGATACAAAAATTCCAGAAATTGAACAAATTCTTTCATGTGGAGCTTTATGCTTGAATATATTAAATAATTTTCTTGCAAATGGATGGGGTGCAAATTGGTTAACAGGTTGGATGGCTAATGATAAAGAGTTAGGTAGGTTAGCATTCAATACTTCTAAAAATGATTTTGTTGCAGGATATTTATATGTTGGTAGCTTTGATGAAAGTAGCACTGATAGACCAAGGCCACAGTTAGAGAAAAAAATTTCTTATTTTCAAATAGATTAAAAAATTTTAAATTTTATTAAAAAAATACTAACTCAAGAAAATCAAATAAATTATTAGCATAGAAATTAACCAAGCAACTGTAGTAAACAGTGTTACTACAATCATCTTCTTTTTAATATTTGCATTTATAGGTGCAGAACTGGGAGTTCCATAAGAATTTTTCCCTTCTTCCCCTTGTGTTTTTATATTTAGGGGTAATACAACAAATAAGATGAGAAACCAAAATACGGCAAAAAGTACTAGAGATGCTGTTATTGTCATAATATAGGTAATTTCACTCCTGTTGTAATTCTATTAGTGTCCCATCAAAATTTGAGGGATGTAAAAAAATGACAGGTTTCCCATGTGCCCCTATTTTAGGAATTTTATCGCCAATTAATTTATAATTATTTTTGACTAAATTACTAATTGCTAATTCTAAATCTTTAACTTCATAACAAATATGATGTATCCCTCCATTTTGATTTTTATTTAAGAAATTCATTATAGGACTACTCTCTCCCAATGGCGAAATTAATTCAATTTTTGTATTTGGTAATGTTACAAAAACAACCGTTACACCATGAATTGGTTGATCTAAAGGTTCACTTACTTGAGCTCCAAAAATATCCTTGTAAGTTTTTGCTGCAGAAGATATATTTTTAACGGCAATAGCAACGTGATTAAGTTTTCCTAACATTTTAACCCTTAGTCTTCCTGTTAACATCGTTAAAATAGTTTTTTAAGATATCTGTATAAATATTTTCCAAATCTACAATTTGTGAAACTTGAACAGATTCATCAATCGCATGCATTTTTTGTCCTACTAATCCAAATTCAACCACTGGGCATTTTGTAATAACAAATCTTGCATCAGATGTCCCGCCACTAGTTGAAAACTCAGAAGAAATTCCTGTGTATTTTTGCACTGATTTTTTTACTAAATTTGCTAAATAACCTGGTTTTGAATAAAAAGGTTCCCCTGAAATTTTTATGTCAGTTTTAATTATTGTTTTAGTTTTATATTCAATTTTTTTTGCACATTTTTTCAACCAAACACTAATTTTTTCCCCAGTATGATTATCATTAAATCTAATATTAACGGTTACTTTTACTTGTTGTGGTATAACATTATTAGCCCTATTTTCGGTAAAAATAGACGTTGTTACTAGTGTTGATGGCTCAAAAAATTTTGAGCCATTATCCAAAGGTTTATTGGTTAATAAATAAATAAGATCCACACTCGAATTAATTGGATTTATAGCTAATTGAGGATAAGCAGAATGTCCTTGCTTTCCTATTATTGTAAAATGACCTGTAAGTGAACCTTTTCGTCCTATTTTTATCATATCTCCCAACTTTTTTGGGCATGTTGGCTCACCAACTATACAATAATCCATGCGCTCATTATTTTTATTCATCCATTCTAATATTGCATTTGTTCCATCTTTTGCTTTACCTTCTTCGTCTGAGGTTATTAAAAGTACAATTGAAAATATGGGTGAAGTTTCCTTACTTACGTTTAAAGCTGCTAAACAAAAAGCTGCCACAGCTGATTTCATATCAACTGATCCTCGACCAAAAATTTCATTATTTATAATTTTGCCTGAAAAAGGATTCATTTTCCATTTACTAATTTCTCCTGGATTTACAACATCAATGTGTCCACAAAAGCCAAATGTAGGTAAATTTTTAGAACCCCATCTTAGAAAAAGATTTTTAATTCCATTTTTACTTACTTCAGTTATTTTAAAATCAGTATCTTTGAATAATTCTTTGATTAATTTTAACGTACCTGCATCGTCAGGTGTCACGGATGGACACTTCACAAGCTCCGAAGTCAGATTAACAGAATTTATCATTATTTTCTCAAGTTATTAATCTCTAAGTAAATCATTTATAGAAGTTTTTGATCTTGTTTTTTCATCAACTTGTTTAACAATTACAGCACAATAAAGGTTTGGCCCTCCATTTTTAGAAGGGAGTGAACCTGGAACAACAACTGAATAGGGTGGTATCTCTCCATATATTATTTCATTAGTCTCTCTAACTACTATTTTAGTTGATTTCCCAATAAATACTCCCATACCTATTACAGCTCCCTTTCTTACTATACAACCTTCAACTACTTCTGATCTTGCACCTATAAAACAATCGTCTTCAATAATTGTTGGTGAAGCTTGCATTGGTTCTAATACACCACCGATTCCAACTCCACCTGATAAGTGAACATTCTTTCCAATTTGGGCGCATGAACCTACGGTAGCCCAAGTATCTACCATAGTACCTTCATCAACATATGCTCCTAAATTAACAAAACTTGGCATTAATACAACACCAGGAGCAATATAAGCAGAGTTACGCACAATACAATTCGGTACTGCTCGAAAACCTGCTTTTTCCCATTCAACTTTTGTCCAATTTAAAAATTTATTATCAACCTTATCCCACCAAGAACTATTTTGAGGTCCCCCAGATTGCAAGTTCATATCCTTGAGACGAAAACTTAACAAAACTGCCTTTTTAGCCCATTGGTTAACTATCCAAGAGTTATTTTCACTAGGTTTTGCTACTCGTAATAAACCATTTCCTAGTAGATCTAAAGTTTGAAGAATTGCATCTTTGATTTCCTTATCTGTAT
>CACFXF010000042.1 GCA_902570265.1 uncultured Alphaproteobacteria bacterium | reverse complement strand
TCTTTAGCAAAACCAAATCCACCATATGTTTGAATACACATTTCTGCTGCTTCCCATGATGCTTCTGAACAAAGTAACTTTGCAAGATTAGCCTCTTCACCAGGATTTTTACCTTCATCATACAAATTTATTGCATTCCATAGCATAAGCTCTGCAGCACGCATTTTAGAATAAGCCTTGGCTATAGGAAATTGAATTCCTTGATTTTGACCAATAGGACGATTGAATACTTTCCTATCTTTGGAATAGTCCGTAGCCATTTTCAGAAACCATTTTGCATCACCAATACATTCTGCAGAAATTAAAATTCTCTCTGCATTCATTCCGGATAGAATGTATTTAAATCCCTCATTACAATCTCCAATTAAATTATCAGGGGAAACTGCTAGGTTTTCAAAAAAGATTTCAGTTGTTGAATGATTCATCATTGTTTTTACAGGTTTTATGGTCAAGGATTTTCCAAGATGTTCTCTCATATCAATAAGAAAAACAGATAAACCTTGAGTTCTCTTTTTCACCTCATCAAGAGGCTTAGTTCTAGCTAGCAAAAGTAATAAATCTGAGTGTTCGGCTCTTGAAGTCCAAATTTTCTGTCCATTTATAATGTAGTTTGTACCATCAAATACTGCGCTTGTGTTTAAAGATAGAGTATCAGAACCACTATTTGGTTCAGTAACACCAAAAGCCTGCAATCTTAATTCACCAGAAGAAATTTTGGGAAGAAAGTATGATTTTTGTTTCTCACTACCATGCCTCAAAATTGTACCCATTGTATACATTTGAGCATGACAAGCAGCAGCATTACCACCAGAGTAATGAATTTCTTCCAGGATAACAGCACCTGCTGATAATGGAAGACCAGCACCTCCATATTGTTCTGGAATTAAAGATGATAAGAAACCAGAATTGGTCAATTCTTTAACAAATTCAACTGGATAAAGATCTTTTTCATCACAATTTTGCCAATAGTTATTGCTAAATTTAAGACACATCTTGGTAACTGCATCTCTAATTTCTTGATGCATATTATTAGTACCCATATAAGCTTTCCTAAATAAAAATATATAAATTACTTATAGTTAGTATTTAAATAATATAATATAAAAAATAAATAGTTAATAAAATCGAGGAAAAATTTACAAATAATGGCTTTTACAGATCATGAAACAATATCAATTAATAGTATTGAAGATGAAATAATACTTTGCACCTTGAAAAGACCAGAAGTATCAAATGCTTTTAATTCAATAATGGCCAAAGAGATTTATACCTTTCTTGAAGATTTTTCCATAGGAAATAAAAAAACAAGAATAATTATTCTTACAGGGCATGGGAAAAAAGCATTTTGTGCTGGAGGTGATCTGAAAGAAAGAAATAAAATGACGTCTGAAGAATGGTTCATTCAACATAAATTATACGAGAGAATGATGAGAGCAATAAAAGATTGTCCTATTCCTATCATTGCAGCAGTTAATGGCGCAGCATATGGTGGAGGTTGTGAAATAGTTTCTGCAGTGGATTTTGCCTATGCAGCTAAACATTCTTTGTTTGCACAAACTGAAACTAAATTAGGAATTATTCCAGGAGCTGGAGGGACACAAAATCTGCCACGTGCTATTGGTGAGAAAAGAGCTTTAGAATTGATATTGACAGGAAAAACTTTTACAGCTTTAGATGCAAAAAATTGGGGGCTAATCAATGAAGTATTTGATGGAGATCAACTTATGATTGAAGTAACTAAAATTGCAAAAAAAATAGCAAAAAATGCACCTCTTGCAGTGAAGCAAGCCAAAAATTCAATAAAAAAAGGGTTAAATATGTCATTGTCAGATGGCCTTTTTTTTGAAATTGAGTGTTATAATAGAACTATACCAACAAAAGATCGACTAGAAGGTATATTGGCATTCAACGAGAAGCGACCTCCTAAATTTGAAGGACATTAATTGTGTCTGATGTTTTAATTAGAGAAGTTGGTCTTAGAGATGGTCTACAATTAGTTAAAAATATATTACCAACTGAAAAAAAAATTAAGTGGTTAAATAAGCAGTCACTTCTAAATTTTCAAGAAATTGAAGTTACCTCATTTGTACCTAAAAAAGTTGTTCCTCAATTCTTTGATGCTAAAATAATTCTAAATGAAGCAAATAAAATTTCAAATTTAACTAGTTCTGTACTAGTTCCAAATCTATTTGGGGCCAAAAAAGCTTTAGAACTCAACGCACAAAAAATAAATTATGTTCTATCAGCTAGCGAATCTCATAATAAAGCAAATGTAAATAAAGACATTAATTCATCGATTAACGAGTTAAATGAAATTGTGAATTATAATAATAATTTGGAAAAAAAGAGTAGTATAAGCGTTGCAATTTCTACATCCTTTGGGTGTTCTATAGAAGGAAAAGTATCTCCAAACAAAGTACTTAATATTGTTGAAAAGGTTACTCATTTAGGTGTTGATGAAATAAATATTGCTGATACCGTTGGTTATGGTAATCCATACAATGTTAAATATCTTTTCAAGCATGTTATTGAAATAGCTGGAAAAGATAAAATTTTTGCGCATTTCCATGATACAAGAGGATTAGGACTGGCTAATGTAATTGCGGTATTGGAATTGGGGATTTTTAAATTTGATAGTTCTTTGTGTGGACTTGGAGGATGTCCATTTGCACCTGGCGCCTCAGGAAATATTCCCACTGAAGACCTCATATATCTTTTAAAAACACAAGGAATTCATACTGGAATTAATTTAAATTCTCTTTTGGATTTTTGTAAATTTATAAAAGATTGGTTTCCTGATGAAAAACTTGAGGGGAAAATGTCTAAAGCTGGATTACCAGTAGGATTCTAATTTTATTCTAAAACTACTTTTGGAAAATAAAATGAAACAGTCCAGTTAGGCATATCAACGATTTCACTTATTCTAAGATCTCCACATACACTACATAGCATATATGCTTCCACTGCATCCATTCCAGTATCCTTACATAATAAATCTATCATAGACCCAATAGCATCACGCGAAGCCTGCATTAAATCAGGACCAATGCCCGTAGTAATTTTATATCCCTTTTGATCGAAATGATTTGTAACAGGGCCTGTAGTTTCAAGTTGTGGAAATTTAATAGACTGTTCTTTCAAAAGATCAATTTTACAGGAAACTGTCATTGGACTTTCTATTGCTGTACCACAGACTTCTCCATCACCTTGAGCTGCATGTGTATCCCCAACTGATAACAAACCTCCTTCAACCTCAACTGGGAGATATAATGTAGTACCTACACAATTATCTCTAATATCTAAATTGCCACCTACTCTTCTGGGTGGAACTACAGAGTGATTGCCCTTCTCTTCTAGTGCTAAACCAATAGTACCACAAAATGGTTTTAAAGGAATTTTACATGCTTTTCCAAAAATAGAATGCGTAGGATTGTTGGGATCAAATTTCCAAATGTTTAACTTTGGATCCGGAAATTGATCTGCTAGTAATCCAAAACCAGGAATATTAGCAGTCCAACCCCAACCTTTTGTATCAGGCATGAATTCTAAAAATTTTATTGAAATCACATCACCTTTTTGAGCTCCTTTTACGTAAATAGGACCGGTAACCGGGTTAACTTTTTCAAAGTCTAAATTTAGCAAATCCTTATCGGTTGAATTTTCTGCTAACTGACTGCCAGACGCATCAATTGTCTCTATTTCAACAGTTTGACCTGGTGTTACAGTTAGAATAGGATCTATAGCATTATCCCAACCGTAATGATGCATTCTACTATGTATAGTATGATTACATTTCATTTTTTTATCTCCTCAATCTATAAATAAATTTTGAAAGCAACTATTAATCATTGAAACCATTAATTCTGCCCATTCTTTCTGGCCTTTAACTGTGGTGATCAAATCTTGTCGAATTTCTATTAAAATAGCCGGTATATTTCTATCGTCGCCATGAATAGGAATAGTGTAATCTCCTCCCTTTTCAATTTTATAAGGTTGATTATCTCCAACACACAAAGAGTGTTTATCACGTAAGAATTTAATACATTTCTTTCCTAATTCTAGTGATTCACCATACAAAACGCCACATTGCCATGGTCTATTTAGTTTTTCTTCATTTAATTTTGGGGTGAAACTATGAAGGGACAGAAGAACTTTAGGTTGAATTTTATTAATAGAGAGTGCAACAAAATCATGAAAAGGAATATGGTAATTTAAAAGTCTTTCTTTTTTTTCATTAGCGGACAAATTTTTATTGCCCAAGATTATACTTCCATCACTTTTCTCTCTAATACATTCTTTAGAAATATGAGGCCTATTTAAATCAACAACTAATCTTGAATATTTTGAAAGAATACATTTAAAATTTTTTTTCTTGCAAATTTCAAGCGCTACACCTTTTATACCAATATCATACGAAATATGTCTTGATAAATCTTGTTTATTTAACCCTAAATTCAGCTTTTTTGGAATTAAATTTCCTGCATGCTCAACAGTAATAAGTAATTTATTATTGCTTCTTTTGTTTTCTACCTGGAAAACACTATTGTTGTTAAAATCAGTCATTTATTAAAATGTTAATTTATATTTTTTAACTCTACTAAAAGATCATTTGTACTCATTATTCTACAATAGCCACTAAATGCATTAAGCGCGTTTTTATGTCTTTCGCTTGTGATTGTCGTCGATGCATCACTTACCATTGTTACTAGATATCCTCTATCTGCAGCATCTCTTACTGCCATATCAACACATTGATCAGTTACAATTCCAAAAATAATAAGAAATCTAATATCTAAATTTCTTAAAACATAATCAATATTAGTTGAGTTAAAAACACCAGAAGATGTTTTTGGTATAATTATCTCATCCACTACTGGCCTTATTTCATCAATTACTTCAGCACCTTCAGCACCCTTTGGGACATTCATTCCAGAAAGTCTATGATCTATTGACCTATCACGACCGTCTTGGGTTAAACTTTCAATTACAGTATGCATGACTTCAATATTTAATTTTCTGGCTAAAGAAATAATTTTGACTTGATTAGGGATAACTAAGTTCCTTAACTCCGAGTGAAAAAAACTTTTTGAGTCTAATTCAGGATGAGAAGGATCTCTGCCAGGAATACAATACTCCTTCTGCATATCAACAGTTAATATTGCTGTTTTATTTTTTAAAAAAGGTGATGTTCTTTTAAATTCATTAGAACCAATGAATGTTGAAAATTCTTTAACCATTTTATACAACCTATGAATTGATTAAACTTCATAAATAATTTTATATATTTTTGCGCGTTTTGATAAATAATTGTTCAATTTCAAAATTACCAACCAACCCACCATTTCTAACAACCATTATTATTACAATTACTGCACCTAAGGCGATACCAGATAAACCAAGCATTTCTGGGAACTTTAGCCCCAGAATAGTTGGACCTGTTTCCATAAATCTTACACCCTCTAATCCAAATGTAATAAGTATTGTTCCAATAACAGCGCCTGTAATTGATCTCATTCCTCCAAGTATTAGCATTGCTAAAGTAAGAAAAACATGTGAAAAATAAAAGGGTCTCGCACTAATTGTTCCTAGATAATAAGCATAACATATTCCTGATAATGCTAAAATTAATCCTCCCAATGTCCATGCCACTAATCTTAGTTTGAATATATTAACACCCATTGCGTCAGCGCTTTTTTCATCATCAGAGCTAGCTCTTAATTGAATACCCCATTTTGATTCCCTAAAAAATCTAGCAACAAAAATAACAAAAATTGAGATCATAATTATTGATGATAAATCGAATACTTGTGGTATACCAAAAAAAGCTTGTTTTCCTTTAAAAATATCCGTCCTATGCATAAAAATTGAGTGTACAATTACTAATATGGCAATCGTAACAATTGTTGCACCTATTCCTGAAAGTCTAACTATTACCAAACCAGTTAAAAAAGCCAAAAAGCCAGTGAGAGTAAGTGATATTAGTGCAGAAGAAAGCGCATCTAATTCAAAAGCATTCAATCCCCATGGTGCATCAGGAAGGGATAACTTTTTAATTTGAATTGGAGTAACACAAATTGCTGCTATATAAGCCCCTAATCCCATAAAAGCACTGTGGGACAAATTAGTAATATTAGTATTACCCATAAAAACTTGAAGCCCTAATACAACTAAAAGATTTACATAAGCAGCATATACCAGCCTTAGATGATATCTTTCTCCAAAAAAAATTACAAAAACTCCTATTGAAGCAATAACAACAGATAATAAAGTTGCTCCCCAAAATGCCTGTTTAAAACTTTTACTTGACTGAAAAATGTTCATATTTTATCCCCCTTTTCTTTCTGGGGAGAGAGAATACCCTCAGGTCTCCAAACTAGTATGATTGCAATAACAGCAAAAACAAAAGCATCTTTCATTCCTCCATAACTCTGTGGAAGTATTACTAACATACCTACTTCTAGAGCACCTAAAAGAAATCCTCCTAATACTGCACCAGTAAGACTTCCAAACCCCCCTACAACACAAGCTACAAATGCCTTTAGTACTGGATTGAAACCAAGTGTAGGGTCAACTGCTCCTCTTCTAGCTATGATAAAAATTGCTGCGATACCAGCTAGCAAACCAGAAATTGCAAATGCAGTAGCTATAACTCTATTAGCTCTAATCCCCATTAATCTTACCATTTCAAAATCTAAGGATGCAGCTCTCATTGCAATACCCAGAAAGCTACGTTTTAGAAATAAGACTAAAAATAAAATAGCGAGCAAGGTAGCTACGGTTTCAAAAATTTGCAAAGAAGAAATACGAATTGAGCCTAATTTTATTGGCCAATCTAAAAAATACATTGAAGTAACTGCAATTGGTCGAGGTGATACAAGTAATAGAAATAAATTTTGCAAAATAAGACTCACTCCAAATGCAGTAAGCAGTCCTGTTGTTGCATCTGCGTACCTCACAGGCCTGAATGCAATCCTTTCTAAAAAAACCGCCATAATCACAGAAGCAAAAATAGCTCCTATTATTATTACTATGGGATTTCTAAAAGCTATTGCTGCCATAACCATCATACAATATCCACCTATAGCTATAACTTCTCCATGTGCGAAATTTACTAATCCCATTATTGAAAAAACAATAGCTAAACCCAATGCTATCAATGCATACTCTGCCCCAAAACTTAAGGCATTTAATGACTGTTGAACAACGTAATCAATCAATTTTCAACACCTGTAAGTGATGACATTAAATCACCCTTTTTTAAAATTTCACTTCTATTACCGTGAGCCACAATATTTCCACTATTCAGTATGTAGCTGTAATCTGCTAACTTAAGTGCCTCTGTAGCATTTTGCTCAACTAATAAAATAGTAATACCTTTAGTTTTTAATGTTTCTATCAACTCAAATACTTGTTTAGTAATCATAGGAGCTAAACCTAGACTTGGTTCATCCAATAATAGTATCTTTGGATTTCCCATAAGTGCCCTCGCAATTGTTAACATTTGTTGTTCACCACCAGACAAGGTTCCAGCTGATTGGTCTTTTCTTTCTTTTAAAATTGGAAAAATATTAAACCAATTTTCTATTTCATTATCTGCAATTGCTCTATCTTTTCTTATAGCAGATCCTAAATAAAGATTTTCAAAGACTGAGAGATTACTAAAAACACGACGACCTTCTGGTGCTATAGAAATACCCAATTTAATTCTATCTTCAGTTTGTATTTTACTAATATCTTGATTGCAAAAGTTAACAGTACCTGTAGAGTTAACTGTTCCTAAAATTGAAGATATAGTAGAAGTTTTGCCTGCACCATTGGGTCCTAATAATGCAACACAACTTCCTTCCTCTATGGTAAAATTAATGTTATGAACAACTTTAATTTTACCATAAAATACACTTAGATCATTAACTATCAACAACTTTTCATTCCTTAAACAGTAGTGCCTAAGCACTACTGTTATAATTCAGTAAATTGCTTATTTCCAGTTAGGTACAAATCTAGGAATAGCGTTAGAAAGAAGTACCCTCACTCCATTTTTAAATCCAATGACTGGTACTGTTCTTTCAGCATGTGATTTATTATTTTTAAATGAAACTGACTCCACAGTTCTTACAGGAATACTGTCAGCAGATCTTAATGCTTCTCTAATTGCTACTGGATCAGTTCCACCTGTTTTTTCTACTGCATAAGCCAAAGCCATTATAACATCTGCTCCTAAAGCAGGAAACATACCATCTACAGGCATACCTAAAGCTTTACATTCAGCTTGAAATTCTTGCATCGCACTACCTGGTTGGGAAGGAGCAAGTGTTCCAAAAGCTACTTTATCTAAAATTGATTTATCACTATCTGCAACTGAATCAAGAGAAGGGTCGTCCAGCCCATCTGAACCAAAAACCCAAGCATCAATACCAGCAGCTTTCATCTGTCTAACCAAAACACCCACATCTGGCATTATGGAAGAAATATATACTGCATCTGGTGAACTAGATAATTTTTTCATTTCGGCGATTTGTGGTGACCAGTCACTTGTAGGTATGCTAAAGTTCATTTTTGAAAGTACTTTACCACCACCATTTTCAATAACTTCACCAAACCATAAAGGTGTTTTTGCAGACCATGATCCTCCATCATCAGAAGTTAATAATACTACATTTTTTACACCTTCTGATAGGGCATATTCAGCAGCAGCAGCAGCTGTAAACGGATCAGGAGAAACGTTTGAAATAAAATTATCAACTATTCCAGTATGCATCTCAACTTGAGTACTTTGAGCTTGTAAGATAGTTACTCCATAACCTGCTGCAATTTGGGCAACTGGTATCATAGTATCTGAAAAAGGTATTGTTCCAATTGCAACTACCCCTTGGTCTAAAAATTTCTCAGTTAGAGAAATGGCTGTTTGTGTATCAGTCCCTGTATCTTGTACTAATAATTCAAATTTTTTACCATTTACTCCACCTTTGTTATTAATAATTTCGGCCATACACTTTGCACCTTGAATTTCAGCATAAGGCGCATATTCTCCGGTCAATGGGACTGGAAAACCAACTTTGATAGTATCCGCATAAACTGGGAATGCCAAAAATGAGGCAAATATAGGTATGGATATTTTTTTAAAAAAAGGTTTCATTTATTTTCTCCTAAACAAATCTTAAATTATTATAATTTTTATATTAATGCCCGATATAAGCTTCTTTTACCCTTTTATTATTAGAAATCTCATTAGGTTTTCCTGATGCAATAACCTCCCCCATATTCATGACTGTTATTTTATCACAGACCCCCATGATAAACTTTAAATCGTGATCAATAACTATAATAGCACAAGCAATGTTATTTTGAACCCATTTTAATGAATTAGATAGTTCTTTTGTCTCATTTTCATTCATTCCTGCAGCCGGTTCATCTAATAAAAGAACTAAAGGATTTAAAGCTAATGCTCTCACAATTTCTAATCTTCTAAGATGACCATATGATAATTCCTCAGATGCTAGATCAATTTTATTGTCAAGATCAAAAATATTAATTATCTTATCTAAGTCAAAATTCATAATTCTAGAAGAATAATTTGATGATATTGAAGCAACTTCAATATTTTGACCAACTGAAAGATTAGGATAAATTCTTAAATTTTGAAATGTTCTGGCCAAACCTAACCTTGCCCTTTCATAAGGCTTTTTAGAAGTAATATTTAAATTAGAAAGGTAGATTTGACCTTCATCTGGGGTAAGCAAACCAGTGATCAGATTAATCAAAGTTGATTTACCTGCACCATTTGGGCCTATTAGTCCTAATACATCCCCATCACTTAATTCTAAACTGACTTGAGAAACAGCTTTTACACCACCAAATTTTTTTGAAATACTATCTAATCTCAACATTTAATTCAATATACTATGGTACCAACGACATTAATGTTGATTATACAAATAACAACAACTACAATTAAGATTAGTTTAAATTTTATTATTCGTCTAGAAACAAATTATGAGTAAAATTAACCCCGATCATCAAGTATTCTTTGGATGTTCTGATTTTTCTGGTCTTTTCAGAGGTCGTGCTATTATTTCTAAAGACTATTTAAAAAAAATTGATACCGGTTGCGGTTGGGTACCCGCAGATCAATCACTTACTCCTTTTGGCGAAATTGGGCCCAATAATCCCTTTGGTTCAACAGGTGATCTACGTCTTGTTCCTGATAAATCAGCAGAATATAAAATCTGTAAAAATGAATTTGAACACCCATTTCATTTTTTTATATGCGACATAAAAAATCTGAATGGAGAGCCATGGGAATGTTGTGCACGTAATTATCTAAAACAAGGGATAAAAAAGCTATACGAATTTTATGGTATTAAGCTTATGGTTGGATTCGAACATGAATTTACAATTATTGACGATGATAAAATTGCTGAACCAGTTTTTTCAATGAGAGCTTTAAGAAAAGAAACCCAATTTATAGAAACTGTAGCCACCTATTTATCAGAAGCTAATATTTTTACAGAAAATTTTCTCCCCGAATATGGGGCAAATCAATTTGAAATTCCCACATCTCCTAAAAAAGCATTAAAAGCAGCTGATGACGCTGTTGCTCTACGGGAAATACTTAAAGAGGTAGCTAGAGTTTGTGAAAAAAGAATATCGCTATCCCCTAAAATTAGTCCTAATGCAGTTGGTAATGGTGTTCATATCCATCTATCATTATTAGACAGAAATAATAGAGATATAAGTCAAGACCCAAATAAAAAAGGGGAATTGAGTAGAGAGTTTTCATCTTTTTGTGCAGGAATATTGAGTCATATCAATAGTGTAACAGCAATGAGTGCTCCATCAACAATATCCTATCTTAGACTTTTACCACATAATTGGTCAGCAAGTTACAATACAATAAGTATGCAAGATAGAGAAGCAGCCATTAGGTTATGTCCAGAATTTTATTTTAATAGAAAAAAAATTGGATCATTTCATGCTGAAATAAGAGTTGGAGATGCAACCTCTTCTCCCTTTCTACACTTAGGTTCTATTATTCATGCTGGATTAATTGGACTAGAAAATAATTCAAAAATAAAGCATTTCACCAATAAAGATCCTAGCCTTATGAAAGAAAAAGAACAAAAAAAATTAGGAATTAAACGCTTACCAAACAGCCTTAATGAAGCAATAAACTCTTTATCTGCTGACAAAATATTTAAAAAATCAGCTAGTAAATTATTTTGGGATTGTTACGAAGATATG
>CACFXF010000041.1 GCA_902570265.1 uncultured Alphaproteobacteria bacterium | reverse complement strand
AATAATTGCAGGATTTCAAGGAATTAGCAATAATAACCGTGTAACTACCCTTGGTAGAGGTGGATCGGATACAAGTGCAGTAGCTCTAGCTGCAGCAATAAAAGCAGAAAGATGTGATATTTATACCGATGTTGATGGAGTTTACACCACAGATCCTAGAATTACATCTAATGCAAAAAAATTAGACAAAATTTCCTATGAAGAAATGTTGGAACTTGCGTCACTTGGGGCAAAAGTTTTACAAACCCGGTCCGTAGAACTAGCAATGCAGTATAAAGTAAAATTACGTGTTCTTAATAGTTTTAATGAGGGGACAGGTACTATATTATGCGATGAGGAGGATATAATGGAAAAACGAGTAGTGTCAGGAATTACATTCTCAAAAAATGAAGCAAAGCTTACTCTCCTAAGCGTTAAAGACAAGCCTGGGGTTGCTGGAATTGTATTTGATTGCTTATCTAAGGCTAACATAAATGTAGATATGATAATTCAAAATATATCTGATAATAATTTAACTGATGTGACTTTTTCTTGCCCTACTGATCAAGTCGATATGGCCAGAAGTTCGCTAGAAAATGGTAAAAATAAGAATATTTTAGAATATAAAAAATTAGATGTGGATATAGAAGTTTCAAAAATATCCATAGTTGGTATAGGTATGCGTAGTCATTCAGGTATTGCACAAACTATGTTCAAAACATTAGGTGATGAAAATATAAATATAAAAGTCATCTCTACATCTGAAATTAAAATTTCAGTACTAATAGAAAGAAAATATCTTGAATTAGCTGTTCAAGTACTTCATGAGGCATTTGAACTTAGCAAGGTCTAACTTTATGACTATGCCAAATAATAACAACTCAAGGATTTTGCTTAAGAGACTCAAGAAAACTTTGTCTGAACTAGGAGAAGCTCAAGCTAGGCTGAATAAAATAGTTAAAATAATAGCAGTTTCTATGAAGTCAGAAGTTTGTTCTATTTATTTAATAAATAGATATAATATACTTGAACTTTATGCTACTGAAGGACTTCTTTCAAAAGCTGTACATTATTCACAACTGAATGTTGGACAAGGACTTGTTGGGAAAATAGCTGCCACTGCGGAACCAATAAAAACATCTCAAGCATCTAAAACAAAAGGATTTAGATACCTTCCTGAGACTGGTGAAGAAATTTATAATTCTTTCCTTGGTGTTCCAATTCAGCGTTTGGGAAAAATGCTTGGTGTTTTAGTAATACAAAATCTTAAAAATCGTGAGTTCACTGAAGATGACGTCTATGGTTTAGAAATAGTAGCAATGGTTATAGCTGAAATGGCTGAATTAGGAGTTTTTACCAGTTCAGATGGTAGTGATGAACTAAGCCAAGATAAAAAAAATCCATTTTCTATTAATGGGTTAGTAGGGAAAGAAGGTATAGTAATCGGAAATACAGTTTTGTTAGAGCCACAAATTAAGATTCAAAATCCAATAGCTGACAATACAAAGCTTGAAAAGCTAAAACTAAAAAAAAGTATTAGTAAACTTAATAATCAGTTATCTGAAATAATAAGTAAAAAACATTTCAAAAAGAAAGGGGATTTTCTAGAAATATTAGAAACACATAAACTTTTAATTGAAGACAGAAGTTGGATTAAAAGAATGGAGTCATCGATTGATAGTGGCTTATCTGCCATTGTAGCCGTAGAAAAAGAACAAACAACTACAAAGTCAAGAATTGCAAAAGTTAAAAATTTTTATTTTAAAGAGAGACTCTATGAATTTTATGAAATATCAAATATTCTTCTAAAAATTCTCACAAATCAAAAAACTTATATCAATTTAGAGGGTATAAAAGAACCGATCTTGATTGCAAGAAACATTTCTCCTCTAGAGTTAGTTTCTTTAAGACATCAATTAAAAGGTATAATATTAGAAGATGGTTCAGTGGGAAGCCACACAACTATAGTATCTAGAGCATTAAACATTCCACTTTTGATTCAAACAAAAGATATTATAAATAAAATATCAAATGGTGATAAGATAATATTAGATGCTGATCAAGGATTAGTATATTTAAGACCTGATAAAACTATCTCAGAGTTATATACAAGTAAATTAAAATTAAGAAATAAAGCTAAAAAAACATTTTTGGCATCAAAAAACCTTGAAGCAAAAACTCTTGATAATAAAAAAATTTTTTTAATGATGAATGCAGGTTTGATGGCTGACTTACCCTCGTTAGATGACTCGGGGGCAGATGGGGTAGGATTATATAGAACTGAATTACAATTTTTAATTAGTAATAAAGTTCCTAAGAGAGCTGAACAAGCGGAAATTTATAGTAAAGTGTTAGATTCTGCAGGTGCAAATCCTGTCTTTTTTAGAACATTAGATATAGGAAGTGATAAAATACTACCAACGATTACTCCAGAAATTGAACCTAACCCAACTTTAGGCTGGAGAGCAATCCGCCTTACCTTAGAAAGGTCAGGTGTCTTTAAAATGCAAGTTCAAGCATTAATTAGAGGTGCTAAAGGCAGGAATTTGAATATTGTTATTCCACTAGTAACAGAACTAAATGAATTTATAAAAGCTAAAGATATCATATTAGATGAAATAAATAGAGAAAAAAAGAGAAACCGAATTGTTCCTAACTTAATACAAATAGGAGCAATGCTAGAAGTGCCCAGTCTTGCATTTGCACCAAATTCATTTTTTAAAAGTGTCGATTTTCTAATGGTAGGTGGGAACGACCTAAAACAATTTTTCTTTGCTGCTGATCGCGAAAATGAAAAGGTGCGAAAAAGATACGATATGTTAAGTACAAGCTTTTTATCATTTCTAAAATTAATTGTTAAAAAAAGTGAAAAATATAAATTACCACTTAGTTATTGTGGAGAAGATGCTGGAAGACCTATTGAAGCTTTAGTACTTTGTTCTTTAGGATTCAAAACCTTGTCTATGCAACCAAACTGTATTGCTCCCGTTAAGTCCCTATTAAGAAATATAAAATTATCAGAAATAAAACAAATTGTAGACTATGCACTAGAGGCAAACTATGAAACAGTCAGAAGCCAAGTTGTTGAATATTTAGAAAATATTAAGTATATCCAAACCATTTAAAAAAATAAGTTATTAATAAAATTTCACTACTTTACCTTCTACACCCTTAAAAGAATTATTTTCTAATTCAAGCAACAATATTCTTTTTGAATCTGTAGGTTGGGGGAAATTTATTTTATTTTTTTTTTGTTGAAAGAATCCAAAAGATTTATAGTAGTCAATATCACCGATTAGTATTGCCCTTTTCCAACCATATTTTTTTGATATTTTTATTGAGTGATTGATCAAATAAGCCCCCAAGCCCTCTCCTTGAAAGATAGGATGAATGGCTATTGGACCTATTAAAAGTGATATTTGTTTTTTTTCTCCTATTAAAACAGGCCAATATCGAATAACACCTATAATTGAGCCATCAGTATTCTTAGCAACAAAACAAAGTGTTTTAACTTTAGGAATTTTTTTTCTTAAAGAGTAAGAACTTAAATTAATTCTTGATGGAGAAAAAACTAGATCTAATAAATTTTCAATTCCATCTTGATCATTTCTGGATTCATGTTTAAATTCAATCATTTCAAAAATTATAAATTAATTTATTAACAATTTTGCTTTGAAGTTCTATAACTAAATAATCTAATTAATAAATTAGAAAATATATATTAATTATCAAGAATTGATTTCAATGAAAGTAATTAAATGTTTTATAACCCTGAAATAGGACATAATTTACCACATAATCCTTTTAAGGCAATTGTTTCTCCTAGGCCAATAGGTTGGATTTCCACGATAGATAAAGAAAAAAATGTAAATCTAGCACCATATAGCTTTTTCAACGCTATAGCAGATAATCCACCAATGATAATGTTTTCAATTACTGGTCAAAAAAAAAATATTTCATCAAAAGATACTCTTCAAAATATTATTGAAACTAAATGCTTTGTTGTTAATGTTGTAAGTAAAGACTTATTAAACCAAATGAATCAAACTTCAGGAAATTATCCAAAAAATACCGATGAATTTATATTGGCTAAGTTAGAAAAAACTAATTGTGTTCATATAGATGTACCTAGAGTTAAAAAATCTCCCGCATCATTAGAGTGTACACTTTATAAAATTTTGAAACTTCCTGGTTTCAGCAATAATATGATTATAGGTAAAGTTGTTGGAGTACATATAAATGAAAACATTTTAAAAAATGGTATCTTTGATATACTAGCTTACGATCCTGTTGCTAGATTGGGATATAAAGATTACACATATGTGAGTTCTAAATTTGAATTGGAAAGACCAAAGTAGTTATAATTAAAAGTCAAAAAATAACTCCTGGATTTAATAAATTTTTTGGATCAATAACAGATTTTATTAATTTCATCATGTAAAGTTTACCAGGATCTTCAAACTTATTTAATTCACTCACCTTCATTCTGCCAATACCATGTTCAGCACTAATGGACCCTGAGTATTTATTTACTAGATTATTCACAATATTTAATAATTTTAACCTTTTTGTTTCTAAATCATGTCTATTATATGCAGATGATGAAAAAATATTGTAGTGTAAGTTACCGTCTCCCACATGACCAAAACAATTTACTAAAATATCTTTTGAAAATGACGAAATAGATCTATCTAATTTTGTAATAAATTCAGGGATTTTTTCTACAGGTACTGATATATCATTTGAACAAATAGAACCTTTTCTTCTATTAGCAGATGGTATTAACTCCCTTATTTTCCAAAATTCGTCTCTTTGATTTAAAGTATTAGCAACAAAAACTTCTACAATTTTATTATTCAAAATAAAGTCATACAATATTTGTTCTAAACTTTCTTTTAAACTTATTGGACCTATATTGACGTCTATTTCCATCAAAACCATCCAAGTTGTATTTTTTGTGAAAGGATCATTGATTAAAAATCCTGTCTCTTTGATAAAATTTATTCCAGTATTTTTAATTAATTCAAAAGCTAAAATTCTGTCTTGAAACAGCTCAGAAATTTTTTCAAAAATAACCAAAACATCTTTAAGATTATTCACTGAAAAAAATACTGAAACAGGATTTTTTGGGATAGGAAACGTTTTCAATATTGCTGAAGTAATAATTCCTAAAGTACCTTCTGATCCAATTAAAAGATTTTTTAAATCAAATCCCATATTGTTTTTTTTTAAAGACTTCATGGATGATAATATTTTTCCACTGGGTAAAACCGCCTCCAAGCCCAAGCATAAATCTCTAACATTCCCGTATTTGATGACATTTAAACCTCCTGCATTTGTGGCCAGATTTCCCCCAATTTGACACGATCCCTCTGATGCCAGGGTTAAAGGAAAAAGCCTTCCATGGTTTGAAGCAAGATTCTTTATATTTGATAAGATGGCACCAGATTGGACTTTTAACAAATTGCTTTTTTTATAAAAATTAATTTCATTAAGTTTTTCAAGTGATAAGATTACTTGCCCATTTTCATGCGCAATTTGTCCTCCAACTAAACCAGTACTCCCACCAACTGGGATTATTGGGATCATAAACTTATAAGCTAATCTTAAAATTTTACTAACTTCTTTGGTGTTTTTTGGTTTAATGCAAATTTCTGATTTATTCAAAAGTCTATCACGAGGGTCTTTTACCTCAAATGACCCAGTACTTACTATTTGGGATTCTCCTAAATCTTTTTTCAATATATTAATAAAATGAACTGTATTAGAGTTCATAATTAAAATCCCAATAATTCTTTATAATTACTTTTTCTTGAATCAAATGTATTCGCATATAAAATATGATGTTGCCACTTTCCTCTTATTTGCAGATAATATTGACCAACCCCTTCATATTTAAAGTTACACTTTTCCAACAACCTCCTGGAGGCCATATTGTTTGGTAGAGTCGCAGCTTCAATTCTAGAAATACCTACATTATTACTAGCATATATCATCATAGAGTTTAAACTCTCAGTCATAATTCCCTTTTTAGAAAATTCTTCGCCAAGCCAATAACCTAATGTCGCTGATTGAAAAGGACCATAACGAATATTATCTAAAGTTATGCCACCTACTAATTGATAATTTGATCGTAAAAAAATAAAAAAATGTAAAACTATTTTTAAGTCAAAATTTTTTTTTGCCCATTTAACTCTTTTCTTGAATAAGTTTTTTGAATAATAGTTAACGTCTTTTTCTGGTTCCCATTTGTTTAAGAAATCTTCAGATTTTTTTCTTAAGACAACCCAATTTTCATAATCTGCAATCACAGGTAGCCTTAAAATTAATCTTTCTGATATTATTATTGGTTTGATCTTTGAAAATAAATTCATCAAAATTGTAATCAATTCAAAAGCTTTTGTGAAAATTGTTCAACATCTAAAGCATCTTTAACTTTACCATATAATGCCATAGCAGGATTAGAATTTTGAAATATTTCTGCACCAAAGCTTTTGACATCTTGAAGTTTTACAGTATCTATTTTTGATATAGTTTCTTGAACCTCAACTATTTTATCCCAAAGTATTAAACCTCTCGCTAATCTCTCGCTCCTACTAGTAGAGTTTTCAAGCCCCATCAATAAACTTGATTTTAGTTGTGTCTTGGCTCTCTCAACTTCAGTTTCTGTAATACTGGTAATAGAATTCTTAAATTCTAAAGCAATAACTTCTGAAAGTTCTTTTACCTTCTCTCCAGAAGTACCCGCATAAGATAAAAACATTCCATTATCTGAATAACAATCAAAAGAAGTTCCAATTGAGTAGCAAAGACCTCTTTTTTCTCTTATTTCTTGGAAAAGTCTAGAAGACATCCCTCCACCCATTATAACTGAAAAAACTTTACCAGCGAAAAGTTTAGGACTTTTTAAACTTGGTGCCTCAAATCCTACTGCGAAATGTGCTTGTTCTAGATCCTTAACTACTCTTTTCTCACCTCCTTTAAATTGAACCTTACTTACTATACTTTCCTGTTTTAATGCCTTAATATTTTTTAATGAATCCGCTAATTTACATAATTCTTTATGCTTTAAATTTCCCGCAGCACATATAACGATTTTGTCAGAAAAATAATTATTTTCTATAAAATCGGTAAAATTTTTTCTTTTAAAGGATTTAATGTTTTCCTCAGAACCTAAAATAGACCTTCCTAATTGAGTATCAGCATATGCCTCTCTTTGAAGTAATTCAAAAATTACATCATCAGGAGTATCTTTCATTTGACCTATTTCTTGAATTATAACTCCTTTTTCAATCTCAATCTCTTTCTCATTAAAAATTGAGTTGCTTATAATATCTGACAGTATATCTACTGCTAATGGTAAATGATCTTTTAAAACCTTTGCATAATAGCAAGTAATTTCTCTACTAGTATAAGCATTGATAAAACCACCTACATTTTCAATTTCTTCAGCTATCTGTAGAGCACTTCGCTTTTCTGTTCCTTTGAAGGCCATATGTTCTAAAAAATGAGCAATACCATTTTCTTTTTTCTTTTCATTTCGACTACCAGCATTTATCCAAATACCAACAGATACACTTTCAATGGAAGGTATTTCCTCAGTTATGACTCTTATTCCGTTTTTAAGTTTATCTATAGAAATTGTCACTTTAACTCTCTTTGCTTAAAATATTTTTGAAAAAATTTACTTCATTTGGTGCATCAATAACGCTTTCTTTTTTAGAATACAACTCTTTCATTTCGTTTGGTTGTACTATGGTCATACCCAGAGCTGTTTGAACTGAATCAATAAATTTTGATGGGTGAGCTGTTGCTAGAGTAATCATTACTTTATTATTGTTAAGAAATTTCCTTGAAACAAAAGTACCAACCGCAGTATGAGGGCAAATAGCTATATTAGATTTTTTATAAACGTTTAATATTTCTGATAAAGTTTCTTCCTCTGTAGCCACACCACTGGAAAAATCCTCTTTTAATTTACTCAAACTATTATCTTCAATTTGATAAAACCCATTTGATTTAAGTTCTTCCATTTGTTTGTTTACAATATTTGGTTTTTTATAAATATCATAAAGCAGTCTCTCAAAATTAGAAGAAACTTGTATATCCATTGAAGGTGAATGAGTTTTGTAAACTTTATCTTTTAAATAACATCCAGTTGTAATTGTTCTATGTAGTATATCATTTAGATTAGTTGCTACTATTAATTTATCAATATTAGTTCCAATTCTTTTTGCGATATAACCTGCATAAATATTTCCAAAATTTCCCGTTGGTATACAAAAATTTATTTTTTTTTGAGAATCAATCCTACTTGCTGCAAAACAATAGTAAACCACTTGAGATATAATTCTTGCCCAGTTAATTGAGTTAACACCCGTTAACGAAATTTTTTTCGATAGGTTTGCATCATTGAAAATAGTTTTTACTATTGTTTGGCAGTCATCAAAAGTACCATCAACAGAAAAAATTTTAATATTTGAAGAGTCTACTGTGGTCATCTGACGTTTTTGAATTTCCGAAATACGGTTATTTGGATATAAAACAAATAAATTTATATTTTCTAGGTTCCTAAAAGCATTAACTGCAGCTGCACCAGTATCTCCAGAAGTTGCCACAATAATATTAATTGATTTTTTAATCTTTTTTAGTGCCTCTTGAAACATTTGAGCAATCATCTGCATTGCAAAATCCTTAAATGCATATGTAGGACCATGAAATAATTCTAATAGCATATGATCTTCTGATAAACTGACTAATTCACATTTATTTGGAATCTTAAATTTGCTATATGCTTTTTTCGTTATATTATCAAACTGGAGATCGTCAAAAAGATTACCAACAAAAGGTTTTAATATTATTTGAGCAATTTCTTCATATTTTTTTTCACTAAATGTTCCAATATCAAAGAGTTCAGGATCAGGTAACTTTTCAGGAATGTATAATCCTCCATCTGGTGCTAATCCAGAAAACAGAACATCTTTAAAAGGAACATTTTTAATTTTTCCCCTTGTTGATTTATATAACATTTTTTAAATTCACTTTCTTGTGATTATTAACTAACCTAATTATTAAATAAATAGACATGAAAAGCCAAGCAATCGCCATACTAAACCAAGTTATAGCATATTGCAGATGATTATTTATAAAATTAGGACTCAATGAAGTAATCACTATTGTCTCATCATCTACTTTGGAAGACATTATTACCATTATAGGTTGAGTATTTAAATAATTAGACATTTTTTCTAAATCTCTAGAAAACCATATATTTTTCATATGATTTGGTGCAGGAGTGAAAGAATCTGTCTCATTTGGAAAAAAAATATTGCCTGATATTTTATTTTCTCCTATTTCTCTTAGAACATTTTTTTTACTTTCACTAACAAACCCCAAGTCAACTAAAATAATCTCATCAGTTTTTAGTTTAAATGGTTTAATAACTTTAAAACCAGGACCATAGGGCTTTAAAGAAAATAAAACATGAATTTCGTTTTTAAGAAATTTACCTTCAAAGGTTACTGGCAAATACTGTGAATTAATACCAATATTTGTTGGGTTTAATTCTTGGGGTTCCATAGCAATACTGGTGGATACTTCATAAATAAGATTATTTTTCCAGTTAAGTCTATTTATTTGCCATATTCCTAGCATACATAGGATAGATAGTCCAAAAAGCCCTAAACTTACTGGAAATAGTAATCGTTTCACCAACAAAATCTTACACCAAAAAATTGAATTTAAATTTTAAGTTGCAACTTGTTAACACTAAAAGGATACACCAACCTATGATCCCCAGATATATATAGCCGCAAATAAAAACAACCATACTACATCAACAAAGTGCCAATACCATGCTGCCGCCTCAAACCCGATATGGCTTTCTGGCGTAAAATGTCCTTTTAGTGCTCTAAAAAGACAAACTGCTAAAAATATAGTACCAACTATTACATGAAAACCATGAAAACCAGTTGCCATAAAAAAGTTTGCACCATATATGTTGCCGGAAAAACTAAAAGCAGCGTGACTGTATTCATAAGCTTGAAAAATAGTAAAGAGTACGCCTAAAAGTATTGCTATAATTAAACCATTAATTAAATCTTTTCTGTTATTTTCATGCGCAATTGCGTGATGAGCCCATGTAGCTGCAGCACCAGAACATAATAAAATTAAAGTGTTTATTAATGGCAAATGCCAGGGATCAAAAGTTTCGATACCTGCAGGAGGCCAGGTAGAGCCAATAGCTTCCATAGGATATAAAGCATGCTTAAAAAAGCTCCAAAACCAGGCGCTAAAAAACATAACCTCAGAAACAATGAACATTATTACGCCATATTTAAGAGCAATTTTTACTACAGGCGTATGATCACCAATATGGCTTTCTGTAACTACGTCTGACCACCATCCATACATACAATAAATCACCAGAAGCAACCCAACGAAAAAAACAATTGATGTATAGTCATGAAAAAATAAAACGCTCCCTAGTAATAAAATAAATGCTCCTACAGCACTTAAAAACGGCCATATACTTGGATTTAGTATGTGGTAATCGTGATTTTTTTCATGTGCCATAGTATTCTTCCCTAAATTATAACTTTTGCTTTACTAATTTCAAATTATCAGTGCTTTCAAAATAACTCGCTGTTTCAGGTAGGTCAATCTCATAAAATGTGTAAGAAAGGGTAACTGAAGTAATTTTTCTAGATTCAATATTTTTGACCAAGTCGGGATCAACATAAAATGAAACAGGCATTTTTATTTTTTCTCCAGGTTGTAAAACTTGCTCAGTAAAACAAAAACATTCAATCTTATTAAAAAAATTACCTACAGAAAAAGGAACTACATTAAAACTAGCCTGTGCAGCAATTGGTTTATCCGTTGGATTGTATGCTTCATAAAAAGCCAAACCCGTTTGTCCTAGATTAACTATCATTTCTCTTTGTACAGGTTTTACTTCCCATGCTAGTCCTTTTTCTAATGATGCATCAAACCTAACTGATATTACTCTATCCAAAATAGTTTCAGACTCTTCTTGTGCATAATTAGTGGTGCCACCATAGCCAGTAACCTTACAAAACCAATTATAAAAGGGTACAGACAAAAAAGATGCTGATCCCATAAAAAAGACTAAAAAAACTAGGTAAAAAATAGTTTTTTTCTTTTTATCCAATTGTTTTACTCCTTCAGCAAACTAGGTCTTAAAGTATGATCAAAACCTTCTATTAAATTTCCGTCAGAAAGTTTTGCAATAGTTACAAGAAAAACGATAATTATAAATAGACCTAAGCTTAAAGCCAGCCATAGATTTCTATTTTTTCTTTTTATATTTAAGTCATCTTCTACTTTATTCAAATCCATAATAAATCCTCAATCATGACTAGATAAGAAGGCAAGAAAAATTTAGAAAAATGTTCTACCAATAAAAGCAAAAAAGTTACAAATAAATAAAATATAGAATATAAAAAAAGTCTTTTTTCCATGACAAAAGAATATTTTTTTAAGTTTTTAGAATTAATCATAAGCACATAAGCATTAAAAATAAAAATAACATTCAAAAATATTGAAGTAATTAGATAAATGAGCCCTCCAATACTTGAGAATGATATCAATATTGAAGGAATTGAAAGAATTATAGAGTATATAAATATTTGTAATTTAGTTGCTTCCACTCCATGAGTTTCGGTCAGCATTGGTACTTTGGTTGCTGAATAATCATTTTTCGTAATTAAACAAAGAGACCAAAAATGTGGTGGAGTCCATAAAAAAATCAATAAAAATAATAAAATACTTTCAATACCAATTGTGTTAGTAGACACAGCCCAGCCTATCATTGGAGGAAAAGCTCCAGCAGCACCTCCTATAACAATATTATAAGGTGTTGTTCTTTTCAAAAACATTGTGTAGATAAAAATATAGAAGCTAATTGTAATAGCTAAAAGTAAAGCTGATAAAAAATTTGCGAATAATGCAAGAAATATTACAGAAAATACCGATAGGAAAATACCAAAACTTAATGCTTGATCAGAAGTGATTTTACCACTTGGAATCGGTCTTGTTAAAGTTCTTTTCATTACTGAATCAATATCTGAGTCCCACCACATATTTAATGCACCAGAAGCACCTGCTCCCAAAGCGATACATACAATAGATCCTAAGGCAATAATTGGATTAAGAGGTATAGGTGCAATAATCATAGCAACCCCTGCAGTAAAAATTGCTAAGCGCATAACTTTTATTTTTAAAAGCTCAATATAATCAAAAGCTGAGGGTTCAATTGAATTAAAATAAATATTATTTGGAGATCTGATCATTTGATTAATATAATTTTAATTTAGATTATTTTTTTGCTAGATTTATTCTTTTAATATCTGGAGCAGAAGAGAATTCAATAGCTGCTTGTTCTATCCACTTTTCATATTTTTCTTTTGAAACTGCCTTCACTACAATTGGCATATACGAGTGGTTTAATCCACAAAGTTCAGAACACTGACCAAAATAAGTACCTTCTTTATCAACTTTATACCAAGTTTCATTTAATCTACCTGGTACAGCATCCATATGAACACCAAATGCTGGTATTTTCCAAGCATGTAAAACATCAGCTCCTGTTACTTGCATTCTTACAACAGAGCCTACTGGTACAATAACAGGGTTATCAGTAGCTAATAAGTATTCATCATCAGAATAACCGTGTTGTGACAATTCTTCTTTTGTAAGCATAAAAGAATCAAAAGAAATTTCCTGATCTGGATATTCATATGACCAATACCACTGGTTACCGGTAGCTTTAATAGTTAAATCATATTCGGGGATGTTTAATTGTTTAAAAAGCATAGGTAGGGAAAAAGCACCTATAACAACTAGAATTGCCGTAGGAACTAAAGTCCATGTAATTTCTAATGTTGAGTGGTGAGTAAAGTTTGACGGTTCAGGATTTGATTTTTTATTAAATTTTAAAATTACTATAGCTAATAAAACGATAATGAATAAAGAAATTAAAGTTATAATAACTAATAAAAAATTATCTAACCAACGAATATCTCTTGCCAGCTCAGTTACAGCAGGTTGAAAATTAATACCACCATGTTCAGGTTTTCCAATTACCTCTAAATCATTAAAATTATCTAATGAAAATGTAACTAAGGGAATTAAAAATAAAAAAATTGAAAGTAGACATTTAAAAAAAACTCTGTAAAAAAAATACATTATTTCCCCCTAAAAAAGATAATTATGACTTACATCTATAAATATATGTTTGTAGTGAACAAAAAACTAGTTTAAATCAAAAAAAAATTAATGTTAACTTAAAAAATATAGAAAAGAATGTAATGAGTGAAATAGACGCAACCTTTAAACCATTTGAAAAAAATTTAGATTTCAAAAAAACATTAACTTATTTAAAGACAGCAATAAATAAAGCTGATGATGGTGAGCTTTTCTTAGAAAGATCTCAAAATGAAAGTTTTTTATTTGATGATAGAAAATTAAAACAATCATCTTTCAGTTCTAAAGAGGGA
>CACFXF010000040.1 GCA_902570265.1 uncultured Alphaproteobacteria bacterium | reverse complement strand
TATTATTGGCAAAAAGAATGGGAAAAAAGAGAATAATTGCTGAGACGGGAGCTGGTCAGCATGGAGTAGCTACAGCAACAGTTTGTGCCCGATTTGGCTTAAAATGCATCGTTTTTATGGGTAAAACAGATGTCGAGAGACAAGCTCCTAATGTTTTTAGGATGAAGCTCTTAGGTGCTGATGTAGTCTCTGTTACTTCAGGGCGTGGAACTTTAAAAGATGCAATGAATGAAGCTTTAAGGGATTGGGTGACCAATGTTGAAGACACTTTTTATTGTATTGGCACTGTAGCAGGACCTCATCCTTATCCTTCAATGGTACGTGATTTTCAGTCAATTATTGGTACTGAAACAAAGCAACAAATTCTTGATAAGGAGGGACGTTTACCCGACAGTTTAATCGCTTGTATAGGTGGGGGATCTAATGCTATGGGTCTCTTTTTTCCCTTTTTAGATGATAAAGATGTGAAGATGTTTGGAGTAGAGGCAGGTGGAAAAGGAGTAAACAATAAGATGGAGCATGCGGCTTCCTTAACTGGTGGTAGGCCTGGCATTCTCCATGGTAATAGAACTTATTTATTACAAGATAAAAATGGTCAAATTATCGAAGGTCATTCTATATCTGCTGGATTAGACTATCCGGGTATTGGACCAGAACATTCATACTTACACGATATTGGAAGAGTGGAGTATGTATCAATAACAGATGAAGAGTCATTAGATGCATTTAAATTATGTTGTGAAAAGGAGGGCATTATTCCTGCTTTAGAACCAAGCCATGCTTTAGCTTATGTAAAAAAAATCGCACCAAAACTTCCAAAAGATCATATTATGATAATGAATATGTGTGGTCGTGGTGATAAAGACATTTTTACAGTAGCTGAATATTTGGGCTTTGACTTAAAAAATTAGAGAGTTCTTTCTGAAAATAACTTCTTACACTGTTCATTTTCATCTGCAATTAATAGTTTTATACCTTCACAACTTTTTAGGATAATTTTTTTTAATAAAGAGACTTCATTTTCTAGAAAATTATTTAACACATATGATGACACATCGATTTTTTCTGGTCTACCTACACCTACTCTTATTCTTATAAATTCACTGCCTATCATTTTTGCTATTGATTTTAAACCATTATGTCCACCATCTCCACCACCATCTTTTAATTTAATTCGACCCAGTTCAAGATCTATATCATCGTGTATAATTATAACATTATTTTTATCAATGTTGTAAAAAGTTTTTACTTTTTGTACGGCATTGCCTGAAAGATTCATAAAAGTTAAAGGTTTAATAAGGAGTATATTTTTTTCATTTGATGATATTTTTTTGAAAAAACTATCAAACTTTTTATCCCAATCTTGAGGTGATACCGTATTTATAAAATTATCCAAAATCATAAAACCAACGTTATGCCTAGTTAACTGGTATTTTTCTCCAGGATTACCAAGCCCAACCAAGAGTTTCATGGAAAACTATAACCAAATAAACAATTAAAATTATTCTGATTCTGATTCTTCTTTTGTTTCAACTTCTTGATCTTCAACATCTTCTTCAGTTGTTTCTTCTTCGGAGGATTTTAATCCTGATGGTGCTTGAATATTCGCAATTACAAAATCTCGTCCTGTGATCGTAGGTCTTGCTCCTTTGGGAAGCTTAATATTTGAAATATTTATAGTATCACCTAATTCAAATTCACTAAGGTCCACGTAAAGCTCACTAGGTATTTCTTTGGCATTTACTATAAGTTCTACCTCAGGTCTTACTACGGTAAGTACACCACCCTTTTTTATACCTGGGCAAACATTTTGATTTTGGAACAGAATTGGTATAAATAAATTAATTGAAGCATTTTCTGAAAGACGCATAAAATCAACATGTGTGGGTAGATCTTTTACAATGTTTTTCTGAACATTTCTACATATAACTTGCTCTTTATTATTACCTATACCTAAATCAATAAGCGTAGACATAAAGCGACCTTTTTTAAGAAGTCTAAATAGTTCGTTAAATTTAATCTTTATAGCCTGGGGTTCTTGGTCTCCACCATATATTATACCAGGAACAAGATTAATTCTTCTAAGAGCTCGTGATGCTCCTTTTCCTACTTCATTTCTTACCTCTACGTTTAAGCTAATATTATCAGCCATTGTCTGCTCCTAAGTATCAAATGCAAATGTTTACAAGCCATATATTACAAAATAAAATAAAACAAAAGAGCTTTTTCGATATATTAACCAATAATTATTATATCCAGATTAAAAAAATGTTTTTTTATAGTAAGAATTAAAAGTATTTAAAATATTGACACGGAGTATAATGCTAAAAAAATATTTTAAATTTATATAAAAATGTTAAATCAATAATTAAAATTTCTAGGTAGAGAAGAAACAATGAAAGATTTAGATAGTATTACATGTATAAAAGATTTAAAAGAGTTAGCTAAAAAAAGAACACCCAAAATGTTTTTTGATTATGTGGAATCAGGCTCCTGGACTGAATCTACTTTTAGAGCTAATTGTGAAGATTTCAATAAAATTAAGTTCAAACAAAGAGTAGCTGTTGATATTTCTAATAGGGATACCTCAGTAGAAATTTTTGGATCTAGATTAAAGATGCCTTGCGCAATTGCTCCAGTTGGTTTGCAAGGGATGCAACATCCTGATGGGGAGATCTTAGCAGCGAAAGCAGCTGAAAATTTTGGCATACCTTACACATTATCTACTATGTCAATCTGTTCAATTGAAGATGTTGCCAAGAAAACGAGTAATCCTTTTTGGTTTCAGCTTTATGTTATGAAGGACCATAGTTTCTCAAAAAATCTTATTAATAGAGCTAAAGATGTGGGTTGTTCTGCCCTTATATTAACTGTTGATTTGCAGATTCTTGGTCAGAGACATAAAGATATAAAAAATGGGTTAAGTACACCACCCAAACTAACAATAAAAAACATATTGGATCTCATTAAATATCCCAAATGGTGCTTTAATATGATGAGTACGCCTAGAAGAACATTTAGAAATATTGTAGGTCATGTTGAAGGAGTATCTGACGTAACTAAACTTTCTGCCTGGGTTTCTGAGCAATTTGATCCAAAACTTAGTTGGGAAGATGTATCTCGTATTAGAGACTGGTGGGGTGGAAAATTTATAATCAAAGGTATACTTGAACCCGAAGATGCTTTAAATGCTTTGAATGTTGGTGCAGATGCAATTATTGTTTCAAATCATGGTGGTCGCCAATTGGATCAAACTTCAAGTACAATTTCAATGTTACCAAAAATAGTTAATGAAGTTGGGGGCAAGGTATCTGTTTGGTTGGATGGGGGTATACGTTCTGGGCAAGACATATTAAAGGCTATTGCTTTAGGAGCAGATAACACTTTGATAGGTAGGGCAATGAGTTATGGTTTAGGGGCTGGTGGTATTTTAGGTTGCAGAAAGGCTTTAGATATTCTTCATACTGAACTTGATATGACCATGGCACTATGTGGTCATAGAAACTTAAAAAAAATCGATAAAAGTATCTTAAAAATGTAGACAAAAACTTTTTTTAAATTTGTCCAGGATTTTAAAGGTAATATTTAACGATGCTATTAGCAATAGATAGTGCAGACGTAAGTCCAGGTGATTCTATTCCATAAAAATTTATAAGTCCTGAGATTTTATGGCTATTACTTGTTTGAATTAAAAAATCACTTTCAAATTTTTTTTTATTTTCAATTTTGGGTCTAATACCTGAATATACAGGTCTAATTTTATTTTCATTACATTTTGGCCAGTATTTTTTAATCTCATTATATGCCTTTTTTACTCTATTATAACTGACTGCATAGTTTTCAGAATCTACCCATTCTGTGTCAGGTCCAAACTGTCCATTATTTTTAAGATCTAGGGTGAAATGTATTCCCAAACCGGCTCCACTGGGTATAGGATAAATATGATGATTAAAAGGTAATTTACCTTGATATCCAAAATAGGTACCTTTGCAAAAAAGAGTATTACGAATAAATTTTTTTGGATAACCTTCAATTTTTTGAACAAAATTGGTAGCATTAAGTCCACAACAGTTAATTAAATTTTTAGTAATAAGTTTTGTTGAATCATCTAGTAGTAATTCAAAATGCATTCCTTTAGTAAAAATTTTTTTTAGATTTTGATTATAAACAGCAATTCCATCAGCTCTTTCAAAATCATCTAACATTGCTTTCATAAATTGGTGACTATCAAAAACACCTGTCTTGGGGGACCATATAGCATTTTCTGCAGTAACTTCAGGTTCTATTTTAATTATTTCTTTTGCATTTAATAATCTTAACTCACTACAACCGTTTTTTTTTCCCGTATCTAAAATTTCCAAAAGCTTATTTTGATCTTTAGGATTTGTCTGAACTATTAATTTTCCAGTTTTTTTTATTGGAATATTTTTTTTAGTACAGTATTTATAAAGTCTTTCCATACCATCTCTACAAAATTTTGCTTTTAAGGAATCTTTAGGATAATAAATACCTGCATGAATAACCTCACTATTTCTCGAGCTAATTCCTTCTCCAAAACTAGAGTTTTTTTCAATAAGTAAAACTGATTTTTTTTTTGCACATGTCATTGCAATTGCAATTCCAATAACACCAGCACCAACAACTATAACATCAAATTTATATATATCGCTCATTATAAATTCACATTAAATCATTTTATTTTTGCATAAAGAATATTCAAACTAAATTATTAGAAATATTTAATTTATTCATGAACCGCATCTGCAAGCATTTTGATATAGTCGCAAATTTTATCAATTGGCGTATTTTTCTCAATCAATTCTACAATCGATGATCCAACAACAACACCATCTGCTACAGCGGAAACACTTTTTGCATCCTCTGGTGTTTTGATTCCAAACCCAACACAGACAGGTATATTTGTTTGACTTTTGATAATTTGTACTTGTTTTTCTACTTTTTCTATATCCAAATTCCTAGAACCAGTTATTCCAGTTACAGAGACATAATAAATAAAACCTGAAGTATTTTTTAAAACTTTTGGTATTCTTTTGGAACTAGTAGTTGGTGTAGCTAGCCTTATAAAGTCAAGCCCCATTTTTCTTGCCGGTATACAAAATTCTTGGTCTTCTTCTGGGGGAAGATCAACCACTATAAATCCGTCAACTCCAGAACTTTTTGATTGATTTAGAAATTTATTTACTCCCATAGAATAAATAGGATTATAATATCCCATTAGTATTATAGGTATTTTATTATCTTCTTTACGGATTTCTTTTACTAAATCAAAAATATTGTTTAGAGTTGTCTCATTACTTAAAGATCTTTGGCCAGCTTTTTGAATTAATATCCCATCAGCCATTGGGTCCGTGAAAGGCATTCCTATTTCTATAATGTCTACACCTAATTTTGGGAGTTTTTTAAATATGGTTTGAGATTCCTTTATAGTTGGATCCCCAGCCATTAAAAAGGTAACAAAGGCGGATTCTTTTTTTGACTTAAGATCTGCAAACTTCGCTTCAATTCTTGACATTAAATGTTTTTCCTTATTTAAGCAATTTGATACACATCATTTTATTATTTCATTTATAAACTTTAGGGTAATTTAAAGAACTATAAAAGGAAATATTAATCATAAATTAAAAAAATGTGGCGGTAAGTAATGGGATTTAAAACTGGTATTATTGGACTTCCTAATGTAGGAAAATCCACACTTTTTAATGCACTTACAAAGACATCAAGTGCACAAACTGCTAACTTTCCTTTTTGTACAATTGATCCAAATACTGGTGAGGTTGCGGTTCCAGACCAAAAGTTAGAGAAATTGGCAAAAATTGCATCTTCCAAAATTATAATTCCTACCAAAATGACATTTGTAGATATTGCAGGTTTGGTCAAAGGGGCATCAAGAGGCGAGGGGTTAGGAAACAAATTTTTAGCTAATATAAGAGAGTGTGATGCTATTATTCACGTTTTAAGGTGTTTTAAAGACGATAATATTACTCATGTTTCGGGTAAAATTGATCCGGTAAATGATGCTGAAATTATAGAAACAGAGTTATTAATTTCTGATATAGAAAGTATTGAAAAAAAGATTGTTTCTCTTAAAAAGAAAGCTAACAGTGGCGATGGTATTGCTAAAAAAGAACTACAAATTTTAGAAAGAATATTAACCTATTTAAGCGATGGAATTCCTGCCAGAGAAATGGATTTAGACAAAGACGATTTAATAATTATCAAGTCTTTACAATTACTTACTTTAAAGCCTATTTTGTATGTATGTAATGTCGAAGAAAATTCTGCTTCAATTGGAAATATGTATAGTTCCAAAGTAGAAGATTTAGCAAAATCTAAAAATGCAAAATGTCTTATAATTTCAGCAGTAATAGAAGAAGAAATTAGTAAATTAGAAAATTCAAGTGATGCCATACTATTTTTAAATGATTTAGGCTTAGATGAGCCTGGTTTAAATAAAATAATAAAGGTAGGTTATCGGTTACTTAAATTAATAACTTTTTATACTGTTGGTCCAAAGGAAGCGCACGCATGGACTATACCTGAAGGTTCTTCCGCCCCTAAAGCAGCTGGAAAAATACATAGTGATTTTGAAAATGGGTTTATAAGAGCCGAAATTATCTCTTATGATGACTATGTAAATTGTGGTGGAGAACAAGCTTCAAAAGAATCAGGTAAAATGAGAGTTGAGGGAAAAACTTATATAGTTAATGATAGTGATATAATTAACGTACTTTTTAACATTTGATATTACATTTTCCTATTTATTAATAAAATATTTTTTTTAAATAAAGCCCTTCTGGTGGTGCAATAGGACCACATTTTTTTCTATCTTTTTTGTCCAAAATAGTTTTTATATAATTTGGCAACCATTTTTTTGATCCTACCTTTTCTAGACTTCCTACTATACTTCTAACTTGATTATGTAAAAAGCTTCTAGCCTGAAAATGGAATTTTATTATTTTTTCATCGTCAATTATTTCTTCCTTAATACAAATTCGATCAATTGTTTTCACTGGTGAGCTGGATTGACAAATTGAAGATCTAAAAGTTGTAAAATCATGTGTGCCGACAAGAAAATTTGATGCTTCAATCATTTGTTCTATTTCTAGATTTCTCCAAATATGCCAGTATCTATTTTTTTGGAGCACCAGAGGTGCTTGTCTAATTAAGATTTTATATTCATAAATTCTTGATGTTGCTGAAAATCTCGCATGAAAATTATTATCAACTTCTTTTACTTCTAAAATGGAGATAGGAATTTTCTTAAGAAAAAAATTGAGTGCTCCTTCAAGTTTTGCTGGTATCCAATCTTTTTCAAGATCAACATGAGCAATTTGATAATAAGCGTGTACACCTTTATCAGTTCGACCAGAACCAATTACATTAATATTTGTTCCAACCAACTTATAGAATGCCAGTTCAATTTCTCCTTGGACTGTTTTACAATCTTTTTGTTTTTGCCATCCATGAAAAGAAGTTCCGTCATACTCAATTCTTAGAAGGTATCTATTCATTTTTTGAATTTTATTATTGCTCATGAATTTATTTAGATGTATGAAATTTTCTAATTATTTAAACAATTATTGCAACATTTTTATTTATCGATTTACTTAAAATTACAAAAGCTTTATAGGCCTAATGATCAAATGACCATTAAAATTGTGAAATTGAATGCAAGATAAAGAATTTGATTTTAAAAATACACTATTTTTACCGGATACTAGTTTTCCGATGCGTGCATCATTGCCTACAAGGGAACCAGGTTGGCTCGAACATTGGAATAGGTTAAAAATTTATTATAAACTTAGGGAAAAGGGTGCTAAAAGAAAAACCTTTATTCTTCATGATGGCCCCCCGTACGCTAATGGCCATCTACATATTGGTCATGCTCTTAATAAAATCCTGAAAGATTTTATTGTTAGAAGCCAACAAATGCTTGGTTTTGACGCTAGATACGTTCCTGGTTGGGATTGTCATGGGTTACCTATAGAATGGAAAATTGAGGAAAAATTTAGACAAAAGGGTCAAAACAAGGATGAGATTCCAATAAATGAACTTAGAAAACAATGTAGAGTTTTTGCTGCTGAATGGGTTGAGATTCAAAAAAATGAATTTAAAAGGCTTGGTATAATAGGAGATTGGGAAAACCCTTATCTTACAATGGATTTTAAATCTGAAGCAACTATTGCAGCTGAATTTATGAAATTCATTGAATTAGGAACAATTTATCAGGGCTCAAAACCTGTTATGTGGTCACCAGTTGAAAAAAACGCTCTTGCTGAAGCAGAAATAGAGTATAAAGAACACCAAAGCAAAACCATATGGGTTAAATTTCCATTAATTTCTAATAAATTCAATAATTGTTCAATAGTCATTTGGACTACTACACCATGGACTATACCATCTAATAAGGCAATTGCTTTCAATAAAGATATTTCTTATGGCATTTATGAAGTTATTGAGACGGAATCAGAATGTTGGTTATCTAAGGGTGAGTTATTAATGCTTGCTGACAAACTTGCTTCAGAATGTTTTAAGCAAGCAAGAGTATTGAATGCAAAAAAAATCAAAAATATTGATTATAAAGATTTAAATACTTTCAAAGCTAAGCACCCATTTTCAAATCTAACTGGATCTAATAAGTTTTGGAATTATGAGGTTCCAATAATTGATAGTTCAATAGTTACTGTAGAAACAGGGACTGGTTTTGTACATATGGCACCAAGTCATGGTGCAGAAGATTATGAGGAGTTTTTGAAAAGAGGTTGGCTAGAGGAATTAACCCATAATGTAAATGAAGATAGTAGCTTTGTAAAAATGATGCCAATTTTTGGAGGTCTTGAGATCTTCAATAAAAAAGGAAAAGAAGGTAAGGCTAACGAAGAAGTTATTCAAAAATTAATTGAAGTAAATTGTCTAATGGCTCGTGGTAGATTAAATCACTCATATCCACATAGTTGGAGATCTAAAGCACCACTTATATTTAGAAATACTAAGCAATGGTTTGTATCCATAGATAAAGAAATTTCTAATATAGATAACTCTAATCAAAAATTATCTTATGGAAATACAATAAGAGAACGCGCATTAAAATCAATTGATGAGTTAGTTAGCTGGTATCCAAAATCAGGTAGAAACAGACTTTTTTCAATGATAGAAACTCGTCCCGATTGGGTTTTATCTAGACAAAGAGTATGGGGTGTGCCACTGGCTTGTTTCGTAAATAAAAATTTAAACAATAATAGTGATAATTATATTCTTTTTGATAAAAAGGTTAATAACCGAATATTAGAAGCTTTTGAAAAAGAGGGTGCAGATGCATGGTTTGCTCCTGATGCGAAACAAAGATTTCTAGGAGGTGTTCATAATCCAGATGATTATGAAAAAATTGATGATATTCTCGATGTTTGGTTTGATTCAGGATCAACTCATGCATTTGTATTGAGAGATCGTAAAGATGGAAGTTGGCCGGCTGATTTATATTTAGAGGGTACTGATCAACATAGAGGATGGTTTCACTCTTCTATGTTACAATCATGTGGCACTGTTGGAAGAGCACCCTATAATGGAGTTTTGACTCACGGTTTTACTCTAGATGAAAATGGTATGAAGATGTCTAAATCACTTGGTAATACAGTAAGCCCTGATGATGTGATTAAACAATATGGGGCAGATATTCTTAGACTTTGGGTATCTCAATCAGACTACACCAGTGATTTAAGAATTGGAAAAGAAATTTTAAAAGGTGTTGCAGATAGTTATAGAAGGTTGAGAAATACAATGCGTTTTATGTTGGGTTCCCTTGGTGATTATAATGATTTTGAACAAATTCAATTACAAGATTTGCCTGATCTAGAAAAATGGGTACTAAGCAAGTTAAAGAAACTTGATATTAATATTCGGGAGGGTTACAAAAACTATTCTTTTCAGACAGTTTTTCAACAACTCTTTCAATTTTGTACCGTAGATCTATCCTCATTTTATTTTGATATAAGAAAAGATGCACTTTATTGCGATCATATTTCCTCTCATGTAAGGATATCTTGCATATTTACATTAGAAATGATTTTTGAAAGACTAGTAAAATGGTTTGCTCCGATACTTCCATTTACTATGGAGGAAGTTTGGATGCAGAGACAAATGGAAAATTCCAATAAATCCGTTCATTTAGATGACTTTCCTAAAACTCCTAGCGAATGGACCAATATAGAACTTGAAGAGAAATGGAATAGAATTAGAGATATTAGAGGTTATGTTACTCTAGCTATAGAAAAAGAAAGACAGAATAAAAATATTAGATCAAGTTTAGAAGCATCTCCTGTTTTAAAATTAAAAGATAAAGATTTATTTAAGATTTTGAGTTCAGTTGATTTCAGTGAAGTATGTATTACCTCCTCCATTAAAATTGAGATAAATGAAGATTTACAATTAGAGGAGGCTTTATCATCTGATGAGGATATAGAGGTAAGTATTTTTAAAGCAGAAGGAGAAAAATGTAATAGGTGCTGGAAATATACTACTTCATATAATCATTATAAAAATAAAATTATTTGCAAAAGGTGTAATGAAGTTCTGAATTATTCATAATAATATAATTATTAAGCTTTAGGATGAGTTTCTTTATAAACCTTCATAAGTCTTTTAGGGTCAACACTAGTATAAATTTGAGTTGAAGATAAAGAGGAATGTCCTAATAATTCCTGAATAGTTCTTAAGTCGCCTCCTGCTGATAACAAATGTGTTGCAAATGAATGCCTTAATGCATGAGGGGTTACCGTTTCAGGAAGTCCTAATTGTTTTCGACAAAATAAAATTTCTTTTTGTATAATTCTTGCGCTTAACTGGTTTCCTTGGATGCCTGAAAATAAAAAATCGTTTTTTTCCATTTTGAATGGACACAAATCTAAATATTTTTCAGCACAGACTTCAACAAAAGGGACAACTGGTACTACTCTTTCTTTACCACCTTTGCCAGTAATTTTTAAAATTCCTTTAAAAGGATAATCCTTTCTTTTTAGATTTAAAGCTTCAGAAATTCTAAGTCCACATCCATACAATAATGAAATAACACTGATATTTCTTGCAGCTATCCAAGGTTTTTTATTGTTTTTTGCAATTAAAGAAAGAATATCGAGAATATAATTTTCTTCTATAGGTCTGGGAAGTTTATTATCTTTTTTAGGAATCTTTACATTAAAAATTGATTTATTATTAAGATTTTTTTTTTCGTTTAGCCAGTTATAAAAATCCTTAACTGAAGATAAGTACCGTCTTAAGGTTGTAGAGCTCGTACCTAATTTAATTTCATGAGAAAGCCACGCTCTCAAATCTCTAGTTTTTATATTTTCAAGTATAGTAATTGAAATTTTACTATTTTCATAATTTTCTATAAAAGATAAGAAAAATTTTATATCTCTAGAATAGGAACAAATTGAGGAATCACTTAACTTTCTAAAATTTTGGGCATTTTTTTTCCAATCTTTAATAAGCCTATGTCCTGCTTCTGATATTCTATTATATTTATAAATCATTTTCTTAACGCAGATATATGATTGCTCAATTGGATAGAAATAACTTTTGCTAAAATGTCCAGATAGTCTGTTTTGTTTTTTTCACTAAAAAAAAGTTTATTTGATGATCCAAGAATTAAAATTGCATTATAATCTTCAGAATATGTACACAATGAAATCATTGCTTCAGAACAAATTTTTGGGAAGCTCCCGTTAAGTATTTTATTGGCATAAAATTTTTTTGAATTACTTTCAAGTCGAGTTAGTTTTTTTTTCGTCAATTTTGCAGACCTTATAATTTTTTTTATTTCTTCATTTTTTATATTTATGAAATATGGATTATTTAAAACTACTTTTTCTCTCCTAGAAAACAATAATATTAACACTGAGCATTGAAGTATTTTTTTTATATCTGAAGTAAGAATATCGATTAATTTTTCTAAATTTTTTTGTTCTAATATTTTAATAATGCATCTATGAAGATTGCTAGCACCTAAAAAATTTTCATAGGCAGCAGATATTGTTTGAGTATGTAATTTAGACAGGTCTTCTAGTTGTGACTTTGTTTTCTTTAAGAATATGTCCCTTAAATCCACAATATTTCCGTTATTTTTATTTTTTTCTGACGCTATTAGTTGCTCTAATATTTCTAAATCATTCAAAATCCAATGAGGGTTTTCAATTAGAGCTTTTTTTAATTTTGAAGAAATTTTTTTAGGGGTTTTTAACAATTTGTAAATTTTTCTTTAAAGTATTTTTTGACCAGATTTATTCCAATCAGAATTAAAAATGTCTAGTCCTTGATCAGTAAGGTTATGATTTACTAAAGTGTCGAAAACTTTAGGTGGAATTGTGGCAACATCAGCACCAGCAATGGCACTCTGAGATACATGATTTTTTGTACGAATAGAAGCTGCTAATATTTTTGTTTCATAATTAAAATTAGAATAAATTTGTTTTATTTCTCTTATTAATTGAACTCCGTCTAAATTTGCGTCGTCTAATCTTCCAATAAATGGGCTTACATAAGTTGCTCCAGCTTTTGCAGCTAAAATTGCTTGTGATGTTGAGAAACATAAGGTGACATTTGTATTAATATTAATTTTTGAAAGTTCTACACAGGCTTTTATTCCTTCCCAAGTCATTGGTAATTTTACTACAATGTTCTTTGCCATTTTTGAAAGCCTAACACCTTGATTAATCATCTTACTGCTACTTTCAGCCACTGTTTCAACACTAACTGGTCCCTTTATTTCACTACAAATATTTTTAATTAGCTTTTCAAAAGGTGTTTTTGCCTTGTAGATTAATGAAGGATTTGTGGTTAATCCATCAATTATACCTAAATTATTTAATCTTTTTATTTCTTCAAGATCAGTTGAGTCTAAAAAAAAGTCCATAGAAAATAATCCTTGAATACTATATTTACCAATAAATTAATTTTTTATTAAAATTATATATCTTAGTTATAGCAAATATTTTATTTATAGGAATATAATTATTTCATGAGAAAGAATGTATCAAATCAAAATTTCACTTCATTTAAGAAGGGAGAAACTGTTTCTGTTATAACAGTTCTAAAAGGTAAACAGTTCTTAGATTATCTAGTACCAAATAGTGAGGTAGTTATTGGTTCTATAGTAAAAGTACCTATTAAAAATAAGTTCACAATTGGAGTAGTGTGGTCTAAAAGTTCAAATGAAAAAAAACTATTTGTAAAAAAAAGAATTTATGAAGTTTTAAATATTACTCCACTTTGCCCTGAAGTAAGAGAATTTATACTTAATATAAGCAAATATAATATTTTTAGCCTTAATACAGCCGTTAGGCTTACAATAAACCCTAATTTAAATTTGGAAGTAACAAAAAAAAACTTTTTTTTATAAGTTAGGATGTTTTAAAGAAATTAAATTAACCTCCGCGAGAGACAGAGTAATTAAAATGATCTCGGCCAATCATAACAAAAAATTAACTGAATTAGATATTATAGCTGAAACAGGAGTTTCAAAAAGTGTTTTAGCTGGTTTGGAAAAATTACAATTAATTAAGAAAACTGAATGTAGCCAAGACAATTTACCTTTGCCTAAGATAACATTTAGTAAAACATTAACAAGTAAGCAAAAAAGTATTTCTGAAAATTTAATTAAAAAAGTTAGATCTAAAAATTATTCAACTACTTTACTGAAGGGGGTTACTGGCTCTGGAAAAACTGAGATTTATATGGAAGCAATTTCAGAAGCTATTTTATTAAATAAGCAGGTTTTGGTACTTTTTCCTGAGATAAGTTTGAGTTCAAATTTTTATAAAATTTTAAAAAAACGATTTGAGAATGGCTTTGCTGAGTGGCATTCTGGAATTGGAAACAGTCAAAAGAGGTCAATTGTAAAGAACATTTTGAATGGATCATTAAAACTTGTTTTTGGAGCAAGATCAGCGGTTTTTTTACCATTCAATAATTTAGGTTTGGTTGTAGTAGATGAGGAGCATGATACGTCTTACAAGCAAGAAGAAGGTACTCTTTATAATGGACGAGATATGGCAGTTTTAAAAGGCTATTATTCTAAGGCTACTGTTATTCTAGTTTCTGCTACTCCAAGTATCGAAACTTGGGTAAATGTAAAAAATTTAAAATATGATTACATATCGATTAAAGAAAGATTTGGTAATGCAAACTTACCAGTAATTAGTTTAGTAGATTTGAGAAATAATGAATTGCCTAAAAATCGTTGGGTTTCTAAAGAAATTATAGAAAAAATAACTGATTGTTTGCATAGGAACCAACAATCTTTACTTTTTATAAATAGAAGGGGTTATTCCCCTACATTATTATGCAAAAAAATGTTATGAAGCAATTAAATGCAATTCATGCGATTGCAATCTTTATGAACACAAATTTTTGAATGGTTTACTATGTCATTTGTGTGGAACTAAATATCCTTATCCAGATAAATGTCAATTTTGTGGAAGTGCAAAAGAATTTATTCAAATTGGACCTGGTGTTGAAAGAATAGAAGAAGAAATCGTATCACTTTTTCCTGATGCTAAGGTGCAAACTATTTCGTCAGACCATTTTAGGAATATAGGAGAACTAAAACAAATTTTTGATAAAATTATT
>CACFXF010000039.1 GCA_902570265.1 uncultured Alphaproteobacteria bacterium | reverse complement strand
TTATAAAAAAGCTGTAACTTATGTTGAGAATGCAATTTTTTTAAATCCTGACTTTTCCGATGCATACAATAATATGGGTGTTATCAAAAAAACTAGGGGTAAATTTGATCAAGCAATTCAATTTTTTAATAAAGCTATTAAAATTAATCCAAATAATGTTACTGCTTACTGTAATATATCAAATGCTTTATTAAGTCAGGGAAAATATAAAGAATCAATTAAATATTGTGATAAGGCTTTAGAAATAAATAAATACAGCCCAAATGCTTATTTCCATAAGGCACTGGCATTATTATCATTGGAAAAATTTAAAAATGGTTGGTTATTATATGAATCAAGAAAAAAAATTGATCCATACAAAAAATGGCAGCTTAAGACATCAAAAGAAGAATGGAATAAAAATAAAGATATAAGATTATTATTATGGAAAGAAGCAGGAATTGGAGATGAAATACTTTTTTCTTCAATTTTTCAAAATCTTGAAAAATATTGTAAAGAACTAATTGTTCAAACTGATCCAAGATTAATTTCTCTTTTTGAAAGATCCTTTTCAAAGAAAATAAAATTCTGTTCAATAAATGAAAAAGTTTCTGAAGAAAACTATGATTATCATTTATCAACCAGCTCATTAGCTAAATTTTTTAGAAATAGTAAAAATAGTTTTTTCACTAGATCAGGTGGTTGGCTTTTGCCCGATCGAATTAAATCAAAAAAATTTAAAAATATGATTAATAAAAAAGAAAAGCGTTTAGTTGGTATTAGTTGGTTTACTACGCAGAATAAAGAAAATAGTGAAGATCATAATATTGAACTGAAAAAATTAATAAATTGTTTAGATACAAATAATGTTGACATAGTAAATTTACAGTACGGGGAGGTAAATAGTGATATAATTGAAATAGAAAGGGATTTTGGAGTAAAAATTCATCAATTACCTAATTTAGATATTTGGAAAGATATTGATTGTCTAGCATCACTTGTTGAAGCTTGTGACGAGGTAGTATCTATAGATAATATTACAATTCATCTTGCTGGTGCTTTGGGAAAAAAATCAAAGGCTTTACTAAAAAAAATACCCGATTGGAGATGGGGACATTGTAGACAAAATAGTTTCTGGCACTCCTCTGTTGAACTTTTTAATAAAGACGGAAGTTACATTTTTAAAAAATTTGATTAAGCCGATTCATGGATTTTTTTAATACTTAAATTACAATAGAGTTAAAGAATAATTACTTTTTATGATTAGAAGTAGATGTTCTTCTAAAATGGTATAATAATTGCGAAGTGAATATACTATAATATTATTGTATTAGATACAAATGCTTGAAAAGTTAAACAATCAAAATGCTACTAAAGAAGTCCTTAACACTATTTTAGAACTATATCATAAAGGCAAATTTGAAGAAATATTAAAACAGGAAAATGAATTAATTAATCTCTATCCTGATTCAGTTGATCTCTATAATATTTTTGGATCAACAAACTTAGCTTTAAACCAATTTAAAAGTGCAATAGGGAATTTTAAGAAAGCAATTAAAATTAATCCTAACCTTCCAGTCATTTTTTATAATTTAGGTCTCTCTTTTCATTATGATAAAAATTTTGAAAGTGCCCTATACAGTTATGAAAAAGCCATCAAACTCAAACCAGATTATGCAGAAGCTTACTGTAATATGGGAATGTCATTTAATGAAAAAGGAGACCTTAAGGAAGCTATAAAAAGTTATAGAAAGACATTGGAAATTAATCCAGATCATATTGGTGCACATTATAATTTAGGAGCAATACATAGTAAGACAGGTGAATTAAATTTAGCAATTAAAAATTACAAAAAAGCAAATTCATTGAATCCCCAAAATGCTAGCATTTATAATAACCTAGGTGAAATCTATAATAAAATGGGTAACTTGAATGAATCTATTATAAACTACAAAAAAGCAATCGAACTTCAACCTACCTTTTGGCAAGCCTATAACAACCTAAGCCTTGTTTATGAAGAGAAGGGTGATATTCAACCTGCTATCAAAATTTGTCAAAAATCCATTGAGATTGAGCCAAAAAACCCAGATGCGTATAATAACCTTGGCGTTTTATATTTTAAATTGAAAAATTATAAAAGAGCACTTGAAAAAATTCAAAAAGCAATAAACCTCAAATCTAATTTTACAGTAGCTTATAATAATCTTGGTAATGTCTTCAAAGAAATGAAAGATTACGATAAAGCTTTATATCATTATGAGCAAGCACTAAAAGATCATAAAGAAAGTCCAGTCATTCATGATAATATTGCAAAGGTTCAAAACTTAATTGGAAATTATAATAAATCTATTCACCATAGAAAACTGGCAGTAAAACTAGATCCCAATTCGTTTTCCTATTTAGAGACTTTATTATTTGATTTAAATTACTCACCCGATATGACTGCGGAGGAGATCTTTGAATATTATGAACAATTAGATAAAAAATTTGGACTTCCTCATAAGGACAAGTGGATGACTTTTACTCAACCCAAAGTTCAAAAGAATAAACTTAAGATAGGCTACGTATCACCTGATTTTAAAAAGCATTCTGTGCAAAGTTTTTTATTACCAACCCTCGCCTATCACAACCATGACAAGTTTGAAGTTTTTGCTTTTGCTGAACTTGATAAGGCTGACTTAATTACTGCGCAATATAAGAGCTATGTTGATCATTGGATACGTACAGAAAAAATGAATGATGATGAACTAACTCAGAAGGTCCGAGATCTAGGAATAGATATCCTGGTCGACGTTGCAGGACATACTCAGAATAATCGATTAAAAGTGTTTGCTCAAAAACCTACTCCTATCTCTTTAACATGGCTTGGATTTGGTTATACCACCGGATTAAGTGCTATTGACTACTTTCTCACAGATAATGTAATGGTTCCTGAAGGAAGTGAACATCTCTTCTCTGAACAACCCTGGCGATTAGAACAAAATTATAGTTTTTGCTGCTACCAATCCAAACCAGATATGGGAGAGATCAATAAACTACCAGCTCTATCAAAAGGATTTATTACTTTTGGAACCCTCACCCGTACTATTAGAATTAATTATAGGATAATTAAAGCATGGGCTGATATTTTAACAAAAGTACCAAATTCTAAACTCATTATTAATAGTAAAAATTTTCTTAATGATGGAAAAACTACTGGTAATTTTATGCGAAAATTTAAAGAATATGGCATTTCTGAAAATCGATTAAACTTTTATTATAAAACACCTCCCTGGGATAGTATGCGACAGATCGATATTGCCTTGGACTGCTTTCCACATAATTCTGGTACCACTCTAATTGAACATCTTTATATGGGTAATCCCTTTATTACCTATTCTAATCGACCAAGTGTAGGAAAAATTGGGGCTAGCATTCTTACAACATTAGGTCATCCAGAGTGGATCGCTAACTCTGAGGAAGAGTATGTCGAGAAAGCCGTTGCCTTAGCCTCTGATCCCCAAAAACTATCCACCATTCGTCAGAACCTGAGAGCAGAAATGGAAGCCTCTCCACTCATGGATCAGAAAGGTTTTGTTCGTGAACTCGAAAGTGCTTATCAAGCCATGTGGAAAAAATTATAATAAAAAATCAAAAGTTTTTAGTTTAATATTTAAATATTCTATCTTGATAGCTTTTTAAGTGCTTTCTCAAGCCACACTTTTTTATGCGTTGGTTGATAATGAAATTCTTTTTTTAAATTCGATATATTAATTTTAGACTCCAAAATAGTTTGGGCATCATTACTCGTAATTACTGAACATTTTGTAATTTTGACTAATTTTTTTATTATCTCATTATTAGATATTAAATTGTTGCTACCTATATTATAGAATTTCTTTTTCCCAAATGGACCAATAAGCCGCAAAAGAAAACTTAAGTCATCAATATGGATATAATTTTTTTTTGTTTCTAATGAAGAGTTTAGTATTATCTCTCCTCTTTTTGCTTGACCGCAAATATCTGATAAAAAGTTTTCTCTTTTTTTATCATTTGGATTTACCACATGACAAATTCTAGTTATTTTAACATTAGAAATATTACTTTGGGTACATAATGCCTCACCTGCTAGTTTTGAAGCATTATAGATATCTATTTCACAGCCACCATAGAACTTTGGACTTATTTTATTGATATAAGACCTTTTGGGAAAATTTAGCCTTGTAGAGGATAAATAATTAAATGATTCAAAGTTTTTATTCTTTAACAAAAAAGATAATAAACAAACATGGCTTTCAATAGTATCAAATGATCTATATTTAAAATCACTAGTAACCCCACTACAATAAATTACATGACCAAGATTTTTATGAGCTAAATAATAATCTTTTCTGGATGGTGAAAAAACTGAATTTCCATCTGAAATTAATTTTTTTTTCAAATATGAACCAATCCTACCTGTTGATCCAAATATAGTATAATGCATCTAAAAAACCAGTTCTTTATAATAATAAATTAGAATTAGTTTACTTAATTTATTAGAAAATTAAATTTTTTTTATTTCTCTAAGTGGGTTACCTCCAAAAACCCTATTACTTTCACATTTTCCCCTTACTAAGCTACCCGCTGCAATAACAGTTCCACTACAAATATGTGATCCGTCTAGTATTACAGAATTAGACCCAATCCATACATTGTCTTCGATTATTATTCCACCTTTACTACTAGCATGTCCTTGGTTAGATATCTTTTTTGACCTATTTGTATATTCATGATTAACAGGAGCAAGAGTACAATTGGCGGAAATTAACACGTCATCGCCTATAGAAATGCCATTTCCAGAATAAAGGACACAACATGAATTAATATATACCCTATCACCAATTTTTATATCGCCCTTGCCACCAGCGGGTTTAAATTTCACAAAACTGTCAATAGTTGAATTAGCTCCAATTTCAATCGAAGAACCTCTAATAGAATCTTCAATATCACTATTCATAGAAATTTTTGCAGTTTCGTGTATTTTAATCACTATTTTACCTTAATTTTAAAAAAAGTTCTGCATATGTCATGCCAGAATTAAAACAAATTAATATGCTATTACCCAAAATCATTTATAAATAACGAACCTGCTATTTAAATAAATACTCTGGTTAAGAGCCTAAAACTTATTAAAAAGATACTTAATTCTATATACTTGATTTTATATTAATTTTAGTAAAAAATAATTAAAATATTACAATTCAATTTGTATTTTTACATTATATTATCTACTTTTTTGTAATAAAAAAAAATTTAAGATTTTTCTATTATATCATAAGTAATTGTTTTCCATATGAATAAGAAGAAAATAGTTTTATTTGCAGATGGTTTTGTAGGAGAAAAACTAGTTAGGTTTCTTTTAAAAGATTTTAAAGATCAAATTTTATTGATCATTACATATGAAGACAATCAAATTTCAAAAATGGCCAAAAATGCAAATATTAGGACCTTTGCTTTTTGCGATAATGATCATTTAATTAACAATCTACCAAAAAAATTTGATCTTGGCTTTTTACTTTGGTGGCCTAAAATTATTAAAAAAGAAACTTTAAGTCTATCTAAAGAAGGCTTCTATAATTTACATCCAAGCTTATTACCTTTCTCAAAAGGGAAGCATCCAAATTTTTGGACTATTAGAAAAGAGGAACCTTATGGAGTTAGTTTACATAAAGTAAGAGAGAAAATTGATACGGGTGAAATAATTGCTCAAAAGAGTATCCCTATTTATTGGGAAGATAATGGGGGAACTCTTTACAAAAAGTCAGAAAGAGAATGTATCAACCTTTTTAAAAAAACTTTCCCAAAAATTCTTATTAATAAAATAACAAAAACTATTAAAAATTCAGGAGGAAGTTTCCATTTAGAAAAAGAAATGTTTTTAGAAAGTGAAATTGACTTGGAAAAATCTTATAAAGCAAAAGATCTTTTTAATTTATTAAGAGCTCGTACATTTAAAGGGAAACCAAGCTGTTGGTTTTCTTTTAAAAAAAGTAAATATGAAGTAAGAATTAAGATTGATAAAGTTAAAAATTAATATATGACTATTTTTGTATTGTTTTTTCAATAATGCTACAAACTTTTAAAAGCTGATTTTCATTTATATCATAGAAACTTGGTAAGTTTATAGCCCTGCTATAAATATCACGAGAAATTTTATTTTTTTTATTTTCCTTAAAGAATTTCAAAGAACTAAGAGGACAAAAAAAACTTCTAGCATCAATGTTATTAATCTGAAATTCATTAATCAGACTTGGAATACTCACTTTACAAAATGAAGAAAAAACAGCAGTTGGCATCCAAAAACTATTTTTATATCCATAAGGTTCTATATTAAAGGAAATGAATTTATTGTGATAAAAATAATCTTTGTAAAACTTCATAATTTTTATTTTTTTTTGGATAATTTCTTTACTTCTTTCTATTTGAGCTAATCCCATTGCAGCTTGAATATTTGTAATTTTGAACTTGTACCCCAACACACTAGGGCAGTATTGTTTATCAAAATTTCTGTTGATCCCATGATTGTTGAGTACTTTTGCCTTTTCGTAAATTTTTCTATCATTAGTAACTAGCATGCCACCTTCTCCAGTAGAAATAGTTTTACTACCATGAAAAGAAAAAACGCCGAATGATCCAAATGTCCCTACATGTTTATTAAAATACTTAGAACCAAAGGCCTCAGCAGAGTCTTCAATAAGAGAAATATTAAACTTTTGGCAAATTTTTATTAATTCATTCAATTCACATAAATTGCCATAGAGATGAACACACAATATGGCGCGAGTTTTAGGTGTTATCGCAGCTTCCACTAATTTTGGGTCAATACACCAACTATCTTTTAAAATGTCTACAAATACAGGTTTAGCGCCTAAATGTACAATAGGTGCTACAGAAGCAATCCAGGTACTCTCTGGTACAATTACTTCGTCACCTTTTTTTATTCCTAAGGATTCTAAGCCTAAGTGTAATGCACCAGTACAACTTGATGTTGCTAAAGCAAATTTTGCACCAGTTTTTTTTGCAAAAGTTATTTCAAACTTTTCAATAAATTTACTTTTATTTTCACCCCAACCTTTAATCATTGCCTCATTAACATAAGCAATTTCTTTTTTTGTTATAGAAGGTTTTGCCAACGGGATATAGATTTCATCATTATTATTTTCTTTAAGATAGGGTGTCGAAATATTCATAGTCAATGACCTTTAATATTTATTAACAATTTATATTCAAAAATTTTTTTTATTAAAATCTATTGCTTATATTACCATATTTTCCATGGAGCTCTATTTTCCATCCACAATGAGTGAAGATGATTTTTTTCTCTTAAAGTATCCATAGCACACCAAAATCCCTCATGCCTAAAAGCCATTAACTCATCTAACTCAACTAAGTCTAGCAACGGTTTACCTTCCCAAGACAAATTATCAGTTTTTATGTGATCAAAAATTTTATTAGAAAGTACGAAAAACCCTCCATTAATGTAGCCTCCATCGCCTGGAGGTTTTTCTTGAAAACTTTCTACTTTACCACAATTCAACATACTTATAGCCCCATATCTCCCAGGCGGTTTGATAGCTGTCATAGTCGCTTTTTTCCCATGCTTAGAATGAAATCTATATAGTTTTTTTAAATTGATATCACTTAAACCATCTCCATACGTGAAGAAAAAATGTTTATCATCTTTTAAGTAAGGGTATAATTTTTTTAATCTTCCAGCTGTCAATGTTTCTTCACCTGTATCTACAAGAGTTACTTTCCATGGTTCAGAGTGATTAGCGTGCATATCAATTGAATGATTACATAAATTAATAGTAACATCAGAATTATGTAGCAAATAATTTGCAAAATATTCTTTAATTACATACCCCTTGTAACCACAACAAATTATAAATTCATTAAATCCATGTGAAGAAAAGTTTTTCATTATATGCCATATTATTGGTTTACCACCAATTTCAACCATAGGCTTAGGTTTTAAATGCGTTTCTTCGCTTAACCTAGTTCCTAATCCACCAGCAAGTATAACTACTTTCATTTTTCAAACCTACTTTTTCTTTTTTTTTGCAATTTGCGTGCCCTTTTTTGCGATTGCTTTAAAAAAATAAAAGTAAATTTAATTTGCTTATGGAATAATAATTGCAACTTCTTTTTAAAGAATGAAAGGAAACTAATACATGAATAATATAGGATTTAATTTAGATCCAATTACATTGTTTGAAAATGAATGCGCTGAAGAAAGTTATAAACAAGCTAGAGATAAATCATTTGTCAAATTAAGTGATGATTGGTTGAATAAGTCTTGGCGACACAAATATACATACCACTTCAAATGGATGGATCGTCCTATTATCCAAATGCCTCAAGATATTTTAGCTTTGCAGGAAATTATCTGGAAAGTTAAACCTGATCTTATTATAGAAACAGGGATAGCACATGGTGGATCCATTTGTTTGAGTGCTTCACTATTGGCACTTCTAGAAATGGAAGATAATTATATTAAAAATGATTTTAATAAAATAAAAAATAATAGAAAAGTAGTTGGAATTGATGTTGATATAAGAAAGCATAACAAAGAAAAATTGAATAACCATTTTTTATCTGAAAAAATTGTTATGATAGAAGCTTCTAGTGTGGATTTAGAAACTTTTGAGAAAGTAAAGAAAATATCCCAAGATTACTCAAATATTTTAGTTATTTTAGATAGCAACCATACTGATGAGCACGTTTTAAAAGAACTAAATCTATATGGTTCTTTGGTTTCCCAAAATAGTTACTGCATAGTTTTTGATACTATTATTGAAAAGATGGACGATGATTTTTCCAAAGATAGACCGTGGAGTAAAAGAAATTCACCTAAAAGTGCTATAGAAAAATTTTTAAAAACTAATGAAACATTTGAAATAGATAATACGGTAGATGATAGGCTCATTTTAAGCATGGCACCAGGAGGTTTTCTTAAAAAAATTAATTAAGATTTAAAGGTTATTGTTGTGAAATTTGAAAAAATATATAGCTCCAAGATCAATAATGGTTGTGTTATTTGGATAACAGGCCTTTCTGGAGCTGGGAAAACTACATTATCAAAAGATTTAGGTAAGAGTTTAAAAAAAATTGGAATTCCATGCATACTACTGGATGGAGACACTATAAGAAGCATTTTTTCAGAGGATAAAGATAATAGAGACTATACAAATGAGTCACGAAAAAGAATGGCAATGAAATATTCCCGTTTAAGTCTTATACTAGCTAGTCAGGGATACTGTGTAATTACTTCAGTAATTGGAATGTTTAAGGAAATCTATAGCTGGAATAAAAAGCACCTACCTGGCTATTATGAAATTTTTTTAGATATTCCAATCAGTGAATTAAAAAAGAGAGATCCAAAAGGAATTTACAGAAAATTCTCTTTAGGAAAATTAACTAATGTTGCAGGTCTTGATTTAAAAATTCAAAAACCAACTAGTTCTGATTTGCAAATTACAGATTGTAAGGCAATAAATACTGAAACAATAATCTCTCACGTAATTAACAGATTTAGTACCAGTTTATGAATATTTTAATACAATTAGAAATTATTTGAATATGAATATACAGTTTTTTGAATGTTCAACAAAATTTGATAGTGATTTTATAGAAAGAACACTGATAGATATCGCTTGTATAGAAAGTGGTATGTTAACTAAAAACAAAATTGACAACAAAAAAAAATTTTTTGATTTTATAAACTTAAAAAAAGGTATTCCTATTGCTATACCATATATACCAGAAATTCTTGATTCAAATAGTATATTTAAAATTGAACTTTCTGATTATAGTAATATAATTTTTGGAAAAAAAAGTGAAAAATATATTGGAACTAAATTATCTTATAGTACAAATTTATTTGTAAGTAACTATAAAATTAAGTCACAATATAGGATTATTATAGATAACTACATAAAAGAAATTTTAGATACTAAATTTAAAATATCTCAATTAAAAAATAAATATAAAACTATTGGTGCCTTTCAAACTAGGAATATTCCTCACCTAGGTCATGAAAAAATTATTGAGATGATGCTTGATCACTGTGACCTCGTAGTTATAAACCCAATTCTAGGACCTAAAAAACCAGGTGACTTAAATACAGAACGACTTAAATTTATTTATAATAATATATTAAAATCTAGATTTAATAATAGAATTTTATTTATACCTCTAAGGGCAAATATGTTTTATGCTGGTCCTAGAGAGGCTTTACATCATACATTAATAAGGGAATGGTTAGGGTTTAGTCATTTTTCAGTTGGTCGTGATCATGCTGGATCAGATAATTTCTACCGACCAGAAGAAGCAAAAAACAATCTAAAAAGATATCAAGACTTATTTAACATTAAAATTTTATATCATAATGGTGCTTATTTTTGTAAATCATGTAACAAAATTATACTTAAAGGTAGCTGTAAACATAATTTTTATGAACTAAAAGAAGTATCAGGAAGTAAATTAAGAAATTGTTTAAAGAGTTATAAAACTTATGAATACGCTTCAAAAGATGTTCAAGATTGGTCAAAACAAAATATTAAAACTTTATACTAAATAAGATTTAAAAAATAAATTTGTGGTACAAATTTTGCTTATTATTCAATTGAATAAAGAGGAAATAATGCTTCATATCAACAAATTTAAATTTGGGCTAGAAGAGAAAAGAAAACTCAAAAGCATCACAAAAAAAAAAATTGATGATATTAATTTTAATCTCATAAGATTTCCGTTTGGGAAAATATCCAAAAAAGAAACAGAAATATTAGCAACAATAGGACCAAAATCTTGTTCTATTAATTCAATTTATAATATATCAAAGTTTACAAATTGTTTTAGAATTAATGGCAGTCATAATAGTATGGAGTGGCACATTAAAATTTCAAAAAGAATAAAAGAAATATGCCCCGAATCTTTCATTTTACTTGATATACCAGGATTAAAACCAAGAACAAACAACTTGAAAGATATACAAATTAAAAAAAATCAAATGGTTAAATTTGTCTTTGGCAAACAGGATAATGAAGAAGGAGTTTTATCAATTGAAACTACCAAACCTTTACCAAAGATAAAAAATAGAGTTCAGGAGTTTAGTGTTTCTGATGGTTTATTTAAGTTTCAATACATAAAAAATAAAAATAATTTTATTCAGGGAATTTCAAAAAACACATTCAAATTAAAACCAAAAAAGGGATTAAATATTCCTAATAGTTTTTATGATGATACCCTTCAGGAAAAACTATACCTAGAATTTATAAGGAAGGCAAAAAAAGTACAATTTGATGGATTAGGTTTGAGTTTCATCCAGAATGGTGAAATTCTCAAAAAAATAAGAAATATACTAAAAGATAAGTTTTTAGTTTCAAAAATAGAAAACTTATATGGTTTAAATAATGCAAGTGAAATTTCAAAAAATTCTGATCTTATCATGATAGATAGGGGAGATTTGCTTGCTGAAGTTGGTGAAGCAAATTTATATAAAGCAATTTGCGAAATTTCAACACAAGCACATCATTTTAAAAAACCTTTAATAATGGCTACAGAAAACTTAGAAAGCATGCAAAAAAGATTGCAACCATCAAAGAGTGAGATAATTGCCCTAGAACATTCAATTAATTTAGGAAGCGATATTATTATGTTAAGTGATGAAACTGCAACTTCACCACTATTTATGAACACCCTAGAATGGCTATATAATTTTTTGAAACAATAATCTGTATTCAAAATCAGATAAAATAAAGTTCAACATTTCAAATGTTTACCCTTTACTAACTATCATCTTTACTCCAACTTTTGACCATATTTTCTAAATACTCACCAGTACCTTTAAGACTAGTTACAGCAGTCTCCATAGCCGAAAATTGTTCTAAATATCTTTCTCTTATGACATCTACTTTGCGATTAATATCCAATAGTCCATCATCAATTTCCGATAAATCTTTGTTAAGCGAACTCTTACGTCTTTCTATATCACCAGAGGAGGATAATATATTTTCAATATATGTGTCCATTTTATCGAGCATGCTCTCCCCAACATAAACAAAAGCTGATGATACACTTGCCTGAGGTATTATAGTTATTCCAGCGGTATCACCACTTGTGGCAGAATAATAAGTTAAACCAGTTTGTGAATCGGTTCCCGTAACTAATTTAGTATTTCCAAGATATGAATTACCAGAACTATGCGTATAATCATAAACACCTGCTTTAGGTTTTGATATAGATGTTTTTGAAACAGCTAAATTAGTATTATTTGAAGTAATTGACGAGTTAAATATTGCGTCATAACTTGTTGGGTCATTTTCAACTGCTTCTTTGAAAGATTTTTCATTTATTAATAGTGTACCATCTCTTTTGGTTTGGATACCTAACTCAGACAAGTATCTGGAATTGGATCCAAATCCGACTAAAGAATTTTCTGTAAGTTTTCTTATTTGGTTAGAAATTGCTTTCATTACTGGATCTGCTGAAAGAGTCCCCTTTTCTCCATCATCGATACCTCTATCCAGTAGCTCATCAAAATAAGTTCTTGTAAGATTTAGCCTATCTACTAAGGTTTTTGCATTATTAAAAGCAGAGTCAACGTCTAATGACGAACTCACATTAAAATTAGAAGGGGTAAGTGTATCAGTTTCGCCTTTCAAATCTATTGTATAACCCGAAAAAATATTACTTATTGAATTCGAGGTTCTTTTAACAGTTACACCATCAACTACTAGCTCTGCATCTGATGCCGCTTGCTTTTGAGCAGTAGCAGGTGCTGGACTTCCTGAGCCAATAGTAGGATCAGCCCTGAATTGATTTAATCCAGCATCACTTGTTGTAATTCTAATTGCATTATCAGCACCCATAGGTGACTTTACTACCAGAGAATATACCCCTGCAGATGTTTGCAGTACTGACGCTGAAATTCCAGATAAAGCATTTAAAGAGGAAGCTAGTCCTTGAAGTGTATTATTACTAGAGTTAACATTAACTGTATAAGTAACTGGTGTAGATTTATTTACGAATGATCCTGTTGATGAATACCAAGTACCCAAATTCAAAGTCAAAGTACCAGTATTGATACTTGTAGTAGGTGAAAGAAAAGGTGAAGAACCTGAAAATTCAAGTGTTTGCTGAGATGCAAGTGAATTTACTGTTACATCGGATGAAAAGTCTGTTGCAGTGGAATTATCTGAAACACGAATTGCCAAATTTGAATTCCCACTACTTGGAACATACTTATTAGAATCTGCAAAACTTGAAAGATCAAATTTTAATGAATTTAATTCACTTGCTAAACTTGCAAATGCTGAAATCTCAGTTTGCTTGGTTGTTTTATCTTCTTCAAGCATATTTTTTTTGGGAACAGTATCGGCTTCCACCAAACTATCAACAATTTGAGTTATATTAAGGCCAGACCCTTTTTGATTTAATATGCTTAGGTAATCTACAGACAAATGTTTTCCATTCAAAATCTAAATCATGGTTATTTGCAAAAATTATGCCAATTTTCTTGATTTCAAATATATAAATTACGTCAAAAAAAAAAAAAAAATTAATAAAGTTAACTAAATAAATTTTTTTATAGTCGTTATTAAATGTATCAAGTTGGAGGAAAGAAATGAATGTTCAATCAGCACTAAATGCCTATAAAGAAACAAATTTATCCGAAATTGAGGATGCTACTCCTCACAGATTAATAGAATTAACTTTTCAAGATCTCAAAAAAAACTTATTACTTATAAGAAGTAAGCTTGATCAAAATCAAAAAATAGGTGGATTAGAAGCTGCTAAATCAGTAGCGGCTATTGAGATATTAAAATCAAGTCTCAATTTTGATCAAGGTGGTGAAATAGCAAAAAATCTTCTACAAATTTATGATTATAGTTTAAATCAGTTACATTTAATCATAAAAGAAGATAAGGAATATGAATTAGAAACTGTAATTTCAATAATTACCTCATTAGTTGATGCGTGGAGTTCCATTTCGACTAATAAATAGAAATAAAGATACCCTATTTTAAATTATTAAGTTTTTTTATTTAAAATATTGTAGACCCATTTTTGTTATGTGATAATGTTAAAAATTAATCAATTTTTAAAAAAGAGCATAATTAATGGCAAAATTTTGTCCAGAATGGGTCTTCAGTGCTAGTGTAGCAGGTGTAGCTGGCGGATTTTTATCCGGTAATGCACCAATTACTGTCTTTGCTAATCAATTTTCTAACGGAATTAATGAGCACTATACAGAAATAAAATCAGAAATATTTGAAGAATCTGCAACCAAGATTTTAGAATTCTTAAGCGAAATAGAAGCTGGAGAAACTGCTATTGATTATATAGATTCCTATATTTATAAGCGAATTAAATTTCATGCAAATAACAAACCTAGGAAATTAACTGGTTTATTTGTTGACGAATTTTCTCCTTTAAAAACTAAAGATTATAGTGCTGAAAAGGCAGTTATTTTATTTAAGGCTTTTGTGTTTAGTGCTCGTTCAGGATTAACAACAGAAGTTCCTGCTGGTTGGGAAGCTAAAGAAGAAGAAGGCATTGGCTGGTTTGGAGATTTAATGACTTCAAAGCCAACAATTTTTGATTCTTTGTAAAGTTTTTAAGCTAATAGATCTATTTGGTCTCTAAACCTTGGCGGATTTTTTGTTAAATCAGAAATATTTTGAATTTTAGTTATCATTTCATTATGTAAGTATACTGGACTAAGGCTTATTCTCGATTTTAAAAAAGCTTCAGCTGATACAGTACTAGGCGATTGCCTTTTATTTGCACGTGATGCGTAATAATTGTTATAATTAAGATGTCCTGAATTTTGAACATCATTTACTGGTAATGTTTGAATTAATGTATCATTTCTTGATGGCATCAATTTTGCAGATGGATGTGAAACATTAACAGAATCAGGTCTTCTACTTTGATAATTTGATTGATTAGAAGAATTTATATTACCATATAACATGACAAAATTATACATAATATTTCAAAATAATCAAATATTTAAAGGAAACCGACAAATATGAAATTTAAAGAGGTTGCAAAAGCTTACAAGAAGACTGAAATGTTTGGTGCTGTTGAAGCTAGAGATCCTGAAACAGTAGTTATCTTGGTTATGGAAGAATTGATCAAATCAGTAAAATCTTTTCATAAGAATATATCAATAAAATCAGGAGATGTCATAAATAGATCTAAAAATTTTTCTAGGTCAATTTCAGTTATTTATATGTTACAGTCAAGTTTAGATTTGGATAAAGGTGGGCAAGTTGCATACGATCTCTTTAGATTATATGAATTTCTTAGATTAAATCTAATAAAAGATCTAAGAAATGGAACAATCAATAAAAGTTTAACTGCACTTACTAGTATAATTGAAATTAAAAATTCATGGTCAAAGCTTACAAGTAATTAAAAATGCAAAATTTAATAGAAAATTTAAAAAATTTATCAAATCAAATTTTGTTAGCCAAAAAAATTGATGACTATGATAAAATAATATCAATAGATAAATCTCGTAAAGTATTAATTGATCAAATTTTTTCAAAAGGGATAAAAGCACTCAGTGAGGAAGATATTGAAA
>CACFXF010000038.1 GCA_902570265.1 uncultured Alphaproteobacteria bacterium | reverse complement strand
TCAAACCTATTTTCCTGAAAACGAAGTTATGCATGCTATATGCAATGAAAATGATGAGGATTTTCTTAATCTTCAAAGTAAAATGAGAGAAGCAGCAAATGTACCACCCTTTTCAAGGATGATAGCAATTATAATATCTGGATCTAATCACAAATTAGCCTTAAACTTTGGAAGACAGTTAGCTAAGGATATATTTTCCCTAAACATAAAAAATATTGAGATTTATGGACCAGCAGATGCTAAAATTTCTAAAATAAGGAATAAATACAGAATAAGAATCTTGTTAAAAGTAGAAAAAAAAATTGCTATTCAATCATTACTCAGTCAAATAATAGAGCAAAGAAAATGTCCTTCTTTTATAAATGTAAAAATTGATGTTGATCCACTGACCTTTACATGAAATTTTAAAAAATTATATCTATTACTTTGTAACAAATTTATATTTTAATTTATTAAAAAAGGTCATATAGAGCTTATAAACAATATAATCAAATCTCTAATTTAGTTATTAAAATAGGTCATTATGCAAAAAAAAGAATTCAAGTTGTTACCTAATCCTGGAATTATGAGTTCCCCAGTTTATATTGGTGGTGAACAACCAAATTTACTTGATTCAAAAATTATAAAATTAAATTCAAATGAAAATCCTTTTGGTCCAAGTAAATCAGCAATGGAAGCTTTGGGGAACTCATTTGATTTAATTAATAATTATCCTTCTTCTAGTCATGAAAAACTAAGGAAAGCGATATCAAAAATATATAAAATAGATTTTGAAAATATTACTTGTGGTGCTGGTTCTGATGAACTTATAAGCTTCATTTGTCAGTGTTTCTGTTCTCCTAATGATGAAGTAGTTTATACAGAGCATGGTTTTGCTATGTATAGAATTTCAGCATCATTAAGAGGTGCTATCCCTATCAAAGCAAAAGAAACTAATAGGTTTGCTGATGTAGATAATATACTTAAAAAATGTAATAATAAAACGAAGATTGTTTTTTTGGCTAATCCTAATAATCCAACTGGAACATTTATAGATGATAGCAAAATAAAATATCTTTTAGATAAATTATCAGATAATATTTTAATGGTAATAGATGGTGCTTATGCTGAATACATTGAAAATTTTGATGCTGGACTTTCTTTAGTAAATAATCATAATAATTTAATAATATTAAGAACTTTTTCCAAGATATATGGTCTTGCAGCATTGAGAGTAGGTTGGAGTTATTCTTCTAGTTGGATTGCAAAAATAATAAATCAAGTTAGGGGGCCTTTTAACATTTCTTCACCTGCAATAGCTGCAGCAGTAGCTGCAGTGTTGGATGTTGATTATACTCGAGATTGTTTAGTAGAAAATTTAAAGAATAGAGAATGGTTGTCTAGAGAGTTAAAAGATCTTAGATTGAGAATAACCGATTCAAAAGCTAATTTTTTGTTAGTTGACTTTAATTCTGAGAACCAAGCAAATAAAGCATTTAGTTTTTTGAAAAATCAAAATATATACGTTAGAAAAGTTACTGATTATGGTCTCAGTAAATCACTCAGAATTACAGTAGGCACAAATGATGAGTGTAAATTAGTTAAAAAAAATATCCAAAAATTCTTGGAGTTAGATAATGGACTTTAATCATATCGCATTAGTGGGATTGGGATTAATTGCATCTTCAATTGCACTAAATATAAAAAGCAAAAAAAATAGAATTAAAATAACAGGTTATTCAAGAACAAAAAAAACAAGAGAAGAGGCCAGAAAAATAAATTTTTGTACAGTATGTGATAATTATGAAGACTGTATCAAAGAAGCCAATTTAGTTATTCTCTGTGTGCCTGTTGGAGCAATGGGTGATACTATGGAAAAAATTGCTCCATATTTATCAAAATCTGCAATTGTAACTGATGTTGGATCTGTAAAAGAAAGTGTTATTTTGGAAGTGCAAAAAAAACTTCCAAAGGGTGTATTTTTTGTTCCAGCGCATCCTTTAGCAGGTACTGAGAATTCTGGTCCTTCAGCTGGTTTTGCCAGCTTATTTGAAAATAGGTGGTGTATCTTAACACCTTCTAAAAATGTGCCTATTGAAATAATTAAAAAAGTAAAATTTTTTTGGGAACAATTAGGCAGCAATGTTGTAGAAATGGATGCAAAACATCATGACTTAGTGCTTTCAGTTACTTCCCATGCCCCACATTTAATAGCATTTACCATGGTGGGAGTTGCGGATGAGTTTTCTAAAGTTACAAACTCGGAGGTAATTAATTACTCAGCTGCTGGTTTTCGTGACTTTACGAGGTTGGCAGCATCTGACCCAATTATGTGGAGAGACGTCTTTTTAAACAATAAGGATGCAGCACTTGAGATTTTAGGTAGATTTACAGAGGAGTTATTTACACTTCAAAAAGCTATTAGAAAAAAAGATGGTGAATATTTATTAAAATATTTCGAAAGGACACGAAAAATTAGAAGAAGTATTATAAGTGCAGGTCAAGATACAGCGGAACCTAATTTTGGCCGAAAAGAATAATTTAATTATTTTAATTCTTTATTAATTTATCAAAGTATTTTGCAATATTAGAAATTTGATTTTCTAAATTTATATTAGTATTGTTTACCTCAATACTTCCATAGTTGTAATTAAAAATTTTGGTCAATAAATCATTTTGACTAATAAGTTGAGGTAGTTCTAGTTTTTTAAAATGATCTAATGAAAACTTATAATTAAAGACCGGTTTCTCATCGCTATAATGATTATGAAGAATAGGTTTTTGTAATTTTAAAAAAAATTCTTTATTATTATCTTTAATTTCAGAATGTTTAGTCCTAGTTGCTAGGATTAAATCTTCAACTTTTAAAAATGGTTTGTCATTTAACTTTAGATTTATTTTTACTCCGTGAATAGTCAATTTATGAAAAAAATCATCATTTGACTTTTCTATACTGGCATTCATTACTCCTTCAGTAATTACAAACAAATTAGTACCAATATTAATATTAACTGGAGGCCTAATTGAAATAATATATTTTTCCTTATTATAAATTAGAGACATAAACAGAAAACTTTTAATACCAACTAATTCAAAGTTATCTTTAGATATCAATTCTATATTATTGACTGAAGTATCTAGCCTATTTGGGTAACCAGTAGTATTTATAGTATAAATTATCTTATATTTTTCTTCTAAATTATTAGTTATTAAATCTTTTATATAATTTTCTTGAATTTTGGCCATTGATAACCAAATCACAAACGTTAAAACTATAAAAAATAAAAAAAATCCAAAAATTATTCTTATCATTATTTTAAATCTCTAAAAATCTAGCTATTATTTATTTTTAATTACATTATGATTTAATTATACTAAAATTACCAAATAAACATTTCATAAAAAAATTATGAAGATAAGAAATTTGCAAGAAACAAAAAATTTTGTCTTTAGTCAACCTACCAGACAAACAGGCTTAATGATTTTTATATTAATTTGTGTTTTTTTTATTGCTTATCTTTTATTTCCTGCAGTTGCTCCCATATTTTTGTCTTCACCTTATTTAAATGGAGTGATAATTGGTGTTTTTATACTTGGTGTTTTAGCCTGCTTTTGGCAAGTATTTATATTAGTAAGTAGTGTCTATTGGATAGAAGGCTTTGTTTCAGAACGTCCTGGCCATGAAATTGCAAAACCACCAAGAATATTAGCCCCACTAGAAGCTTTATTAAGAGATAAAAAATCGAGAAAAAATATAAATCCACTATCTGCAAGATCTATTTTAGACTCTGTTGCAACTAGACTTGATGAAGTTAGAGATATTACAAGATATATTGTTAATCTTTTAATTTTTCTTGGTTTATTAGGAACCTTTTATGGTTTAGCTACTACAGTACCAGCTGTTGTAGAAACTATAAAATCTCTTGCTCCTAAAGAAGGGCAATCAGGTTTAGAAGTTTTTGAAGGTCTTATGGTTGGATTAGAATCTCAACTAGGGGGGGATGGGTACGGCTTTTGCTTCTTCTCTATTAGGGTTAGCTGGAAGTTTAGTTGTTGGACTTTTGGAATTATTCGCTGGCCATGGTCAAAATCGTTTTTACATGGAATTAGAAGAATGGCTTTCATCCATAAGTAAAATTGGTCAAAATTCCTATGAAATGGATCTCTCTAGCAATACAACGCCAAATTCTGAATTCAGCAACAGCTTTTTTGATAGCAAATTAGATCATCTCATTGAACTTTTAGAAAATCAGGGAAACCAGTCCTTTAATAACCATAATCAAGTAAATGAACTAATAAAATCTATTGAGAGATTAATTTTGAATGGGAAAGAAGGTGTTAATTTTTCTTCAAATCATGATGATTACAATGAAACCGATTTAAGTTCTTTAATTAAAAATCAAGATAATTTGGTTAATCTAATTCGCAATTTTGTTGAAGTTGAAAAAAATTCTGAGAGTGAATTTAGGTCAAGAGTGAGGAATATGGATATCCAATTGGCTAAAATTTTTAATGAATTAACAACTGGAAGACAGGATAATTTATCTGAATTAAGAGAAGATTTTACAATTTTGTCAAATGCGATATTGAGATTAGCTAATTCAACCAATGAAAATAAATCAGAGTAAAATATATGGCATTACTTAGACGTTCTGGCAGTCGTTTCACAACTAATATATGGCCAGGATTTGTAGATGCAATGACAGCCCTTCTTTTAGTCTTAATGTTTGTTTTATCAATTTTTATGATAATACAATCTGTTTTTCGAGAAAAGATTTCAGGTCAGGAAACAGAACTTTCAAAACTTGAAAATGAAGTTATGAATTTAATAGCAGACTTAAGCTTACAAAAGGAAGAGTATAAAAATTTAAATGCAATGAACTTAGCGATTAATAAAAGTTTGGAGGAGCAAAAAGTTCTGAATGAAAGTAAGTCTTTAGAACTTACCAGTGCTCTCAAGAATTTAGATTTAGCTAATATTAAAATTTCTGATTTTGAAATTAGAGTAGCAAGTTTAATAGCCAGAAGAACTCAGCTCATATCTGAAATTACTCAAAAAGATAATCGTATTAAAGAAGAAGTTTCTAGATTAGAAGCCTCTCGATTAGCTTTAGCTTCAGCAAGGCAAGAAATTGATGAGAAAGTGGAATTAGCTCGGTTAGCTGCTGCAAAGAGGGAAGCACTTGAATTATATATAGAAGATCTTAAACAAAACTTAAATTCAATTTCAAAAAGTAAGAATGAATTAGAATTTAAATTGAGTAGAAGCCAAATAGCATTAGGATTAGCTTATGAAAATCTTGATGAGACAAAATCGGTTGTCTCTTCCCAAAAAGAATTTAACATTATTCTAGAATCTACGATTGCTGATCTCAAAGAAGAGGTAGTTAAAAATTCTGAAGAAAAAGAAAATTTCCAAAAAAATATAACTCAAAAGGAAAAAATAATTTCTGAGAAAGAAAAAGAATTAATCCTATCTAATATACTAATAAAAAGGTTACAAGAAGATTTAAAAATCAATAAAGGAAAATTGAGTGAAACTGAAAAAAATATATTAATTGAAAAACTTGCTTTGAAAAACCTTAGAAAAAAATTAAATGAATCAAGGGAAGAATTAGAATTTGCAACTCTATCATTAGAAGAAGAAAGAAAAAGAGCAATTGATAATTTGAAAATAATTGCAAGTTCAGAAAAAGCTATGGCCATACTAGAAGAAAAGAATCTAAGTCTTTTTAATGAAAATAATGAAATAAGAGAAAAGATAATTGATTTATCAGATCTTTTACGGTTAAGAGAAATGTCACTACAAAACTTGAGGTCCCAACTTTTAAAAAGTGAAAACCAAAAACAAATTTCTTTGGATAAAATTAAATATTTAAATCAAGAAACTTTATCACTAGCATCACAGTTAAATGATTTAAAAGTATTGTTAAATCAGTTTGAAATAAAAGATAAAGAAACTAATGCTCAAGTTGAAAATCTTGGTTCTAAACTCAATTCAGCTTTGGCACAAGTTGTAATAGAACAAAAAAAGAATGCTGTTTTAGAGGCAGAAAGAATAAAAAAGTTAGAGGATGAAGCTAATGAATTAAAAAATTATCGATCAGAGTTTTTTGGAAATTTGAGACAAATTTTAGGTAATAACAAAGGTATCGAAATTGTTGGAGATAGATTTGTTTTCCCTTCAGAAATTCTTTTTGATTTAGGTTCTGATGAGTTGCAAGAAAAGGGTCTATTCGAGCTTTCTCAAATGGCTAAGGTAATTAGAAAAATAGTTAAAGAAATACCAAAAGAAATAGATTGGATTTTAAGAGTAGATGGACATACTGATAAAACCAAATTCCTTAATGGAGGAGAATTTACTGATAATTGGGAATTAAGTCAGGCTAGAGCTTTGTCAGTTGTCAAATATTTTATTTCAGAAGAACTGTTACCTGCTAAAAGATTTGCAGCTACCGGGTTTGGTGAGTTTCAACCTATTGATAAAGGTGAAAACGAAAAAGCTTTAGCAAGAAATCGGAGAATAGAAATTAAGTTAACTGAGCGATAAACAAATATATTAGTTTATTTTGCTGCTAGTAATGGAGGTTTCTTTTGTGAAATCCTAGGTTTTTCTGGTGGGGAAATTTCTAAGAAAATATTATCATTTTTAACATATACCTTCACAACACCCCCTTTTTTTAATTTACCAAAGAGGATATCCTCAGCCAAAGGTTTCTTTATTTTTTCCTGGATAAGCCTGGATAATGGTCTTGCACCCATTTTTTCATCATAACCGTTTTTCGCTAGCCATTCTGATGCTTTTGTTGTTAAATCAAATGTAACATTCTTGTCCATTAGTTGAGCTTCTAATTGTAAGACAAATTTTTCTACAACCCTCATGATAACAGGCATTGGTAATGTTGCAAAACTTATTACTGAGTCTAACCTATTTCGAAATTCAGGACTGAATATTTTTTCAATAGCTTTTGTATCTTCCCCATCTCTTCTGTCTCTTCCAAAACCCATAGCAGTTGCGGCCTGTTCTGATGCGCCAGCATTTGAAGTCATAACTAGAACTACATTTCTAAAGTCTACAGTTCTTCCATTATGGTCTGTTAGTTTTCCGTGATCCATAACTTGTAGAAGAATATTGAATATGTCTGGATGTGCCTTTTCTATTTCATCTAAAAGTAAAATACAATGCGGATGCTGATCTATTTTGTCAGTGAGGATACCACCTTGATCAAACCCTACATATCCAGGAGGTGCTCCAATTAGTCTTGATACGGCATGTTTTTCCATATATTCTGACATATCAAATCTAATTAACTCAACACCAAGACAATCAGCTAATTGTCTAGCTACTTCAGTTTTACCAACACCAGTAGGTCCTGAGAACAAATAATTTCCTATTGGTTTTTCAGGTTCTCTTAAACCAGCTCTAGCCATTTTTATCGCAGAGGTTAAGGAATCTATTGCTTTGTCTTGGCCGAATACTACTCTCTTTAGAGATTTATCTAAATTGCTTAATATTTCTGCATCTGTTTTTGATATACTCTTTGGAGGTATTCTAGCAATTTTTGCAATAACGTTTTCAATTTCCTTAATACCAATAATTTTCTTTCTTTCTTTCTCAGGTAATATCATTTGAGCTGCCCCAGCTTCATCAATTACATCAATAGCCTTATCAGGTAACTTTCTATCATGTATATGCTTAACTGAAAGATCTATCGACGCTTGAATTGCTTCACCTGTATATTTAGTATCGTGATGATCTTCAAAATATTGTTTTAAACCGTTTAAAATTTTAACTGCTTGATCTGGGGTTGGTTCTTCTACGTCAATTTTTTGAAATCTTCTTGATAACGCGCGGTCTTTTTCAAAATGTTGTCTATATTCCTTATAAGTGGTTGAACCCATACATTTCAAATTTCCAGATTGCAGAGAAGGTTTTAATAAATTTGAGGCATCCATAGCTCCACCAGTAGTAGCCCCAGCTCCAATAACAGTATGAATTTCATCAATGAAAAAGATCGAGTCTTTATGTTCTTCTAATTCTTTCAGAACATTTTTTAGTCGTTCCTCGAAATCACCCCTGTACCTAGTACCTGCTAAAAGAGCTCCCATATCAAGTGAAAAAATTGTAGTATTAATTAAAACTTTTGGAATTTCTTTGTTAACAATCTTTCTAGCTAAACCCTCAGCAATAATAAGTAATGGTTTACTAGATTGGATAACTGATTCTAAAAGTGGGACCATTGGTTGGAGTGAAGAAAGTTTTTTCTCATGAAGCAAAATTAAACAATCTTCAAGATCTGCTGTCATTTTTTCTGAATTAGTTATGAAGTATGGTGATAAGTAACCTCTATCAAATTGCATACCTTCGACAACATCAGTTTCTGTTTCCAAACCTTTGTTTTCTTCGACAGTAATTACACCTTCATTTCCAACTTTTTGCATAGCATCAGAAATTTGTTTACCAATTTCAGATTCTCCATTAGCTGATATTGTACCAACTTGAGCTACTTCATCACTATTTGCTACTGGTCTTGATTGTTTTGCAATTGCATCAACTACTGCTGACACTGCTGTATCAATACCTCTTTTCAGATCCATAGGATTCATTCCAGCTGCCACTGATTTTAGTCCTTCACGAACAATTGATTGGGCTAAAATCGTTGCAGTGGTTGTACCATCACCTGCAGTATCATTTGTTTTCGAAGCGACTTCTTTGACCATTTGAGCACCCATGTTCTCAAATTTATCCTCAAGTTCGATTTCTTTAGCTACAGTAACACCATCCTTTGTAATTCTTGGTGCCCCAAACGATTTATCCAAAACTACATTTCTTCCTTTTGGACCTAAAGTAACTTTTACTGCGTCCGCTAATACATTTACACCATGCATCATTCTGTTACGAGCGTCAGTACTAAATTTTACATCTTTTGCTGCCATAATTAAATTCCTAAATATAATTAAAAAAAACTAAGCCATAATGCCTAGTATATCACTTTCTTTCATGATTAACATATCTTCACCGTTAATCTTTACTTCGGTACCAGACCATTTGCCAAAAAGTATTCTATCACCAGCTTTAACGTCCATTGGCATACGATTACCTTTTTCATCAATAGCACCATTTCCTACTGAAACTACTTCACCCTCTGCAGGTTTTTCTTGAGCAGAGTCAGGTATAATCAAACCTCCTGAAGTTTTTTCGTCGTTCTCAACACGACGAACAACTACACGATCATGTAATGGTTTAAATGTCATATTATAACGCTCCCTTTTTTAAAGTTAAGACGGATCAAAAAAAAAAGCACTCTCCGTCATTAAGTGCTAACAATACTTACTTATGTAAAATTTTTATTAAGTCAATATAAATAAATAAAAAAATGAGCTTTTATATCCTTTTTTTTTTTTTTATAACAAATTTTATGTTTTTAATTCAAATTTAAAGAACATCTTAATAATGGTAAAAGTAATTAAACATTTAAAACAAATATCTAGCGAATATAACGTGGTATTTTGCGATATTTGGGGATGTATTCATAATGGAAAGAAAGCTTATACTAAAGCACTAAACGCTCTAATTGAATTTAAAATGGATGGTGGGTTTGTTATGCTACTAACAAATGCTCCAAGACCAAAATCAGCTGTTAAAGCTCACTTATCTTCTTTAGGTATTTTTGATGAACACTATAATGATATTACTACTTCAGGAGATGCAGCTCAAAATAGCATGCTCTCCGGAGACGTCGGTACAAGAGTATTTCATTTAGGACCAGAGAGGGACTTAAGCTTTTTTACTGATCTTCCTAGAGATATAAAATTTAAAAATAATATCGAGAGAGTTGGACTCACTTCAGCTGAAGGTATAGTATGCACGGGACTATTTAATGATCTTACTGAAACACCAGAAAATTATAAAGACATAATAAAGCATGGCGTTAATAAGAAGCTGAATCTTCTTTGTGTGAATCCAGATATTTTTGTAGATGTGGGAGCTATAAGAGTATGGTGTGCTGGTGGAATTGCAGCTGCATTTACTAAAGCTGGTGGTAATAGTATATATTGTGGCAAACCACATAAACAAATATATAGTTTAGCTTATTCAAAATTAAAAAAACATAATATTAAAACTCCTAAAATATTATGCATAGGAGATGGTATAAATACCGACATATTAGGTGGAAAAAAAGAGAAACTAGATACTCTCTTTGTTTGCGGTGGATTGTCAGGTCCTGAACTTGGAATGAAAAATAATTTTGAGTTACCTAACAAAAAAAGACTGGAAGAATTATTCAAAAAAAATAATATTCTTCCAACTGTTTCAATTGGTTATCTAAATTAGTAATATATAGTCTTGAGGTTTTAGAAAATATAATGGAAATTATACGCGACTTAAATAATGCGAAAAAATTTACAAAACTATCTACTATAATAATAGGTAATTTTGATGGTGTTCATTTGGGTCATCAAAAAATAATTAAAAAATGTTCTCAAATAGCATTATCAAATAGATTTGGCATTTTAACTTTTGATCCACATCCTCGAGACTATTTTAAAAGAAATCAAATTCCTTTTAAACTTACTTCAAAGGAACAAAAGTATAAAATGATTGAAAGATTAAATGTTAACTTTTTAGTTGAATTAAAATTTGATAAAAGTATAGAAATACTCTCTCCTGAACAATTTGTAAAATCTATTATATTTGACAAATTAGGTGTTAAACAAATAATTGTAGGAAATGATTTTTGTTTTGGGCATAAGAGAAGTGGTAATGTTAATTTTCTGAAAACTCTTGGAGAAAAATATAATATTAACGTATTTTCTTTGGATTTAAAAAAATTTGTAAAAGATAAAATTTCTTCCACAGTGATTAGAAATGCCCTTACAGAAGGAAAATTAGATAGAGCGAACAAGATGCTTGGTTATTTTCATAAAATTTACGGTCTTGTTGTTCAAGGAGACAAAAGAGGACGTGAATTAGGTTTTCCTACAATAAATCTACAATTAAAAGATGTAATTGTGCCAAAGTATGGTATCTACACATGTATTATAAAAGTGCTTTCATCAGATTTTCAGGACATATATAAAGGAGTAGCATCAATAGGGACAAAACCAACATTTGGAGAAAATGAAGCAAATTGTGAAGTACATATATTTAATTTTTCAAAATCAATTTATAATAAAAAAGTAATAGTTTCATTAGTTAAATTTCAAAGAGACGAGATTAAATACGAATCAATAGAAAAACTTAAATTACAGATGAAAAAAGACTGTAAGATTGCAATTAATAATCTCAATAATAATGAATTGCTGAAAGATGAGAAAAAAATTCTGGAAAAATATACCGCTTAACAATTTAAGCCTAGACGAGTGGGAAGCGCTATGTGATGGATGTGGAAAATGCTGCCTAAACAAGTTCAAAAAAACAAAAAAAAGTGCGCCTATTTATACTAGTATAGCATGCAAATTTTTGGATATTCATAAATGTTCTTGTAAAGTTTATGGGGAAAGAGAAAAGAAACGAAAAGATTGTTTGGTATTATCACCAAAAAATATAAGTAAAATAGTTAATTTGCTGCCAACATCTTGCTCATATCGTTTAATTCATGAAAAAAAACCTTTACCTTCTTGGCATCATTTAAACCAACATAAAAATAAAAATGTACATAATACAAAAAATTCAGTCAAAAATTTTGCAATAAGTGAAGAATACGTAGATAGTTCTGATATTTCAAATTTCATTTTTGAAAAATCTGATAAGAATTGAAATAAACACTTTTAAAAAATATACATTATATAATTTTAAAAAAAATTGTTTTGTGATATAGATAAATAAAAATACTTAGCTTGCTTAGTAATGGAATAATTAACTACTATAAAAATACTTTTCACCAATAAGGAAGAATAATGAGTGAGCTAGTGCACCCAAAAATAATATCTGGAAATTCGAACTTAACCCTTTCTAAAGGAATCGCAAGTTGGGCGAGTTCTCTTAGCAGATCACAAATCGATCTTGTTCAAGGTAGAGTTGAACAATTTAATGACCAAGAAATTTTTGTGGAGGTTTTTGAAAACGTAAGAAATGAAGATATGTTTATTGTGCAATCTACATCAAATCCAGCTAATGATAATATAATGGAGCTACTAATCATTGCTGATGCCTTGAGAAGATCAAGTGCCAAAAGGATAACTGCCGTTATTCCTTATTTTGGTTATGCTAGACAAGATAGGAGAACTAAAGCAAGAACTCCCATTAGTGCTAAATTAATTGCTAATCTTTTGAGTGGTGCTGGCATTGAAAGGATTCTAACTCTTGATTTACATTCTGCTCAAATTCAGGGGTTTTTCGATATACCAGTTGATAATCTTTATGCATCACCAATTTTCGAACTTGATATCTCTCATTATTTTGAAAGACAAGAATTGCTTACGGTTGTGTCACCAGATGTTGGCGGAGTGGCTAGAGCTAGAGGTTTAGCTAAAACAATTAATGCTGACCTTGCAATTGTTGATAAGAGAAGAAACCAACCTGGTGAAATTGCATCAATGACAGTAATAGGTGAAGTAAAAAATAAAATATGCATAATCGTAGACGATATCTGTGATACTGCAGGAACATTGGTTAAGGCTGCTGATTTGCTTATTAATGAAGGGGCAATTGAGGTACACGCGTATATTTCCCACGGGGTTCTTTCTGATCCTGCAATAGAAAGAATAGAAAAATCAAGCTTGAGTTCATTGGTTGTGACAGATTCAATAAGTATAATTCCAAAAATTAAAAAAAGTGATAAAATAAGAATCGTTCCAACAGCGCCTCTATTTGCTCAAGCATTACTAAATATAGCTAACGGAAATTCCGTGTCTTCTTTATTTGATAGTGAGAGATTAAGGCCTATCTACAAACCTTACTACCCTAAATATCATATTGAAAAAAAACGTAAGGCATAATGCTATATTATTTTATTATTCTTTTTTTAGCATGTTCAAGAGAGTTCATAACCTTTAAAATAGGAATAATACAAATTAAAAGTAAAATAGCTGCAAAATAAAAAGGTAAACCTGGAATATAATAATCTTTAGTTGGTGATACTCCAATTTTAAATAGTAAAGTCATAAGTAAGGGACTTAAAATTGTTGTTATTGCATTAATGCTAGAAAGTATACCTTGTAGCAAACCTTGAGTATCGTCTGACACTTTATTTGAAATAAAACCGTCTAATGTGGGATTCATTAATTCAGTTAAAACTGCAATTGGGATTAAGGCAAAAACTAACCATGCAGTTTTAATTGAACCAAAGCCAAAAAGGGTAAGACTGCCAACCATTAGGGAGAAAATAACAATTTTTTGTGGTTTAATATTTCTCACATAGTTCAGTCTAATAATCAACCCCTGTACAAATGCAACACCTAGCCCATAACAAGCTAAAGAAATACCTATCAAACCAGGACCCCAACCAAAAACCTCCTTACTCCAGAAACTCCAAATAGAAGGATATACCCAGTGACCAATACTAATTAGCAAAATACATACAAAAAATGTTCTTAAATCTTTCATTAAAAAAGCTTTAACAATTGAAGTGAACGGATTTAAATCGGTTAATTTAAATTTTCTTTTATTTTTTTCTTCTAGAGACTCTGTTAGAAAACAATAACATAATAAGAATGTTACCAAAGATAAAGCTGCAGAAAAAAAGAAAGGTAACCTGAAATTTATCTCACCTAATATTCCACCAATAAATGGTCCTAGTACGAAACCAATTCCAAAAGCCGCACCAATGAGTCCAAAGTTCTTAGCCTTATCTTTTGAATTTGATATATCAGCCAAATATGCCATTGCTGTGGGTACTGTACCTCCTGCAATTCCACCAATCATACGTCCAATAATAAATATCCATAATGATGTAGCAAAACCTAAAATCAGATAATCCATAAACATTAAAAAAAGGGATATCAATATTATAGGCCTTCTTCCAAAAGAGTCAGATATATTTCCAATTATTGGAGAAAATAGAAATTGCATTAGAGCATAGGAAGCGTAAAGAAAACCTCCCCAAATAGCTGCATCAGATACTGAAAATTCACCAACTGCCTGCAGTATATCAGGCATTATTGGGAATATTACCATTAAGCCACTTATATCCAATACTACAGTTAAAAATATAAAACCAATTTCTTTTTTTTTTGATTGTCTCAAAATTTAAAGTTGGTTTTTAATTATTGTTAAATCATTTAATTTCTTAGACAGAACACACCTTTGAAGATCGGTTGCTTTTTCCATAGAATTTTTAGTTCTATTTATGATCTTATCTATCATCTCCAAATTAACCTCGTTTTCTAAAGAAGCTTTTTCTGCAAGAACAACTACATCACTACCAGTTATTTGAACAAATCCTCCAGTTAGAAAATACCTTTCAGATTTACTGCCTGAATTTATATCGATATAACCAGGTCTAATAGCAGTTGCAATTGGTGAGTGATTTGCATATATTGTCATATCACCTTCAACCCCAGCAATACTCACAGAACTAACAGAATCTGACACAATAACCTTCTCAGGGGTGACTAATTCAAAATTAAATAATTCCTCAGACATATCAGTTTCTATGCTACTTTTGATTCAAGTTTCTCTGCTTTTTCTATAACCTCGTCAATCCCTCCAACCATGTAAAAGGCTGCTTCAGGCAAATGATCAAATTCTCCAGCAACTACTCTTTTAAAACTGTCAATAGTGACATCTAAAGGTACTTGAACTCCATCAGAGCCTGTAAAAACTTTAGCAACATCAAATGGCTGCGAAAGAAATTTCTGAATTTTTCTAGCTCTAGCAACAGTTAACTTATCCTCTTCTGAAAGTTCATCCATACCTAAAATGGCAATAATGTCTTGAAGAGATTTATACCTTTGCAGTATTCCCTGTACATCTCGAGCTACTTGGTAGTGCTCTTCACCAACAATTAACGGATCCATAAGCCTACTATTTGAATCTAAAGGATCAACAGCAGGATATATACCTAATTCAGAAATAGCTCTGCTTAAAACTGTAGTTGCATCAAGGTGAGCAAAAGAAGTTGCTGGGGCTGGATCAGTTAGATCGTCAGCAGGTACATATATAGCTTGGACTGAAGTTATAGATCCCGCCTTTGTAGATGTTATTCTTTCTTGTAACGCTCCCATATCAGTAGCAAGTGTAGGCTGGTAACCAACTGCAGAAGGAATACGTCCTAAAAGTGCAGAAACTTCAGAACCTGCTTGTGTAAATCTGAAAATATTATCAACAAAAAACAAAACATCTGTTCCAGACTGGTCCCTAAATTGCTCTGCTAGCGTTAATCCAGTTAACCCTACTCTAGCCCTTGCACCTGGTGGTTCATTCATTTGTCCATAAACTAAAGACACTTTGGATTCTTCTAATTTTTTTGGATTAATAACACCTGATTCAATCATCTCATGATAGAGATCGTTCCCTTCTCTTGTTCGCTCTCCAACTCCAGCAAATACAGAAAATCCTGAGTGAACTTTAGCAATGTTATTAATTAATTCCATAATTAAAACTGTTTTTCCAACACCTGCTCCACCAAAAAGACCAACCTTCCCACCTTTAGAATAAGGTGCTAATAAATCAACAACTTTTATTCCAGTGGTTAAAAGCTCAGTATCTGTTGATTGTTCAGAAAACTCAGGAGCAGGCTGATGTATAGGTCTTAACTCTTTAGCTTTTATAGGACCTTTTTCATCAACTGGTTCTCCTACAACATTTAAAATTCTTCCCAATGTAGCATTTCCAACAGGAACAGAAATTGGAGCTCCAACATCTTCAACAATTGCTCCTCTAACCAATCCTTCAGAACTATCCATAGCAATTGTTCTTACAGTATTTTCACCTAGATGTTGAGCAACCTCAAGTATCAACTTTTGACCATCATTTTTTGTTTCAAGGGCATTGAGAATTTCTGGAAGGTGGTTATCAAATTGAACATCAACTACCGCCCCCATTACTTGAGTAATTTTTCCTTTTGGCCTAGACATCACTTTCTCCATTTTTTATTTTACAGCGCTTCAGCACCAGATATAATTTCAATTAATTCATTAGTAATAGCCGCCTGCCTTGATCTATTAAACTGGATAGTGAGTTTATCAATCATTTCACCAGCATTTCTAGTTGCATTATCCATAGCAGACATTCTTGCACCTTGTTCAGATGCTCCATTTTCTAATAAAGCAGTAAATATCTTTGTAGATATTGCTTTAGGCAATAGATCTTCAATAATTTCTTGCTCATCTGGTTCATAAACAAAATTTGATATATTCTCGTCACTTGTAAGTTCATCAGGCTTTACTTCAATAGGAATTAATTGTGAAGCCTTAGGTATTTGAGAAATAACAGATTCAAATTGATTATAGAAGATTGTAGCTATATCAAACTCATCTTCTAAGAATTTTGCAATTA
>CACFXF010000037.1 GCA_902570265.1 uncultured Alphaproteobacteria bacterium | reverse complement strand
ATGTCTGTATAAATTCGAAACATCTCCTCCAGAACAGAATGCTTTGTCACCATTTGAGTCGACTAAAATTAACTTGATTTCTGTATTTTCTTTCCATGAGATCAAAGCCTTTTCAATTTCTAAAATCATATCATAGGTCAAAGCATTAAGTGCTTTGGGCCTATTTAAAGTTATATGACCAACATGACCATTCTTGCGGATAAGAATATCTTTCATTCGAATTTCACTTCATTTAAGAGAATCTCTTGCTATTATTAGTTGCATAATCTCATTTGTGCCTTCTAAAATCTGATGTACTCTCAAATCACGAACAATTTTTTCAATACCATAGTCAGTCAAATATCCATACCCACCAAGAAGTTGTAATGAATTATTTGCTATATTGAATGCATTATCTGTCACATATTTTTTTGCCATAGCACAATAAACACCAGCATCAGATTTCTCATTATCCAATTTCCAAGCAGCTTCTCTCAAAAAAATTCTTGATGAATTAATTGCAATTTCCATATCAGCAACTTTAAACTGCAACCCTTGAAAATCAGATAATCTTTTACCAAATGCTTTTCTCTCTTTTATATAATTTTTTGCAATATTAAGAGCTGTTTGTGCGCCACCTAATGCTGCTGCTGCAATATTCAGGCGTCCGCCATCCAAACCACGCATAGCATAAATGAAGCCCTTGTTTTCCTCTCCTAATAATTGCTCAGAAGAAATACTACAATCATCAAATATAACTTGGGCGGTAGGCTGAGATTTCCACCCCATCTTTTCTTCATTAGACCCAAAACATAATCCCTTAGTATTCTTTTCAACTAAAAGTGCTGATATGCCATGAGGACCAGCCTCTCCTGTTCTAACCATTGTAAGATATATATCAGAAAAAGCTCCACCAGAAATAAATGATTTGGTCCCATTTACTCTAAAACCTTCATTAGTCCTTTCAGCTTTTGTTGACAAAGCAGCACTATCAGACCCTGAATCTGGCTCAGTTAAGCAATAAGAACATATTTTATCCATACGTATCATTGGATGCAAAAACTCTTTTTTAACATGTTGATTTCCATTTTGAGAAATCATCCAAGCACACATATTATGTATAGAAATAAAAGAGGATACAGAGGGACAAGCCATTGCTAAAGCTTCAAAAACCAAAGTAGAATCTAAACGTGAAAGACCTGAGCCACCATCTACTTCATTAACATAAAGTGATCCAAAACCTAATTCTCCTGCTTCTTTAAGGACGCCTTTTGGTATTAAACTATTTTCCCATTCTAAAGCAAAAGGTGCAATCGAACTTTGACCAAATTCATAAGCAGTTTCAAAAATAAGTTTTTGCTCGGAAGATAGAGAAAATTCCATTGTTAAAGTTCGTAATTTATAAGTTTAATCCATTGTAGGTATAGAAAACTTTGCACCCTCTTTAATACCTGTAGGCCAGCGGGATGTAATAGTTTTAGTTCTTGTGTAAAATCTAAATGCGTCAGGTCCATGCTGATTTAGATCACCAAAAGCAGATTTTTTCCAACCCCCAAACGTATGATAGGCTAAAGGAACAGGAATAGGAACATTTACTCCAACCATTCCAATATTTATTCTATTTGCAAAATCTCTTGCTGTGTCACCATCTCTTGTAAATATTGCTGTCCCATTACCATATTCATTATCCATGGCAATTGAAAGTGCTTGTTCATAATTTTCTGTTCTAACAGTAGAAAGAACAGGACCAAAAATTTCTTGCTTATATATATCCATATCTGTCTTTACATTATCAAATAAACAAGCACCTACAAAGAAACCATCTTCATAGCCCTGCATTTTGAAATTTCTACCGTCAACTACAAGCTTTGCTCCATTCTCAACTCCAGAATCTACTAAATTGAGAATTTTTTGTTGTGCCTGCTTGGTTACTACAGGCCCAAAATCTACCTCATTCTCTGAAGTATATGGCCCTATTTTTAATGCCTCAATCCTTGGTATGAGTTTATCTATTAGCTTGTCTCCAGTTTCTTTTCCAACAGGTAAAGCAACTGAAATAGCCATACATCTTTCACCTGCTGCACCATAACCAGCACCAACAAGTGCATCAGCAGCTTGATCTAAATCTGCATCAGGCATTACAATCATATGATTTTTTGCACCACCAAAACACTGAACCCTTTTACCGTTTGAACAACCTTTGGAATAAATATACTCAGCAATTGGTGTAGATCCGACAAAACCAATTGCTGAAATATCTGGATTATCCAAAATAGCATCTACTATTTCTTTATCACCATTAACAACTTGAAGGATGCCTTCTGGCAAACCAGCTTCAAGCATTAAATTTGCTAGCATCATAGGTACTGAAGGGTCTCTCTCAGATGGTTTCAGAATAAAAGCATTACCAGCAACAATAGCTGGACAAAACTTCCACATTGGTATCATTGCAGGAAAATTGAATGGAGTAATTCCAGATACTACACCAAGAGGTTGTCGCATAGAATACATATCTATCCCAGGACCTGCGCTGTCAGTGAATTCACCTTTGAGCAAGTGAGGCGCTCCAATACAAAATTCTGCTACTTCTAATCCTCGAATAATATCTCCTTTTGCATCAGGAATTGTTTTACCATGTTCGGAAGACAAAACAGTTGCTAATTCATCCATATCTCTATGTAATAGATCTATGAATTTCATAATAACTCTTGCCCTTTTTTGAGGATTAGTTGCACCCCATGCTGGCTGACTTTCTTTAGCCTTTTTAACGGCTTCATTTAATTCAGAAGCTAAACCCAAGGACACTTTCCTTTGAATTTCACCAGTGGCTGGGTTAAATACATTCGCAGTTTTTTTAGAACTACTACTAACTTCACGACCGTTGATAAAATGGCCAATTACTTTCATATCACTCTCCCCGAAATCCTTTGGTTTATTAAATCAATATTGATTAGAAATTATTTAATTAAAAAATTTAAATGAATCAAATAAAATCAAATTGGACAAAAGTTATAATCACATTTTATTTGTTTGTATTGTTAGTGGATTTTGCACAATACAAAGATAGAGTTAATTATACCAATATTGGATAATTTACTAAATAATAATTGATAACTTAATAATTAATTGAATTTAAAAAAAACATAAAACAATTTTTAATTAATAATAAAAAATTTTAAGAAATTTTAAAATCGTCCAATATTAATTTCAGAACCAAGGTATCAATGGTACATCAAATGTTGAACAACCAGATAATACTAATAAAGAGGTAACAATTAAATAATTCTTCATAACAAATCCTCGAATAAAATTAAAACAACTTTTATTGTTTAAATCATTTTAAACTTGTCGTAAATGTAAAACTAATTATTTTTTTAATAAATCTAAGATCTTTGATCTAATTTTCCTTGAATTAGGATTAGTAAAAGCTCCAAAACTGGCAACAAACATACCATCTTTATTGAGTAAAACTTTATTAAAATTCCAAACTGGTCTAAAATTATGTTTATCAGCTAACCACTTAAATAATGGATGAGCATTACTTCCCTTCACCTTTGTTATTGTAGTCATTGGTAGTGTTAAGGAAAAGTTTGTATTACAAAATTCTTTTACCTTGTCATTATCATTAAATTCTTGAAAAAAATCTTGTGAAGGTATTGCCAAAACTACTAAACCACTTTCAGAAAAATCATCATGAAGTTTTTGTAATTCGCTATATTGTCTAGTAAAACCACAATTTGAAGCAGTATTTGTTATAAGTATAGGACGACCTATAAAATCTCCTAGGTTGATATATCCTCCATCAATTGATTCAAAATAAAATTCATTCATATCTATATATTCATTAACATTTGCATTAAGTGGTAAAGAAGAAAACATAGTGAGGCCCAGATAAAGAGTAATTTGTCTTAGATAGCTTATCATGTCATTTATATTTGATTGTTAAATTTGATAAATAATAAATAAATTAGCAAATTCAAGATTATTACAATTTAAATTATAATTCTTATACAAAAATAATTTGATAATTACTAAAAAAATACTTTTTGCTTTATAATCGATTAGATTTTTCTTGCAAACCAGATTGGCTCGTTCTTCCTTTGAGGATATGTAAAATATCTTCAAAATCAACATTACAAAGTTCAAGTAGCACAAGTAAGTGATAGATCAAATCAGCAGCTTCTTCTTTTAAATTATCATCTTTGTTATTCAGGGCTGCTATAATAAGTTCAACTGACTCTTCTCCAAATTTTTTACAACACTCTTCTAATCCTTGATTAAATAATTTAGCTGTGTAGCTTTTATTAGCATCACCATTTTTTCTACTTTTTATTAATTGAATTAAATCATCTAAAACCATCACTTTACATCCTAACTGGGATTCCTTCACTTCTAAGGTAAGATTTTACTTGTTTAATAGATATTTCTCCAAAATGAAAGATTGATGCAGCAAGAATAGCGGAAGCTTTACCTTTTTCTAGTACACTTTTAAAATGCTCTAATTTTCCAGCACCGCCTGACGCAATAATAGGAATATTCAATGAATCAGATATTAATTTAGTCAGTTCTATATCATATCCATCTTTGGTTCCATCTTTATCCATTGAAGTTAAGAGAATCTCACCTGCACCTCTTTCTTGCATATCTTTAGCAAAAGAAATTGCCTCAATTCCAGTTTCTTTTGTTCCACCATGAGAAAAAATTTCCCATTTATCATTTTTTGTTTTTTTTGCGTCAATAGCTACAACTATGCACTGACTTCCAAATTTATTTGCAGCCATTGATATTATATCTGGGTCTCGAATTGCTGCTGAATTAAAACTTACTTTATCAGCCCCATTCAAAAGCAGATGTCGTATATCTTCAATAGTCCTAATTCCTCCTCCAACTGTTATAGGAATAAAACATTTTTCAGCAGTCTTTCTTACAAGATTTACTGTTACATCTCTATTTTCCAGTGTTGCTGCTATATCAAGAAAACAAATCTCATCAGCACCTAATTCATCGTAGGCCTGCGCAGTAAGAACTGGATCTCCAGCATCCTTTAAATTCTTAAAGTTAATACCTTTTACTACTCTACCATTTTTTACATCAAGACAAGGAATAATTCTGATTTTTAACATATTAATTCAACACTCTTATTGCTTCATTAACTTTTATTTTCTTATCATATAACGCTCTTCCACATACTATTCCATTGAGTTTTGGACATTCTTTTTTTAATTTCCTTAAATCAGAAATTGAAGAAACTCCCCCAGACGCAATTATTGGAATAGAAACACATTCCAATAACTTTTTTGTGCCATTAATATCTGGTCCAAGCATCATTCCATCTTTACTTATATCGGTGTAGATGATTGCTGAAACTCCAACATCCTCAAAAGATTTTGCCAAATCAAAAACAGAAATGTTGGATTTTTTGACCCATCCTTCTACCATTACATTACTATTTTTTGCATCAATTCCTATAGCTACTTTATTTGGATAATTTTTGCACGCCTCTTTAACTAATTGAGGATCTTTCAGTGCAATTGTACCTAAAATAACTCTTTCTACTCCAATTGATATCCAATTTTTGATCGTTTTTAAATTTCTTATTCCTCCACCCAGTTGTATAGGAATTGGAATATCTTTAATCATTTTTTTTATGATTTTTTGATTAACTAATGATTGAGATAATGCACCATCTAAATCAACTATATGAAGCCATTGACATCCTTGGTTCACAAATGACTTAGCTTGTATTAAAGGATCTTTATTAAAAATTGTCTCTTTATTTATTTTTCCTTGTAATAATCGAACACAGTTTCCATTTTTTAAATCTAATGCTGGATATAAAATCATATATAAACTCCATTTATTATGATTCATATAACCTTGTAATAAGTCTATCAATGATTTATAATAAAAAAAAAATTGGAGAAAATTATGAAAACTATTTTTATATCGATTTTAACCTTATTGTTTTTATCTTCAGGACTAAAAGCCGAGGTAGTAAATGGAACTTTTCAGACTGAAAAAAGTGAGGAAGGTAATTATTTACATGTGAAATTTGGTGCTTGCTCTAAAGACAAAAGCAAAACATGTGGGACAATTAAAGGCTCTTTTTTAGAAAACGGATCAAAAAATAAGAATTCAAAAATTACAGGTCAATTAATTGTTTGGGATATGATATCAAAAGGGGATGGTCAATATGCTAATGGGAAAATATGGGATCCTAGTAGTAATAATGATGATGGATCAAAAAAAATATATAATTCAAAGATGAGCTTATCTGGCAATACTTTAAGTGTTAGTGGGTGTATATTGATATTCTGTAAGGCTCAAAATTGGACAAAAGTAAACTAGGGACACCAATTCATAAAATTTTCAATTAATATTTGACCAGAATTTTGACTTTTTTCTGGATGGAATTGTGTTCCACAAATGTTGTTTTTCGCAACTATTGCTGTTAGGTCCCCAGAGTATTTTACATAAGCCAATCTGTCATTAATATCATTAAGATCAAAATGATAAGAATGAACAAAATACATGTCATTTTCAGAAGTTAATTTTTTTGTTAGTGGGTGTTCTTTATCAAATATAAGTGAGTTCCAACCCATATGAGGGATTTTGGTATCTTTGTTTTGAGGACAAATTTTTTTAACTTCACCTCCTAACCACCCAAGTCCAGGAGTATTAATAACATTTTCATGGCCATAATCAGCTAACAACTGTAACCCAACACATATACCTAAAAAAGGGACACCTTCTTTAAGTACCCTTTCAGTGAGATTATAGTACAATTCCTTATTTGCTTTTAAACCTTTTAAGCAGTCATTAAAACTGCCAACACCTGGCAATACTAATTTATCAGCGTATTTTATTTGTTTTGGATCCGAAGTTACTTTAACATTACCTTTTTTACTTAAGTTGGCTACCTTCTGAAAACTTTTTAAAGCAGAATGTAAATTACCTGAACCGTAATCAATAATTACAGTTTTCATTATTATAATGACCCTTTAGTAGAGGGAATGATTTTGGACTTTTTTGGATCAATTGAAAGAGCAGTTTTAATTGATTGAGCAACCCCTTTGAATATTGCTTCTCCAATGTGATGACTATTAATCCCATGAACCATGCTAATATGCAAAGTAATACCAGCATTCATAGTAAAAGATTGGAAAAATTCATAAAATAACTCCGTATCAAAATTTCCTACCTTTGATGTAGGGAAATTTACTTCCCAAAAAAAATAAGGTCTTCCAGAAAAATCAACAGCTACTTGTACTAATGCATCATCCATTGGTAATAAAACTGAAGCATATCTATTAATTCCTTTTTTATCTCCAAGACACCTCTTTAATGTTTCACCTAAGCATATTCCTACATCTTCAACTGTATGATGATAATCAATATCTATATCACCTTTCGCTTTAATTTTTAAATCCATCAAAGAATGTTTTGCTAACTGATCTAACATATGATCAAAAAAACTGATTCCCGTATCTACTTCTGACTTTCCAATACCATCTATATTTAATTGTATGCTTATATCGGTTTCATTAGTTTTTCGAACATATTTTTCTTTACGCATAAAGTGCTCCAAATTTGAAAATAAAAAATAGCAATAAAAAATACAAATAGCATTCTCTAATACCTTTAAAAGGTTAATAGCTAAAATTCAAATATTTTCAAATATTTTATTAAAAAGTATTGATTAATTATATTTTAATTTTAGAGCTCTTTGAGCTAATTCAGGATCTAATTTTAAAAAGGCCTGAAAATTAGTTAAGTAAATTTCGCCTGTCAATTCCTCCAAAAAATTGGTTCTTTTAAGTTGATCCATTACTGGTCCTTTTACTTCGCTTAAATGCAATTTAACTCCAGCCTCATTTAATCTATTATTTATAAATTCTAGACTTTCTAAAGCACTTGAATCTATATAATTAATTGCAGAACACATTATAATTATGTGTCTAATTTTTTCGTTGTTAATTATGGATTTATATATTGAATCCTCTAAAAATCTAGCATTTGGGAAATATAGGCTTTCATCGATTCTTAAACAAATAGCTTTTTTGCTTGAAACAACCATATGTCTATTCACATTGCGATAATGCTCTGTTCCTGGAACCTGTCCAACTTTAGCAATATGTGGTGTGGATGTTCTATATAAAAACATTAATACTGATAAGACTACCCCAGAAACTATACCTATTTCTACTCCAAAAGATAAAGTAACTATGATTGTTGAAATCATTGCTACTCCATCTGCTGAGGAATATGAAAAAACTTTAAAAATGGATTTAAAATCAACCAGTGACAAAACTGCAATCATGATTGTCGCAGCTAAAGTAGCTTTTGGTAAATAATATAGTAATGGTGTCAAAAAAAGTGTTGAAAAAGCAATTCCAATAGCTGTTAAAGCTCCAGCAGCTGGTGTTTTTGCCCCAGCATCAAAATTTACAACTGATCGAGCAAAACCACCAGTTACTGGTAACCCCCCTGATAAGCCTGATCCAAAATTTGAAAACCCTAGAGCAATCAGCTCTTGGTTGTGGTCAATTTTCTCTCTTCTTTTAGCTGCAAGTGTTTGAGCAATTGAGACAGTCTCCACATAGCCAACAATAGAAATTAGCAATGCCGGTATGAAAAGCTCAAGAAAAATATCCAATGTGATTTCAGGAAATTCAATTGTAGGTAATCCCTTTGGAATACTGCCTACAATTGAGACATAATTTTCCCCAAGGCCAAAAAACCAAACAAAAGAAGTTGTTAGAATTACTGCAATGATTGGTCCGGTCCTAGAGACTAAATCTGAAATAAATTCACTTATTTTTAAATCAATTAAAAAGGTTTTAAAACTTTTTTTTGCCCAGTATAAAATTAAAAGAGATGCTGATCCTATAAAGAATGTTACGACACTGATATCTGAAATATTCATAAAAAGATTAGTTGAGATTTCAACTAAATTACTACCATCGCCATTAACTCCAAAAATGTGTTTTAATTGGCTAGCCGCAATTATTAATCCAGATGCTGTTATAAAACCAGATATTACTGGATGAGAGAGAAAATTTGTTATAAATCCAAGTTTTAAAATACCCATAACCAAAAGTATTATACCTGATAATATAGCTATCATAATAGAAATTGAAACAAACTCAGTAGTCCCAGGATTTGCAAATTTGCTACAAGCTGCAAATGTCATAAGCGCAATAACTGCTACTGGACCAACTGCCAGTGTTTTTGAAGTCCCAAAGATTGAGTAAAGAACAAGCGGAATTATAGAAGCGTATAAACCAATTTCTGGTGGTAAACCGGCTAGTAAGGCATAGGCCAAAGATTGAGGAATTAACATAATAGTTACTACAATTGCAGCGACTGTATCATTTGCAAAATCGTCATAAGTATAATATTTAATCCATCCTAATATTGGAAAGTATTTTACAAACAACTTCTGTGCCTCTCTGGTTTTTATGAATTTAATTTATGTATCAGAAAATTCAAACATCATCTTCATGTACTAAAAAAGAAGCCATTATATCTTTAGGTTCAGACTTTTCAAAAGCAACTCTTATTTTATCAACATTAATTTCTTTGATAATTCCATATCCAAACTTTTGATGAAAAACTCTTGAACCTATAAGAAAATTATTAGGAATACTTGAAACAAATGGATCACCTATTTCTTGAAGTGGTAGTTTTTTGTGAATATTCGATGACATTCTTCTCCAACCTGGAGAATTATAATTTTTGTTATTATATGTTTGGTCTATTTCAGATATATTGCTCCATCCATTAGAATAGGATCCAAAATCACTTTTGCTATTTAGAATTTCTATATTTTCTTCTGATAATTCATTGATAAATCTTGAAGGCATTGTATTTTGCCATTGATTAAAAATTCTACGGTTTGAAGCAAAACTTATAACGCAATATTGCTGTGCTCTTGTAATACCAACATGAGCCAATCTTCTTTCTTCTTCAAGACCTAATTTACCTTTTTGGTCCATTGATCTTTGGGAAGGAAACAAACCATCTTCCCATCCAGGGAGAAAAACAACTGGAAACTCCAATCCTTTTGCTGCATGTAAAGTCATGATGGAAATTTTTGGAATGTCCTTTTCTGTTTCCATCTCCATTATTAACGATATATGCTCTAAAAATCCCTGCATATTTTCAAATTCATCTAAAGCTTTAATAAGCTCTTTTAAATTTTCTAATCTACCTGCTGCATCAGGAGTTTTTTCAGATTGCCACATTTGAGTATATCCTGATTCGTCAAGAATCATCTCTGCAACATCGGTGTGTTTTTTAGAATTATCTAAAAGGTCTGAATTCCATCTTTTAAAATTACTTATTAATTTATCTAATTCTATAGATAATTTTGTAGGAAGTTTACCATTATCAATAGCAAATTTAGCTGCGGACATTAATCCCATATTTTGTTCTCTTGCTAACTCATTTAATAATTGCATTGACTTATCTCCAAAACCACGCTTCGGTGTATTTAATATCCTTTCAAATGCTAAACCATCGTCAAAGCTAATACTTGCTCTAAAGTAAGCTAGGGCATCTCTTATTTCCTTCCTTTCATAAAATCTTGGTCCACCAATAACTTTGTAAGGTAAACCTAATTGAATAAATCTTTCTTCAAAAGCCCTCATCTGGAAGGATGCTCTAACTAAAAGCGAAATTTGATTATAAAAAAACGGTTTCATTCCCCTTGTACCAAAACTTAGGCTTTCAATCTCTTCTCCTATCCATCTTGCTTCTTCACTACCATCCCAATGATTAATAAGCCTTACTTTTTCTCCTTCTGATATATTTGTCCAAAGTTCTTTTCCAAGTCTGCTGGAATTTGCTTTTATTAGTGAGGATGCTGCACCTAAAATGTGAGGTGTAGACCTATAGTTTTGTTCTAATCTAACAACTTTTGAACCAGAGAAATCTTTTTCAAAAGATAAGATATTTTTTACTTCGGCACCTCTCCAACCATAAATTGATTGATCATCATCTCCAACACAACAAATATTTCTATGCCCCTCTGCAAATAACCTAAGCAGAAGATATTGAGAAACATTTGTATCTTGATACTCATCAACTAATATGTATTTAAAAATTTTATGATATTGATCTAGTAAATCACTGTTTAATTGCATCAATAAAATTGGGAAAAGTATTAAATCACCAAAATCTACAGAATTTAAAATACTTAATCTTTCTTGATATAATTTATAAATTCTCTGTCCCTTACCATCAAATTTATTTATTTCATCCTGTGGTAATCTGTCTGGTGTCCAAGCGTTATTTTTCCAATGATCAATAAGACCTAGAAAATTTCTAGCAGGCCATCTTTTTTCATCAATTTTTTCAAAAGATATAAGTTGTTTAAGCAAACGCAACTGATCATCAGTATCTAAAATTGTGAAATTCGATTTTAATTTTATTAATTCTGCGTGTCTTCTCAGTATTTTTGCACCAACTGAATGAAAAGTTCCTATCCATGGCATACCTTCAACAGCTGAACCTAAATATTTTTCTATTCTTTGTCTCATTTCTTGGGCAGCTTTATTTGTAAAAGTTACTGCTAATATCTGATTTGGTTTTGCATAACCACAATCTATTAAGTATGCAATTCTAGCAGTTAAAGCTCTTGTTTTACCTGTTCCAGCGCCAGCTAAAACTAGTAAGGGACCGTTTATAGTTTCTACTGCTTCCCTTTGCTTTAAGTTTAAATCCGCAATAAAACTAAGTTGACGTCGGCTAACTATAGCTCTTTCAGCTAAATTATTTGACTTGTTATTATTGTTATCAATATCCATGTTTGGAACTTACTTAACTATATGATAAATGAAAAGATATGTTTCATTTAAGTTTTTTTTTTGTTTCTATTGATATAAGAATAATAAATAAGTTACATGTTTCAATCAGATTAATAGTTTTAAAGATATAATAATATTTAGAGGTTAATTATATGGCTGAATTTCGCAAAATTTTAATTGCAAATAGAGGTGAAATTGCCATCAGAGTTATGCGAGCTGCTAATGAAATGGGAAAATCAACTGTAGCAATTTTTGCTAAAGAAGATAAATTATCATTACACAGATTTAAAGCAGATGAGGCATATGAAATCGGAGAGGCACTAGGCCCAGTTGCGTCATATCTTAATATAAATGAAATAATTTCTGTTGCAATAAGAGCTGGAGTAGATGCAATCCATCCAGGATATGGTCTACTATCAGAAAAACCTGAGTTTGCAAAAGCTTGTAATAAAGCGGGTATTTCATTCATTGGTCCAACAGCTGAAATTATGGAAAAATTGGGAAATAAAGCAAATGCCAGAAAAATTGCAGAAAAAGCAGGGGTCCCCGTAATTCCTGCAAGTGATATTTTGCCCGATAACCCCAAAGATCTTATCAAAATAGCTAAAAAATTGGGTTTTCCACTTATGTTAAAGGCATCTTGGGGTGGAGGTGGAAGAGGAATGAGATTAATCAACAACATTGAAGATGTTGAAAAAAATATCTTAGAAGGAAAAAGAGAAGCTGAAAATGCCTTTGGAAATTCTGAAGCATTCTTAGAGCGATATATTAAAAATGCAAGACATGTTGAAGTGCAAATTCTGGGTGATAAAAAAGGAAATATTTATCATCTATGGGAAAGAGATTGCTCTATTCAAAGGAGAAATCAAAAAGTAATTGAAAGAGCTCCAGCTCCGTATCTAAAAGACAAACAACGTCAGGTTGTTTGTGAAATGGCAACTAAAATATGTGAACATGTAGGATATGAATGTGCAGGCACTGTAGAATTCCTTATGGATATAGATACAGAAGAATTTTTCTTTATAGAGGTAAACCCTCGAATACAGGTTGAACATACTATTACTGAGGAGGTTACAGGAATAGATATTGTAAGAGCTCAAATAATGTTATCCGAAGGAGCAAATTTAAACGAGGCAATAGGTAAAAAAAATCAATCCGATATTGTATGTAATGGGCATGCAATACAATGTAGGATAACTACAGAAGATCCACTAAATAATTTTATACCTGATTATGGCAGAATTACTGCTTACCGTGGAGCAACTGGAATGGGTATTAGATTAGACGGAGGTACAGCTTACTCAGGCGCTATTATTACACGATTCTATGATAGTCTTTTAGAAAAAGTAACAGCTTGGGCACCTACTCCTAAAGATGCTATATCACGCATGGACAGAGCTTTAAGGGAATTTAGGATAAGAGGAGTATCTACAAATATTTCATTTGTTGAAAATTTATTAAAGCATAAAAAATTTAAAGAAAATAAATATTCAACAAAATTTATAGATGAAACACCAGAACTTTTTCAATTTTCTGAAAGGCAAGATAGGGCTACAAAACTTTTAAACTATATTGCAACAGTTACAATACAGGGTCACCCAGAGATAAAAAATCATAAAAAAAATAAGACTAGTAGTTTTGAATTTAGAAATAAAATAAAAAATAAAGAAGAAATATCTGCAGTAAATTTAAAAAATATACTTAATTCAAGTGGTGCATTAGCAGTTTCTAATTGGATATTAAACCAAAAACAACTTCTTTTAACTGACACTACTATGAGAGATGGCCACCAAAGTTTACTCGCAACACGCATGCGTTCCATAGATATGTTAAAGGTAGCTGATCGTTACAATAATAATCTTGCCGAACTATTTTCAGTTGAGTGTTGGGGTGGAGCAACATTTGATGTTGCTTATCGTTTTTTACAAGAGTGTCCTTGGCAAAGACTCAGAGATTTAAGAAATAAAATGCCTGATACACTTTTACAAATGTTGTTAAGAGGTTCAAATGGAGTTGGATATACAAACTATCCAGACAATTATGTAAAATATTTTGTTAAATTAGCAGCAGAGACTGGGATAGATGTTTTTAGAGTTTTTGATAGCTTAAACTGGGTAGAAAATATGAAGTTATCTATGGAATCTGTTCTTGATACTGGAAAAATTCTAGAAGCATCTATTTGCTATACAGGTGACATACTTGATCCAACAAAAACCAAGTACTCTTTAAAATATTATGTTAAAATGGCTAAAGAATTAAAAAGTTTTGGCACTCATATACTTGGATTAAAGGATATGGCAGGTCTTCTCAAACCTGCGGCAGCAAAAATATTAATTAAAACATTAAAAGAAGAAACAGGATTACCAGTACATTTACATACCCATGACACAAGTGGAGCTGGGATAGCAACTTTGTTGGCAGCTAATGAAGCTGGTGTAGACATAGTAGACTGTGCAATGGATTCCTTTTCAGGAGGTACTTCACAACCATGTTTAGGATCACTAGTTGAAAGTTTAAAAAATACTGAAAGAGTTTCAAGTTTAAAAATTGAAGAAGTAAGAGATATTTCAAACTATTGGCAAACTGTTAGAAAACAATATATGGCATTTGATGAAGGTTTGACTTTTCCTGCATCAGAAGTATATCTACATGAAATGCCAGGTGGACAATTCACAAATTTACTAGCTCAAGCAAAAAGTCTTGGGTTAGAAACCAAGTGGCCAGAAATAGCAAAAACCTACTCAGATGTAAATCAGATATTTGGAGATATTGTCAAAGTGACCCCATCTTCAAAAGTAGTTGGAGATATGGCCCTTATGATGGTCGCTCAAGGGATAAGTAAAGAGCAAGTAGAAGACCCAAATACAGAAATTATTTTCCCTGTTTCAGTTATTGACATGTTGAAAGGTAACTTAGGACAACCTCCGGGAGGGTTCCCAATAAATTTAATTAAAAAAGCTGTCGGAAACGACAGTTACATCAAAGAAAGACCAGGTTCAAAAATAAGACAACATAATTTATTAAATATTAGAAAAAAAGCCAGCTTGGACCTTTCTATTAATGATATAGATGATGAAGATTTTTGTAGCTATTTAATGTATCCAAAAGTTTTTCAAGATTATTTGACACACCACTCTAAATATGGGCCAGTAAGATGTTTACCAACTAATGTCTTTTTTTACGGAATGGAAAATAGTCAAGAAATTAGTGTAGAAATAGATCCAGGTAAAATATTAGAAATACGTCTACAGGCAGTAAGTGAAGTTAATGATGAAGGCGATCGGAAAGTATTTTTTGAATTAAATGGACAACCAAGGATAATCAGAATTCCAGATCATAATACTTCAACCACAAAATTAAAACAAAAACCAAAAGCTGAAACTAATAATTCAAAACATTTGGCTGCCCCTATGCCAGGTGCAGTAGCATCAATTGCCGTAAAAGAGGGTGATTTAGTCAAAAAAGGAGATGTTCTTCTCACAATAGAGGCTATGAAAATGGAGACAGTTTTAAATGCTGAAAATGATTTTCGTATAAAAAAAATCTACATTAATATTGGAAGTCAGATTGATGCAAAAGATTTATTAATAGAATTCGACTAAAATTTTTTATCATAAAGTTATTTAGAATTAAAATTACCACTTTTCACTGTAAGGACGTATATCAGTCTCAAAAGACCATGAACTTCTAGGCTGTAAATATATTTGCCAATATATTTCTGCAATATCCTTTGGTTTCAATATGCCGTCAGAAGGTCGTTTTTTAAATTCATTTGGGAAAAGTTTTTTGGTATTACTATTTTCTATTAATCCGTCTATTACGACGTGGGATACATGAATGCCTTTCAAACTAACCTCTTGAGCTAAACTTTGAGCCAAGGCTCTTAAAGCTTGTTTACCTCCAGAAAATGCTGAAAATCCCTCTTTCCCCCTTAAACTTGCAGAGGCACCAGTAAAAATAATCGTACCTTTTTTTCGAGGTATCATATATTTTAAAACTTCTTTAGCATTTAGAAATCCTCCAAATGCACACATTTCCCACACCTTACGATAAATTCTGCTTGATGTATCTAATATTTTATATTTTACATTGCCACCAACATTGTAAATTAAAATATCTATTTGACCTAATTTTGTTTCAACATTTTTAATTAATTCAATAACTTGATTTTCATTTCTTGCATCTGTATAAAAAGGAGTTGCTTCCCCTCCCAAAGATACAATACTTGTCACAAGTTTTGTTAAATCACCTCTTCTTCTAGTAACTACGACACTTAAACCTCCTACAGCAAACTTTTTGGCTAATGCAGACCCCAAATAATCACCCGCTCCAATAATTAAAGCTATTTTTTTTTTATTAAATTTCATTTTCTATGCTCATTAAGAAATGACTATATCTCATAAACTCTACACTCTTCTTTAAAAAATCCAAGATTGTACCAAGTAAATTTTCTAATAATTCTCAAGTTAGAAAAAATATAATCATGTTTTGGATTAAAATAAATTATCAAACCCGTTATTTTTTTTTTCATTAATTTAGTTTTCAAATTATTAAGTTTTTTTTCATTAAATGGATTAAATAAGAAGATAGTTAAAGAGCCATCTGGAAATTGAAAGTTATCAATGTCAGAACAAACTAAAGTATAAGAACCATTGTATTTAGTAAGATTTTTTTTACAGTGATTAAAAAGCTTTTTTGATATTTCAACTCCAATTACATTATTAAATCCTTGCTCAAGTGCAATATAGAGTGGACGCCCTTTCCCACAACCAGCATCTATAAAACAAGACTCACGATTTAGATTGACCGCAAATTTTATAATTTCAATTAATCTTTTATATCCGATTGGTTGGTATTTATTACCAATTACATCAGAAAAACCTAGTTCAGAGATTTCATGATTTTCTGTTGTTTTTATACCCCTTTTAAGGTCTTGTATTAAATCATAGAAATGAATAAGAGGTAAATAAATTTCTCTATGAACAAAATTTTTTAATTTCATAGTTTTAAAAAAATAACAAAAAAATTTTACTTTTCTTTGAGTAAGTCTAAAGCATATTCTTTTTCAAAATCATTCTGAATTTGTTTTAGTTCTAGTAATGCAGCTCTTATGTCTGAACTATCAATAAAATTAATTTCAACTCTTTTTCCTGAACGTGAAAGGTGTCTATTAAGTTTTCTACCCTTTTGGTTTTTAAAACCATTCACTTTAAAAGTATTCATAGGCCTTACAAATCCTTTAGGTGTAAAAGTTTCATATTTGTCAAATTCAACATCCTGAGATATGAGGTTTTGAGTATTTTCATCTATAATAATTTCCCCAGGTTTAGCCATACTCTGTAGTCTAGCGGCTAAATTAACTGGACTTCCTAAAACTGTGTAATCAAGTCTAAGATCTGAGCCAAAATTTCCAACAGTGCAGTAACCTGTAGATATACCCATTCTAACCATTAATCCATCTGCCAGACCAAGTTTTTTCCATGTCCTTTGTAATTCATTAACTCTTCTTTGCATTCTTAGAGACATTTCTATAGCACTTAATGCGTCTTCTATATCCCCTTTGGTTTCAGGATCTCCAAAAAAGATTAGAATTGCGTCACCAATGAATTTATCAATAGTTCCTCCGTATTCTAAAGCAATTGAAGACATTTCTGACAGATAAGCATTCACAATTGATGCAAGTCTTTCAGGTTCTGTTGTATCTGTAATATCTGTAAATTTAACTATATCAGAAAAAAATATTGTGAGATTTTTTCTAGAATGTTTTGAATCAACCATTTCCTTATCTTCAAAAATACTTTGATAAATCTGTGGAGATAAATATTTTGCTAGCCTTGTAGCGAGATTTTCTAACTGTAAGCTTTTTTCTTTAATTAATTCGCTATCACGTTCCTTTTGCAAAATTAATTCTTCACGCTCTTTTCTTAGCGCCCACTCATTAGTTCGATCTACAAATTGACCTTGAATTCCATTTAAGTAAGAAAAGTTTTTATTTTTTGTCTTAGCTGAAAGCAGAGAAAACATCCTTTCTTTACCATCAATAATAATTTTAATCTGTGGAATTAATACTGAACCATTTTGATCAATTTGTGATTTAAATTGTGAAATTTGTTCTTCAGGTATGCCAAGCTGTTCAAGAACATTTGGGAAATAAGCATTAGTGACATTACCTAATATTGGAAAAAATTTAGCAAAATTTTTATTAGTTTTTTGAATCTCCAGATTTTCATTAGCATAATATGCAGCAGTTATAGCATTTTCAAAATTAAAAAAACTCAGATCTATAACTTTTTCTTGATTTATGAAATCTTCAAGTTTCAAAATTTTACTTCCACTTATCTTCATTAAGTTTTGATTTTTTACCTATCATAGAACCC
>CACFXF010000036.1 GCA_902570265.1 uncultured Alphaproteobacteria bacterium | reverse complement strand
CATCTAAAAATTTAGAAGAACTTGAGAGTATAAGAATTAGGGCTTTGGGTAAAAAGGGCGAAGTTTCTAATCTTATGAAATCAATAGGTTTAATGGAGGAAACAGAGCGAAAAATAAAAGCTCCATTACTTAATGCACTTAAAGATAAAATTATTGAAAATTTAGAAAAAAAGAAAAATATAATAAATGAGGATATTTTAAATAAAAGAATTTCTTCTGAGTGGAGTGATATATCAAGACCTGTGAGGCCAACACATAAAGGAAAAATACATCCTATAAGTCAAGTTACTGAGGAGATAGTTGAAATTTTTTCAGATCTAGGTTTTTCAATTGCGGAGGGTCCTCAAATAGAGAGTGATTGGTATAATTTTGATGCTTTAAATATTCCTCCAGAGCATCCGGCTAGACAAGAATTTGATACCTTTTATGTCAAACATAATAACAAAAATGTCGAAGAACCTAATGTTCTTCGAACTCATACTAGTCCGGTCCAAATTAGACATATGGAAAAGACAGACGGAGTACCCTGTAGAATTATTGTTCCTGGAAAAGTTTTTCGTTCAGATTATGATCAAACTCATACTCCAATGTTTAATCAACTCGAAGGTCTTGCTATTGATAAAGATATAAATATGAGTCATTTGAAATGGACTTTAGAAGAATTTTGCCGTACTTTTTTTGATATAGATGATGTCGTACTTAGATTTAGATCAAGTCATTTTCCTTTTACTGAACCTAGTGCTGAAGTTGATATAAGGTGTTCTTGGGAAGATGGGTTATTAAAGTTAGGTCAAGGTGATAGTTGGTTAGAAATTTTGGGATCAGGTATGGTGCATCCTAATGTGCTTAGATCTTGCAAAGTTGACCCTGAAATTTATCAAGGTTTTGCTTTTGGAATGGGAATAGATAGATTAGCCATGCTAAAATACGGCATACCTGATTTAAGATCTTTTTTTGATAGTGATATTCGTTGGTTGGATCATTATGGCTTTGATCCTTTAAATAAACCCTCAATTCATAATGGACTTTGATGTTTTACAATAAAACTTTTGGGTATTTTTGATTATGAAATTTTCAATTAGTTGGTTAAAAACCTATCTAGATTATAATGAGAAAATAGATGTATTAGTGGATTACCTAAATGACCTTGGATTAGAGGTAGAAAAAGTTGATGATCCTACTAAGAATTATAGCAGTTTTGTGATTGGAAAAATTAGTCATGTTGAAAAACACCCCAATGCTGACAAACTTAAGGTTTGTAAAGTATTATTAGGAAAAAATACCAAAACTATAGTATGTGGAGCAAATAATGTAAAAACTGGAATGGGTGTAGTTGTTGCATTACCAGGCACCTTTATTCCTGGTTTGGGAAAAAAAATTTCAGTGGGTAAAATACGTGGCGTGGAAAGTTTTGGAATGATGTGCTCCGAAATGGAATTAAATTTATCAGATGAACACGATGGAATTATAAGCTTAAGTAATCCAAACATTGGTGAAAATTTTAGTGATTGGTTAAAATTAAATGACCCTAGCAAAATTGATCCTGTTATTGAAATTGCCATAACTCCTAATAGACCAGACGCTCTTGGAGTTTATGGTATTGCTAGAGATTTGCATGCAAAAGGTTTGGGCAAATTGGTTCCTAGACAGATTAAAAAAATCTCTCCTTCTATAAAGAGTTCTATAAGTATATCACTTGATAATAGTGTTTCAAACAAAGATTGCCCGTATTTTGTTGGTAGATATATCAAGGGTATAAATAATTCGTCTTCACCAGTTTGGCTTAGTGATAGACTAAAAACAATTGGCCTCCGTCCTATTTCAGGTTTAGTTGATTTAACCAATTTTTTGACTTTTGATAGCGCCAGGCCATTGCATGCTTTTGATGCAGATAGATTAGAAGGTGATCTTATTGTTAGGAAAGCAAATAATGGAGAGCAACTTAAAGCTCTTGATGGTAATATATATAAGCTGGATGATACTATGACAGTAATTGCTGACGCTAAAGGTGTTCAAGCTATTGGAGGAATTATAGGTGGAGAACAAAGTGGATGCTCAGAATATACTAAGAATATTTTTATAGAGTCAGCTTATTTTGAACCTATATCAACTGCTAAGACAGGTAGAAAATTAGGCTTGATAACAGATGCTAGGTATAGATTTGAAAGAGGTATTGACCCTTCTTTTACAGAAAGTGGTTTAGATTATTATACTCAATTAGCACTAAATTTATTCGGAGGAGAACCTTCTGATTTAATTATTGCAGGGAAAAACCCTCATAAACCAAAAATTTTTGAACTGAGTATTGATAAAGTTGAAAAAGTCACTGGAATAGCAATAAAAATTGAAAAACAACTTGATATATTATTAAAACTTGGTTTTACAGTTGAAAAACAAAATGAAAAAATTTTAGTAAGTACACCAAGTTGGCGACCTGATATAACTGGTGAAATTGATTTAGTTGAAGAAATAATAAGAGTGACTTCACTAAATAAGTTGATTTCTACCCCATTACCCCAAAAGGATTTTGGTGTTTCTAGAAGTAACCTAAACAAATTACAAAAAAATGTTAGTAAAACAAGGAGATTTCTAGCATCTGTCGGTTTAAAGGAAACTATAAACTACAGTTTTATTGATAAAAAAAATGCCGAAATTTTTTGTGATAATAATAATTTAGTTATGCTTTCAAATTCCATTAGTTCGGAAATGACTCATTTAAGACCATCCCTAATACCAGGCTTGCTAGAGATTATAAAAAAAAACCAGGCTCGAGGTTTAAATGATATTGCAGTTTTTGAAATTGGTCAGACTTTCTATGGATCTGAGCCAGGTGAAGAAAAGTTAGAATTAAGTGGTGTTTTTTTTGGTTATAATAACGAAAGAAATGCTTTTCAAAATAGGCGTAATTTTGATATCTATGATGCAAAATTTTGTGTAGAAGAAACTTTGAAGAATATAGGTGTTAATCCAGACAGTTTGTTTTTGGAAAGGGAAGTTCCAACTTATTTCCATCCTAATAAGTCAGCATACATAAAACTAGGCAAATTTAAAAAATTAGGTCTATTTGGAGAGTTAAACCCTAAACTTACAAACTGGTACGGGTTCAAAAATAGTCCAATTATTTTTTCAATATTTTTAGAAGAAATAGTAGAAAATAATAAGGTAAAAAAAGTTAAATTTGAAAATTCACTATATCCCTCTGTTACAAGAGATTTTGCATTTGTTGTAGATGAAAAGATAGAGGTTCAAAATATTGTAAAAACAATCAGAAAAATTGATAAAGAACTTATTGTTGGGATTAAACTTTTTGATGTTTTTGAAGGACAAAAAGCTTACGATCAAATTGGTAAGAATAAAAAATCATTAGCATTTGAAGTAATTTTACAATCAAAAGATAGAACATTGATAGAAAATGAAATAGAAGAGTTGTCTCAAAAAATAATAGATAATGTTACAGATTTAACAGGAGGTAGCTTACGTTAACTAAAGATAATGTTAAATATATTCAATATCGGTTATCTCATAGTTTTTTGTGCCACCAGGGGATTTCACTTCTACACTGTCTCCTACTTCCTTCCCAATCAAGGCTCTTGCTAAAGGGGATTTTACATTTAATTTGTTATTTTCAATGTTTGCCTCTGGTTCTCCAACTATTTGGTAAATCTTTTCTTCCTCAGAATCTTCGTCGATAATGCTAACAGTTGCAGAAAACTTTATACTTCCAGAAAGTTTTTTCGGGTCTATTACTTCTGCTAAACTAATTATACCTTCAAGTTCTTTTATTCTTCCTTCTACAAATGACTGTTTTTCTCTTGCAGCATGATATTCGGCGTTTTCTGAAAGATCCCCATGTTCTCTAGCTTCTGCTATTGCTTTTATAACGTTGGGGCGTTCGTTAGACTTAAGATATTTTAATTCTTCGTTAAGAGATTCAAAACCATTTAAAGTAAGAGGTACTTTATCCATTTTTATTTCCATCATATTTCAAATAAAAGATCATTAAAAATACTTGGCTCTTTAAATTAATACATTTAACAACTATAATATTAAAAAATAAATCTAAATCATTATATGTGTCAAGAAAAGCTATTTTTAGGAGATAATTATGTCCGAAATAAAAAGGGAGTCCATTGAATATGACGTTGTTATTGTTGGTGCTGGTCCAGCTGGATTATCTGCAGCAATAAAACTAAAACAATTGAATTCTAATTTACAGGTTGTGGTTTTAGAAAAAGGTTCTGAGGTTGGTTCACATATTATTTCAGGTGCTGTACTTGACCCAATTGGATTAAATAAGCTTTTTCCTAACTGGCAAAATATGGGTGCACCTATAAAAACGAAGGTGTCAGATGATAAATTTTATTTTCTCGGTCCAGCTGGCGGTATACGCATTCCTAATATTTTAATGCCACCACTAATGTCCAATCATGGTAATTATATAGTTTCTATGTCAAAAGTTTGCAGATGGTTGGCTACACAAGCGGAGCAATTAGGTGTGGAGATTTTCCCAGGAATGGCATGTTCTGAGCTGATTTATGGAAATTCCAATGAGTTAAAAGGTGTTATTGCAGGCGAGTTTGGTAAGAATTCTAGTGGTGAACCTGGTTCAATGTATGAACCAGGTATGGAAGTTCTTGGTAAATATATTTTTATTGCCGAAGGCGTTAGGGGTTCATTAGCGAAAAATATTATATCAAATTACAACTTAGCAAAAAATTCAGATTTCCCAAAATTTGGAATTGGGATTAAAGAAGTTTGGGAGGTAGAATCTGATAAACATAGGGAAGGTCAAGTTGTTCATACAATGGGGTGGCCTTTAGGTAATTCAACTGGTGGAGGATCTTTTTTATATCACGGTAGTGATAATCAAGTATATGTAGGCTTTGTAGTTCATTTGAATTACAAAAACCCTCACTTATTTCCCTATAAGGAATTTCAAAGATTTAAACATCATCCATTTATTTACAATTTACTTAAAGGAGGTAAAAGAATTGAGTATGGAGCCCGTGCGATTAGTGAAGGGGGGATACAGTCTGTACCCAAATTATCTTTTCCTGGAGGCGTTTTGATTGGTTGTTCTGCAGGTTTTGTAAATGTACCAAGAATTAAAGGTAATCATAATGCAATTTTGTCAGGAATTGCAGCGGCTGAAGCTGCCAACTTAGCTTTAAGTAATGGACGATCTAACGATTCACTAGAAGAGTATGAAAAAAAGATTGTAAATGGATATGTTTTTAAAGATCTTAATCCTGTTAAAAATGTTAAACCATTATGGTCTAGGTTAGGTCTTTTCCTAGGTATCACACTAGGTGCAATTGATATGTGGTGTGCAAATATAATTGGAAAAAACTTGTTTGGAACTTTGAAGCATAAATATCCAGATCATAGTAGTCTAGATCTAGCTTCAAAAGCTAAAATTATTAATTATCCAAAAGCAGATGGTAAAATAAGTTTTGAACGTCTAGATAGTGTAAGTTTCTCTGGAACCACACATAGTGATGGTCAAGAATGTCATTTAAAACTAAATGATAAGACAATTCCTACCAAATTTAATTTACCAAATTTTAATGAACCAGCTCAAAGATACTGTCCTGCAGGAGTTTATGAAATATTAACTGATAAAGAACAATCTGAACCTAGATTTCAAATAAATTATCAAAATTGCGTACATTGTAAAACATGTGATATCAAAGATCCAAGTCAAAATATAACATGGAAAACTCCACAAGGCGGAGAAGGACCAAACTACTCTACTATGTAACTAAAATAATAATCAAGTATTCAAATGATTAGTATTCGTCAATGATAGTCAATTATTTTTTTTTATTAATAATACTTTTAATCAGTACAGTTTCTCCATTAAGTGGTAATTCTATTTCTGGATCAATACTTGCTTCAAAATATTCATCATCAATAAATGACTTCCAAAAATCTGCGGACTTTAATCTAAAAATCCTAGAAAGTGGTATTGATGATCCTGCCTTTTATAATGATGCTCTTTTATATTTAGTTGCTTCTGGCAATTTCAATGCTTCATTTAAGTTGTCAAAAAAAATGTTTGATATAGATATAAGATCGCCCGCACTTGGTTTAGTAATGATAATTGAAAAAATTAGTAAAGAAAAAATTAATGAAAGTATTTCTCTGGTTAATTTATTTGAAAAAGATCTACCCCCAGTTTTAGTTGCCTCAATAAGAGGTTGGATGAATTTAAAAAAAGGTAAACTAGAGGATTCATTATATGAATTTAAAAAACTAAGTGATACTGACTTAAATTTTGATCTTGGAGCATATTACTCAGCTATTGCTTATTCAAAATCTTCTAAAAATGAAGAAGCTTTAAAAATTATAAATAAAAATAACAGCAATTTTAAGTTATTAGGAAAAAACTTTGAAATATTAAAATCTGAAATTATGGTAATGAGTGGAGAAAGTTTTAAAGTTCAAGAAACCTTAAAGAACTCCATAAGCGATTTTTTAAATGATATCACATTAAAGGAGTTATATCGAAAAGCTAAGAATAATAATCTATACCATTATCAGATTTTTCAGGATGAAAAAAATGGAATATCTGATACACTACTTCTCTTTGCAAAAGGTGAGAGCAGGCAAATAAATCAAAAACTAGTTGAAATTTTTTATTGTCAATTAGCATATTTTTTAAGTAAAAATAATCCTAGATTTAAAATTGAATTGGCAAAAGCACTAAATGAAGCGGAGTTATTCAAAGAGTCTAAAGAAATTTTATTTACTATTTCAAAAGATGATATTTTTTATATTGAATCAAGGTTAATTTTAGCTGAATCAGCCAATGAAAATTCATTTGAGATAGAGGCAATAAACATTTTAAATAACCTGATTAAAACTCAAAACAATAATTTTGAAATTTACGAACTTTTAGGAAATATCTATCGATATAATGAAAAATTTGAATTAGCGGAAGAAGCTTATTCAAGAGGAATATACTTAGCTCAAAATTCTGAATTTGATAATCAAAACTTATGGTTGCTCTATTTTTTCAGAGGAATAGCACTCGAACAATTAAAAAAATATGAGAGATCTAAACAAGATTTAAGGCAAGCGCTTTCTTTGATGCCAGATCAGCCACAAGTACTAAATTACTTGGGTTATATGTTAATTGAACAAAAGGAAAATTTAGATGAAGCCTTAGAGATGATTAGAAAAGCAGTAAAAATAAGTCCACAAAGTGGATATATCATAGACTCATTAGCATGGGGATTATACCAATTAGGTAGATATTCTGAAGCAATAGAACCAATGGAAAAAGCTATCGAGTTAGAACCTGAAGATCCAATAGTAAATGATCACTTAGGAGATATTTTATGGAAAATTGGTAGGAAAAGGGAAGCATATTTCCAGTGGAAAAAAGCGCTAATTTTCAATCCAAAACCAGAATTAAAATTTGAGATTGAAAAAAAAATTAAGTTGGGATTACAATAATAGTGTTAAATGATTATAAATGCATAGTGTAAAATTACAGGCTCTTTCCCGAGTTAAAGTAAATCTTTATTTGCATATCTTAGGAAAAAGAGCTGACGGATATCACAATCTAGATAGTTTAGTTGCTTTTCCTGAAATAGGTGACGAAATTTTAGTTTCTCCATCTAACAGTATTAATCTAAAAATCACTGGAAAATCTAAAAAAGAATTAAATAAAAAAGAAAACCTAATTTTAAAAGCCATTAAATTATTAAAAAATAGAAAAATGGGTGCTGACATTCATTTAATAAAAGATACTCCTATTTCTGCAGGTTTAGGTGGAGGTTCTTCAAATGCTGCTGTCACTTTAAAATTGTTATCAAAACTTTGGAATGTTCCATTACCTCCTATTAATGAGTTAGTTTTACTCGGTGCAGATATCCCAGTATGTATGGATTGGCGTTTGCAAAGAATGCAAGGTATTGGAGAAAAAACCTCATTTGTAGTTTCTCCAGATTCTCTATGGATAGTATTATTAAATAATGGCGATAGAGTACCAACAAGTACTGTATTTCAGGGTGTTACACAAAATGAATTCTCGGGTTTAGTTAATGTTCCTAGATTAAACGAAAAAAATATTTTAATAAAATTTTTGAAATCGACTAGGAATGATTTAGAAAAAGCTGCTATAAAAAATTATCCTGCTATAAATGATTTAATAAATAGTTTAAATTTAACTAGTGGGTGTCTTGTTACAAGAATGTCTGGTTCTGGATCAACTTGCTTTGGATTATATGAAAAAAAAGATGAGGCTGAAAAAGCTAAAAAACATCTTTTAAACAAATTTCCTAACGCCTGGATAAAAGTTGCTAAGATTTTTTCATGATGTTCTTGAAATAATATAATTAGATATTTCTTCTAACACATTTTTTATAGAACTTTGTGGAATTGCTTGAAGTGATAATCTAGCTAATTCCGACCATTTTTTTGCTTCTTTTTTTGTATTTTTTAAAGCATCATATCTATCTAATATTTCAAATAAAGTGCTAAGATCATTTTGTGATTTGTCTGATTTTAGGAAAAGTGTTTTTATTTTATCGGAATCAACTTTATTACTTTTTTTAAGAGTTAAAATTATGGGATAGGTTAATTTTGAGTTAAAAAAATCATCACCAACTGATTTTCCCATTATTTTTGTCTCACCAGTATAATCTAAATAATCGTCGATTAGTTGAAAACAAATTCCAATTGATTTACCAAATGATTTAAAATTTCTTATATGATTTAAATTTTTCGTAGATATCATTGCACCTGTTTCGCATGCAGCAGAAAAAAGTGCAGCTGTTTTCCCCTCAATTATTTTAAAATAAGTTTGTAAATCAATATTAACATTTTTAATATTTGAAAGCTGTAATACCTCACTTTCAGATATAAATGCAGCAGTATTTGATAAAACTTTTAAAACTTCCAACGAATTTGTTGAAACCATTAATTGGAATGCCCTAGAAAATAAAAAATCGCCTACTAAAATAGATGACTTGTTATCCCAAAGCAAGTTTGCTGTTTTTTTCCCTCTACGTGTCAAGCTTTCATCAACTACGTCATCATGTAGTAATGTTGCAGTATGAATAAATTCGATAGTAGCAGCTAATAGTATATGTTTATTTGATTTATAGTTTAGTGCCTCTGCCGATGCTATACATAAAAGTGGTCTTAATTTTTTACCACCTGAATCTAATATGTGTTTAGTTATTTCAGGTATCCTAGGTGCATTTTCTGATTCCATCATTTTTGAAAATAGCTGATCCATTAACTGTAGCTTGTTAAAAAGCAACTTTTGAAGTTGAGATATAGGATCAGTAGATTTCATGAGCATTAAACTTTGTTTATAATTATATATAAGAATTAAATAAGTATGATATTTTTATTTACTATTAAAATTTTTTTTGTAAGAAATTTAAAAACTTCATACAATAAATATGTATTAAGTGTAAAAAATAAACTATTAATACATCTTATGGATTGTCAATTACCGAATATAACAGAGAACTCTTTTTTAGATGGTAAATTAAGTATATTTCAACCTATAAAGGGTTTTAGAGCTGGTTTGGACTCGGTATTATTAGCAGCATCGGTAAATGCACAGTCTGGAGAAAAAGTTCTTGAAATTGGAGCTGGAGTTGGAACTGTTCTATTTTGTTTAATGAATAGGATATCTGGTCTTGAAGCTACTGGAATTGAAATTATGGAGGAATATCATACTCTTTCATTAATAAATGCTAAGAGGAATAAAATAAATGCTAATTTAATATTAGGAGATTTCTTTACTTATGAAAATTTAAAAAAGAAGATTTTTGACCAGATTTTTTTTAATCCTCCATATTATCCAGTTAGTAATTATAAGATATCGGATAATAAATTACTTGATATTGCTAATATTGAGTATCCTGGAATATTAAAAAGGATGCTTAATTTTGCTTTGAAGCGTTGCAAACCATATGGTTATATAACATTAATTCATAGGCCTGCTAGAATATCTGATATTTTATCGATTTTAAAAAATGGAGCTGGTGATATAAAAATTTTACCCATTGTTAGCTCTAATTCCAACAGTGCATCTCGAATAATAATTAGAGCAAGAAAATCAGCTAAAGGAGATACAAAACTTTTGAATCCTCTTTTTTTATACAAAGATGAAAAAAAAAGAGGTCAAAAAAAACAGTATACTTCTGAAATTCATAATATCTTAAGAAATGGTTATGGATTAAATTTTTAAAAATTATTGCATCAGCATTTATTTAGTATATCATAGAAATGTAAAAAGTTTTGGGGGATCACGATTTGAGGAGGTTAAAATGCCTTTGGAAAATTATGTTGCCGAGCTAAAGAAAAAACATGCTAAATTGTCTCTTGATGTAGATAATGAGCAAAAAAAACAATTTCCAGATTTGACACTACTTTCAATATTGAAAAAAGAAAAATTAATAATAAAAGAGAAAATTGTAAAAAAAATTAAATTACTCTAAGAGCTCTGAGGAGTGGTTTAAAAACTTTTGGATTATCTATTTTTTCTTTGAGACTTTCCAACCCCTCATTTCCTATATGTTTAGGAATTGTCTGTCCTATTCTTCTTTGAATAATCATTTCTAAACATTCTTTTTTAAACTCTGGGTGGCTTTGTATAGATATAGCAACTGGGTTCTCTATATCATTATAACATAAAATAGAATTTGGACAAAAATCAGAGCCATAAATAGTGTATGCATTTTCAGGTTTTATTATAACTTGATCTTGATGGCTAACATAGCCTGAAAAAAAATCACCGACTGTCTCTGACCATTCAGGGTTTACTTTTCTTTCATATTTGTGAACTCCAACTCCCCATCCTTTATGGGATTTTTCAACCTTCCCACCCAAAGCATCTGCAATGATTTGATGGCCAAAACATATTCCAACTATGGGAGTTTTCATATTATATATTTTTTGTACAAGGCTTTTTAATTTATCAATCCAACCAATTTTTTCATATACTCCAAATGATGAACCAGTAATCAGCCACAAATCTGTATTATCCATATTTTTTGGAAATTCATTATTTATAAGGTCAAAACTGTTCATTTCATAAGGTACATTTAATTCATCAAACAAATCTGAAAACATTTTTGGGTAGTCCCCAAATTTTTTTTCTAAATTTTCAGGTAATTTCCCTGTTTCTAAAACTGATACTTTCAAATTTTAATCCTACCTTTTAGTTTATATCTAAACCTATTTCTTAATTAATTCTAGAAATAAATTTTCTACCTCTTTTTTTGACCAGTCAATAGGACCAATTAATCGTGCTATATCTTTTTTATCTCTTGAAATAATTATTGAAAAAGGTAAACCTAATACACCAAGATCTAATGCTAATTTTCCTTTAGGATCTCTATAATTTTCAAGGTTTGTTAGATTATATTCTTCAAAGAAATTTACAATTTTATTTGGATTGTTCCTTCCAGTAGCTATAGTAACAATTTTTAATTGATTTTTTTCAAATTTAGATTGTAATTCATTTAATGACGGCATTTCTTTAGTGCAGGGGCTACACCACGTGGCCCAAAAATTTAGTAATAATAAGTTAAAATCTTCATTAAGAATATCAGTTTTTTTATCATTGATATCACTTACTTCCAAACTATCTATAGGCTGGGGATTTTTATTAAATAAGAATTTATTCACTTCACTTGTTTCCGCAAAAGAGGTATTTGCAAAAATCATAATGAAAGCGTATACAAAAATGAAAAATTTAATTCGCATATTTATTAACAAGTAATTATAGAAACTAAATCAGAGGTGGTAATGTCAGATAAATCTTCACACAATACGAATCTAATGTGGGGGGGAAGATTTTCAAGTCAGCAGGATAATATTATGGAAACTATTAATTCCTCGATAGAGATTGATCATCGTATGGCTATGCAAGATATTGAAGGCTCGTTAGTACATGTAAAAATGCTTCAATTTAAAAAAATAATACCTACAAAAATTTGTAATAATATAATTAAAGGTCTTAAAGTTATTCAGGATGATGTGATCAAAGGTAAATTTATTTATGATAGGAAGTTTGAAGATATCCATATGAATATAGAAAAAAAACTACATGATATTATTGGTGATGATGCGGGTTATATTCATACTGCTAGATCTAGGAATGATCAAGTAGTCACTGATTTTAAAATGTGGATTAGGGATAGTACACAAGATTTAATATCAAAAATAACAAAAAATATGAAAACTTTTTTAGATACTGCTGATGCTAATTTTAACATATTAATGCCAGGATATACACATTTACAAACAGCCCAGCCTGTGACATTTGGACACCATATTCTGGCTTATGTAGAAATGTTTGAGAGGGATAAAGAAAGGTTTACTGAAGCAAAAAAAAGATTAAATGAATGCCCATTGGGTTCTGCCGCTTTAGCTGGAACTTCATTTCCAATTGACCGATTTTTTACATCTGAAAGACTTGGTTTTGATAAACCAATGTCTAATAGTATCGATGCTGTTTCCGACAGAGACTTTGCACTTGATTTTCTATCTGCCTCAGCAATCTGTGCTACCCATTTGAGTCGCTTTGCGGAAGAACTAGTGATTTGGGCGAGTGATGGTTTTGATTTTATTGAGATATCAGATAGTTTTTCAACTGGTTCATCAATAATGCCACAAAAAAGAAATCCAGATGCTGCAGAATTAATTAGAGCTAAAGTTGCAAATATTACGGGATCCTTATTTTCACTATTTACAATTTTAAAAGGTTTACCATTAGCTTATTCTAAAGATTTACAAGAAGATAAAGAGTTGGTTTTCAGAGCATATGATAATTTATCTCTAATGCTTGATGTAATGAATGGTATGATGGCAGGAATTATTATTAAAAAAGATAATTTAATAAGAGCTGCTGCTTCTCGATTTATTACTTCAACTGATTTAGCAGACTATCTAGTCAGCAAATATAATTATAGTTTTAGAAAGTCTCATCATATTGTTGGTAAATTAGTAATTAAGGCAGAAAATCTGGATTGTGATTTAAAAGATCTAAAATTGTCTGAATTTAGAAAAATAGATCCTAATATCGATGAAAATGTTTATAAAATACTTTCAATTCAAAATTCAGTTAATATAAGAACCTCTTATGGTGGAACATCACCTTCAGAGGTCAAAAAGAGAATTAAAGAATGGAAGAAAAAGTTAAAGTAGGTATTCAATTTATGTGTTTAATCATAGCTGTCTTTTTATTAAGCTGTGGTGTAAAAGGTGATCCTGAGGAACCTAAAATTGAAACTAATTTTTATGAAAAATAATAAATTAATAATTGAATCATCACTTAATATTGAAATGAATCTTTATGTCAAAAATGATCACAAAAAAAATTAATGATTTTTTCACTTATAAAAACAAAATTTTATTTGTAGAGGATGTCTCAGTTATAGATATTTCCAAAAGAATAAATACTCCTTTTTATATTTATTCTACTGCATCATTAAGAAGGCGTTATACCCAATTATCTAAAAGTCTCAAAAATATTAATCATTCATTATATTTCTCAGTAAAATCAAATTCAAATCTTGCTGTGCTAAGAGTGTTATCTTTATTAGGATCAGGAATGGATGTTGTGTCTGGAGGAGAATACCTTAGGGCTCAAAAAGCGGGAGTGCCAGGTGATAAAATTGTATTTTCAGGGGTTGGAAAAACTTATGATGAGATAAAATTAGCATTGAGTAATGGGATACGCCAATTCAATGTTGAAAGTATTCCTGAAATTAAGCTTATAAATAAAATTGCTGCAAATACAGGTAAAAAAGCACCAATTTCAATTAGAGTAAATCCGGATGTGGATGCTCAAACTCATGAAAAAATTATGACAGGTAAATTGGAGAATAAATTTGGTATTCCAATTAATTCTGCATTAGAGGTCTATAGAATAGCTTCTGAATTAAATAGTATCAAAATAGTTGGAATTGATCTTCACATAGGTAGTCAAATTACTGATATACTACCATTTGAGACTGCATTTTTAAAAATAGCAAATTTTATAAAAAAATTAAGGGAGGAAGGTCATTTTATCGATAGAGTAGATATAGGCGGTGGGCTTGGAATTAGCTATTCTACAAAAGAGAAGGACCCCATTTCTATTGATAAATTTTCATCAATGTTAGATAAAACATTTAATAAAATGAATTTAGAAATTCAACTTGAGCCAGGAAGATTTATATCAGGAAACTCTGGTTTATTAATAACATCTGTGGTTTATTTAAAAGAAGGTACAAATAAAAATTTTTTAATAATTGATGCAGGAATGAACGATCTTTTAAGGCCAGCTATTTATGATGCTGAGCATGAGATCTTACCTGTAATTGAGGAGAAAAATAATCATAATCAAATAGTTGCTGATATAGTTGGACCAATATGTGAAAGTTCTGATGTATTTTCAAAAAACACAACTTTGCCAAAAATGACAAGTGGGGATTTTTTGGCAATTTATTCAGCTGGAGCGTACGGTGCTGTTATGTCTTCAGAATATAATTCAAGACCATTAATCCCAGAATTAATCGTTAACGAAAATTTAGTTTCAGTTGTAAGAAGTAGACCAAAGATTGAAGATGTAATTAAAAGAGATCAAATTCCATATTGGTTAAGATAATTATATGATACTTCTATTTAATTGATTGTTTTTCTATAAAATATATCAAATTTTTTATTAATATATCTATATAATCCACAATAATTAGAAGTTCTTGTTCAAATTTCGTATTTTTGCCTACAAAAATTTCGGGTTTTAGATAAAATAAAAAACATACAATAAACATAAAACTTACTGTTAAAAATCCAAGGTAGCTTTTATTTATTACCTTTATATTACTTATTGAATTTTTTTCTTCTTTTGAATTTAAATTATCTTTATTAATTTGATTTAGTTCTATTTCAGCTATAGCTAAAGATGATAAAAGCTCTTTTTCTTGTTCTTTACTTAACAAATTATTTCCATGTTCCATATTTTTAATATTAATATTTTTTTTACTTAGAGAATTTCTAATTAAATTTTGCCTTCTTGCTAACTCAGTAGAAAAAGAATCTTCTGATTTTAGCTTTATAAATTTTCTACCAGGAAATTGGATCCAAAAATTAGCACAACTGTAACACTTTACTTTTCTACCATTTTTAGAAATAAAGTTTTCTTCTATTTTGTAATTTGATTTACAATATGGACATTCAATAATCATATGATCTCTTTATTAAAAAGATATAAAATGTATTAATATATAAAAATCTATAATTTAGACAAAATTTAATCATTTCTTTTATTGTTTTTAAAAGTTTAAAATTAATATAACTTAATGTTTAAATAGTCTTGGGTTTTTAAGAATGAATTCGATTATATCCATTATTCGCGGATTAATAAATGATATATTAATATTTTTTTCCATGTTTGTAATAGGTATCATTGGTCTTCCCTTTTCCATAATTTCGAAGCAATGGGCTTACAAATTTATAAAAATATACTGTTTGAGTTGCTTCTTAATTTTAAGGTTAGTATCAAATATTAAGGTGGAGTGTAGAGGTAAAATACCAACAAATGACGTTTTAATTTGCTCAAAACATATGTCTTTTTTAGACATTTTAATGCTTGCTTATTTTTTGCCTAGATTTAGTTTTGTTATGAAAAAGGAAATAGTTTTTACTCCTATTATAGGTATTTATGCATTAAGAGTTGGTTGTGTGCCAGTAAATAGAGGGGCTAGATCAAAAGCTCTAAATAAAATGGTTTCAGATTATGATCACTCATCAGATGAAATAGATAATCAACAAGTAGTAATATACCCTCAAGGTACTAGGGTATTACCAAACCAATCAAAAGATTATAAAATTGGTGCAGGAGTATTATACAATAAATTTAATTTGCCATGTCATTTGGTTGCAACAAATACAGGTATTTTCTGGCCTAAAGGTAGTTGGATAAGAAAACCAGGAACAGCAATAATTGATTTTTTTGAAGTTATTCAACCAGGTATGCCTATAGATGATTTTATGCAAAAAATTGAAAAAGATATAGAAAATCGTTCTAACTATTTGATGAAAGGTTAATATGGTCAATTAATTTTTAATATGGTCAATTAATTTAAATTTATAATTTTAATTTGCCAATGTCTAAAAATTTATTCCTTCTATCATTTAATATTTGATCAGGACTAAATTTATCGAATTTTTTCAATGATTTTTCTAGCGCCTTTCCTACTCTTGTTATTGTTTCACTCACATTCCTATGAGCTCCACCGATTGGTTCAGAAATAATTTCGTCTACAACCCTTAGTTTTGATAAATCTAAGGCAGTAAGTCTTAGTGCTTCAGCAGCTTCCTTCATTTTATCAGAATTTTTCCATAAAATTGAAGCACAACCTTCTGGTGAAATTACGGAGTAAATTGAATGTTCCAGCATTATTATTTTATTTGAAGATGCCAAGGCAACTGCACCACCAGATCCACCTTCACCTATTATAACAGAGATTAAAGGAACCTTAATTTGTAAACATTTTGCTATTGAACTTGCGATTGCTTCGGCTTGACCTCGTTCTTCTGCTCCTTTTCCTGGATATGCCCCGGGTGTATCAATAAATGTAATTACTGGAAGGTTAAATCTATCAGCTAAATCCATCAATCTTACCGCTTTTCTGTAACCCTCGGGTCTTGCCATTCCAAAATTATGTTGAATTCGTGATTTAGTATCATCACCTTTTTCATGTCCTATGATCACAATTGGCGTATCATTTAATCTAGCTAAACCACCAACAATGGATTTATCTTCAGCAAATTTTTTATCACCAGCCAAAGGTACAAATTCAGTCATGAGTTTTTCAATATATTTTGACGAATGTGGTCTTTCAGGATGTCTAGCTATTAGGCATTTATGCCAAGGTGTTAAGTCAGAATATATTTTTTTTAACAACAATTTTGATTTTTTTTGAATTTCCTCTATCTCTTTGTTGTCAAACTTCCCTTCATTCAAGGATGAATTAACTGAACGTAATTCATTAACTCTACCATCTAGTATAGCTAATTCTTTTTCAAAATCTAAATAATGTTGCATTTAAAAATTTTAAATAAAAATAAAAACTCAAATTAATCGTACTAATAGTATATTTAAATCACACTTATAATAAGATGAATATTTTTTTTCCACATAAATAATTTAAATTCATAAAAATAATTTATTTAATCGAAAAAAGATTTAATCCTTTCAGTACTCTTTTTTACCAATTCTGTAGAGGTTGCCAAATTAAACCTGAAATGGTTATCACCTCCTAACCCAAAAGTAGATCCACGGTTAGAAATAATTTTTGATTCATATTTAAGCTTTTGAAAATTATTATTTTCTGTATCTCCTGTTTTCGTAAAATCTACCCAGGCAAGGTAAGTAGAGTCAATTTTCATTGAGACTAAATTATTTAGTTTGTTTATTTCATTATCAAAAATTTTTTTATTTTTCTCGATATATATAAGTAGGTCACTCAACCATTGGTGCCCAGATCTCATCGCTACCTCACCTAAAATCATACCAAATCTATTTGGAGTTTCTCCTGTGGCAAAATTTGCTTTTTGAAATTTATCTCTTAATGAATTATTAGGAATAATGACATTTCCCATCAATCCACCTGCAATATTGAATGTCTTTGTAGTGGAAGTCATTAAAATAAAATTTTGAAAGCAATCATCTCCTATTCTAGGGAATGTAATATGTTTATTTTCTGGATTAACAAGATCATTATGTATTTCGTCAATTATCAAAATTAGGTTATGTTTTTTACAAAAATAGGCAACTTCAATTTGTTCATTTTTAGTCCAGATTCTACCACCAGGATTATGGGGAGAACACAATATAACTAATTTTTCGTTACCTTTCATTTTATTTTCTAAATTATCTAAGTCGAGGTAGTATCTTCCATTTTTTTTAATCATCTCACTTTCGATCAATTCTCTATTATTTGATTTAATTATATTACGAAATTGGTGGTAAACTGGTGAAAAAATTATAATTCCATCACTTTGGTTTGTAAAAGCTCTTAAAGCTGTTCCTATGGCTGCTACTAGTCCATGGGCTGTATTAACCCATTCGGGTTTTGGTTCCCAGTCATGTTTTGTTTTTAACCACTTGGTGACTTCTCTTCTATAGCTCTCAATACCACCATAATAACCCAGAAACCCTCTTTTAATTTCATTTTCTAATGTACTTAGTACTTCGATTGGCGGTTTGAAAGACATATCAGCAACACCCATTGATAAAAATCCACTTACATCGCTACTATTTGTTGCTATAACAGCGTCATGTTTTAAAGAATTCTCTGGTATTTCCGCTAAATAATTATCAAAATCATATCCCATCTGTTTTACCATTTTTTTAAGTTAATCTTGCTTCAAAGTTTTTATTAATCTAAATAAAATGTATGACTGAATTAAGTATATTACTACATCCTGATCCTCGACTAAAAAAAATATCTATTCAAGTAACTAATATTGATGAGAGTATCAAGAAACTTTGTTTAGACATGATAGATACCATGTATAACCATTCTG
>CACFXF010000035.1 GCA_902570265.1 uncultured Alphaproteobacteria bacterium | reverse complement strand
TGCCCATGAAACTAATTGAAAAAATAATTTTTCGGGAATATTAGTTACAACTTTGTAACCTAAATAAACAGCAAAAGAAGCAGGAATTAAAAGAAATAATGCAATTTTGATACTTTCAAAATTTAATTGTCCTAAAAAATAGTATGGAACTACTTTAATGGCATTAACATAACTAAAAGCAATAACTGAACTTCCAACATATACTACTTTTTTGAGGCCTAAAGGTAATATAAATATTTGCCATGGTGGGCCACCATTATGACTGATAAAACTTGTAAACCCTGCAATTGAACACCAAAAAATACCTTTCGTTTGATTAATTTTTGTTGGATTTTTTTTTACTGTCTTATTTTGCAATAATTGATTAAGAGCAAAAATTAAACCCATAAGGCCTATAATAACTGTAACTAACCATTCAATAACAATATTAGCAGTAGCCCAACCTATCAATACGCCAATTGTCATTCCCAAAATACTTATTTTTAAAATTTTAGCATCGTAGTCTTTTCTGTAGAAAATTAATGCAAAAATATCAGATACAATATAAACGGGAAGTAATAAACCTGCAGCTGTAATTGGAGACATAAATAAAGATAGACTTGGAACAGCAAGAGAAGCAATAACTGGCAATCCACCTTTTCCTAATCCAACAGTTATTGCAGCAAAAACAGCAACAAACCAAAATATTAAATCATCACTCATATTGAATTAATAGTAAATTTTCAATTAAACAATCTTAAAACCAGATTTATTTAATTTTTGAGCAATTAGCTTTATATGATCGGGACCAACTTCACAACAACCACCAACAATTGTAGCTCCTAAATTTACCCAATCCATTACAAATTTAGAATAACTTTCAGGATTTAAATCTTTTCTTTCTTCTAGTGCATCAACTGTTGGTGCATCTTTTAAAAAACCAGATGTAATTTTTGTAAAACCATTAGCGTAAGCACCATATTTTACATCAAATGCAGAAATAATTTTTAATGAAGAAGCAACAACCTCAGGCCTTGAACAATTAATTAGTACTGCATCGGGATTAAATTTTTTAACTAGTAAATCAATCTTTTCAACTTCTTCACCCGAACGTAACTTTGAACCATTAAAATCATCAACAGAAAAAGCAATCCAAACTGGTTTTTTTATTTTTTTTGAGGCCAATAATGCCCCTTCAGCCTGATCAATTGAACACATCGTTTCTATCAAAATTAAATCTGTTTTTCTTGCTAAATAGGAAATAATTTCATCATATATTTCCTTAGCTTCTTTAGCTGGTGGACAAATATCTGGTCTATATGAAGCAATGAGAGGGCCAATTGAAGCTGCAACTTTACCGTAACCATTTTTATTTCTAGCATTCATTGCTGAATTTACTGCGATATCCCAAAGCTTAAATCTTTCTTCCTCTAACCCAACCCTTTTTAATCGATCATAATGCACAGGGTAAGTATTTGTTGTGGCGACAGTAGCTCCTGATTTGAAATAACTTTCATGAACATAATCAACAATGTCAGGCTTTTCCATCATTACTTTTGTTGACCAAAGAGGCGTAGCCTGATCACCAGATTTTTTTAATATTTCTTGCCCAATAGATCCGTCTAAAAGAATTATATCATTATTATTCATCATCTTTAGCTTTTTTTAGATATAGTCAATTTGAGTATATTTCTTTTGCTATATAATTCTAAGTATTTACTTTAAATCATAAAAAGTAATTAATTCATATAAAATAATTCAAATCTTGCATAATTAAATATTTCTCTTATCATTTTTATCATCAATTATGTCTAAAACAATGAAAATAATGTCCAAAAATTTTTGTTTTAAAAGTTTATTAAGTATATTTATTTTAATCTATTTTTTTAATATTTCACATTCAAATCCTATAACAGCTTGGGATAAAGCTGCACAATCGGTTGTATCAGTTTTACCAACATGGCCTGGTTATAAAAAACCAGGATTTGGTGCTCCTCCTGGAACAGCACCAGAAGGAACAGGTATAGTAATATCTTCATTAGGTCATATTTTAACTGCATCGCACGTTGTTAAAAAAGCAAAATTAATTGAAATAAGAGATATAAATGGAAATAAATTTATTGCAAAATTAATTCTTGACGATCCAAATACTGATTTAGCCATCATTAAAGCAGAAATAGATATACCTCCAATAAATATTTCAAAAGATAAACCAAAAATCGCCAGTTCAGCTTGTTTAATAAGTAATTCTTTTGGTTTGGATTTAGGTATAACTTGTGGTGTTGTATCTGCAATCGGTAGAAAAAATACTGGTTTTAATAAAATTGAAAATTTTGTTCAAACAGATGCAGCTGCAAATCCTGGTTCTTCTGGCGGTGCATTAGTGAATAAAAATGGGGAACTTATCGGTATGATGAGTGGTATTTTTACAAAAAATACTGATACAAATTCAGGTGTAAATTTTGCTGTATCTAGCGAACTTATTTTAAAAATCATACAACTTACAATTAATTAGAATGAAGATTTTATTTTTTTTAATACTATTGTATTTTAATAATTTAGTAACGTTTCTTAATGCAAATCAATTTGATTTTAAAATTGGAAAAGACGAAAAAGAATTAATAGAGATTTTTGAAACTGTTTGTAATAAATTATTAAATAATCATAAAATTGAGAAGGTTAAAAATTGGGAATTACAAAATATAAAAAATAATACTATTTTTGTAACTAACTCTAAAACATTACAAGATTTATTCATAAAAATTGTAAAAAGAGGAGTAAATACTAAAGCTTATAGATTCACTTTTAATAATGCCGAAGGTGCTAAGTTTTTTATTACCTCTAATTCTGACTGTAAAGTTAATATGGCAAGAATTATTCAAAGGAATAGATTAAACCAAATTATAGCTTTATTAGAACTTTCTAATGATTTTCAAAATATTAAAAAAGTAGAGTTGATAAATCCAAAAGTTCCCTACATTTATCCATTACCTTTAGGAGTAAAGGTTGGTTTAATAGATACAGGAATTAATTATACACTACCAGAAATTACAAATAAAATTTCAAGAGTATCCCCTACGGAGATAAATGGATATGATTTTGTAGAAAATGATAATTTGCCCTATGATATTGATTTTATTGGTTCTCCCTTTTTCCCAAGATATCATGGTACTAGTGTTGCTAGTATTATAATTAAAGAAGCACCTGAGGCTTTAATTGTTCCGTATAAATTTTCAAGAAAAAATACCTGTACATTTGGTGATATCATTAAAAAATTAAGAGAGAGCAACATTAGAATTGTCCTTTTAGCTATGGGTTCTAATAATATAAATGATTGGCAATGCTTTTTAAAAGAAGCAAAAAAATCTCATGATATAATATTTATTACAACTGCAGGAAATAATAACTTAAATATAGACAATAATAAGATTTATCCAGCTAGCTTTGATTTAGAAAATATGATTGTAGTAAGTTCATCAACTCTATTTGGAGATTTAGCTAAGGGTTCTAATTTTGGAATAGAATCTGTTGATTTTTTAGTTAATGGAGAACAATTAGAAGTAGTGGATCATAGAGGTGTAAGATCAATAACTTCAGGTTCTAGTTATGCTGCACCAAGAGTTGCTGCCATGGCAGCAAGATATTTTGCAAAAAATCCTGATTCAAAAATATTGGATTTTAAATTAATGTTAATTAAAAGGGCCATAAAAAAATCAAATAACCTTGTAAAATATGGATGGATCCCAGATCCATTAGATAACTACTTATTTTAAATATTAGGAAAAGTTTGTTTTAAGAAATTATAAGCCTGGTCGAATGCACTATTATTATATTTTTTTATAAGAATTAGGGATTTTCTTGCAAAATCAATGTCATCTGAAAAAGCCGCTGATTGAATTGCCATTCGTAAAACCAATACATCTTGGGGTATTAACTTGATTAATTTTTTTAAAACTATTGCTTGATTTTTGAAATCTCTATTAAATTGATAGGCTACTGCTAAAGAAATAAGACTTGTTGGACTTTTGGGATCTAATTTACTACTTTTTTTTAGAAATAAAAGTGACTTATTAAAATCTCCAAAATTCCCATAAATTTGACCTAATATATCATAAAAAGTTTTTAAATTTGCAAAATTGCATGCATTTTCAGCATTAATGAAATCAAATTGCGATAATTGACTTATATTTTTATTCATTATTTCAATAGCTTGCGCACATATTCTAATATTCACATATCTGTCGTTATAAATATTCTTTCTGCTGTTTGTTGATTTAATTACTTCATTAAGTATATCCACTGGTATTGCTTCATTATAATTTCCACTTCCTGAAGTTAATATACCTACTAATTGACCTTTTTTATTAATTAAAGCTCCACCACTAATACCTGGTAAATTTTTTATAGTAGAATGAATTCTAGCCTGCTTATAGTTACTAGAAGGAATAGAAATAAGATTACCTTGTGGAAAAATTCTTATAGTTTGTCTTCCTATTCCAAAAGCTACAGACCTTAAACCATTATAGTTTTTTGTAACTTCATGTAGATTTATTGTTTGATTATGATTGTTTTTATTATCAACACTTAAAATTACCAGATCAGCTGGATGATTGTTCTGTAAAACTTTAGCTTTCAGAAAAGAACCTTTAATATCGAAGAGTGTTACAAAAAGATTATCTTCCACTACGTGTTTATTTGTAACATAAAATTTGTCACTTAGCTTTACAGCTGATGCAGTTATATTTTGAGTTTTCACAATTGAAACCTTTTCTGTCCAAAGACAAATAGCAATGTCTTTATCACAATCAGAAGCAACCAAACTTGAAAATTGAAAAATAAATAAAATCAGAAAAATTATGATTTTTTCTGTAAATAATTTGAAAGATTTACACTTCATGTTATAGACAGATCTACCATATCGTTTTTTTAGATTTCAATTGATTTTTTAAATTATTTAATAATTTTTTTGTTCCAGTATAATCATTAGCAACTCCATATAAGTATCTATCTGGTCTTATTAAAGCTACTCTGGAATTATTAGAATAAAGCCATCTTGTTATTTCTTTATTGGCCGAGATTATTACAATTTCAAATTCTTCTATTAATTTTTTATCGCTATTTTTTAAGTCTTTTTTTAATTTGCAATTTTCAAGTAAGATAAACTTATAAATTGCTTTTTCATCTGATAAGTTATTTTTGATAAAAAATTGTGGAGTTATCTGTCCTAAAGGTACTTTACCAAAATTCCAAATTCCTTTACCTAATTGTGGTTTTGGATAATTAAAAGTAATATCTGCATTTGAATAATCATCTTTAAAATATTTAGTGATCAGCTCTTTTTTACCAGTATTTATTAATTCACCACATTTTACTGCTAACCTTATAAATTCTAAAACATGCTTTTTTCTTTCATCCATATATGTATCTAAAATTGAACTATTGGCTTTACCTCTAATTATAAGACCTAAACGCCAAGCTAAGGAACTAGCATCTCTAATTCCTGCACATAGTCCTTGACCTAAAAAAGGAGGAGACTGATGAGCACTATCGCCAGCTATAACCAAATTTTTTTTCCTCCATTTATTTTTTATTGTTGAATGAAAAGTATATATTTGTGCTCTTTCTATTTCAGCTTCGTTAGGAGTTAACCAAGGCAATAAAATTGACCATAAAAATTTTTTTTGAATAATTTTATTTAAATCATCGCTTGGTAGAATTTTTATTTCCCATCTTCTTTTTTTAGGATTGATAAAACATCGAGTCATCGGTCTTATGGGATTACAGTGCTGTACTGTATAGTTTGGAAGCTTTTTAGTTTTGAAATTATCTTTTTTAATATTTAAGTCTATAACTAACCATTTTTCATCAAATCCTAAATCCTTAACTTTATTTGATATTTTATTACTTATTAATGATTTTGTACCATCACAACCTATTATCCACTTTCCACTATATGTAACTTTTTTATTAGAACATGCAATATTAGTAGTAAGAGTAGTTTTATTTTTAAATTCTTTTATTTTAATTAAAGTTTCACCTAATCTTATGGAAACATTATTAAAGCGATTTAATCCTAACCTTAGAATATTTTCTAGATCAGGCTGAAAAAAATACCAATTATTGTACCAACCCTGATCACCAATTTTTTTATTAGCTTTTCTGACAAGTAAAGTTTTCTCATTTGCATCTACAAACCTCATTCCTTGATATGAGGGTCTAGAAATTTTTTTAATTAAATTTGCAAGACCAATATTTTGGAAAATACGCATTATCTCACCATCAAAATGAATTGCTCGAGGCGTGGGATGAATGTATTTATTTTTTTCAATTACTAAAATGGATATATTTAACTGAGCTAAAAGATTTGCAACAACAGCTCCAACAGGTCCTAAACCAACTATTATTAAATCAAATTTTCTATTTTCTTCCATTTAATAGTCTGAATTATATTATAACCTAAATCTCTTCAGCAATGGTATCTGGAACAGTCATATTTTCAGAGTTAATATATTCACCATTTTTATTGATAATTGCCATATCACAAAATATTTCAATTCTGTGGTTATCAGGATCTAAAACATAAAAACTTTCATTTTCCCCCCATGTTCCATCACCATTTTTATGGAATGAACTATGAATTACAGGACCTCTGACAATTTTTAAATTCATTTCTTTAGCTTTTGATAAATAAAATAAAAAACTATCCCGAGTAGAGCATTCAAAGGCAAAATGATGAATACCAGCAGGAGAATTTTCATCATTTTTTTTAGTATATTTCCTATTTGGATTATGAGTAAGTACAAGATCATGATGCTGTTTATTTAATCTTAAAAAAGCCATTTCAAATGGAATATCCTTATGTTCTCCAGCTTTATGACGTTCTGTAAGTTTCATATTTAAAAATTTTCGATAAAACTCTAACGAAACATCAACATCACTTACCTCTAACGAAACATGCTGACATTTTAAAACTCTAGAATCTTCATTTTTATTATTCACAGTAATATACCTTTAAGTTATTAATTTTATTAATAGAGCAATCTCAATAAAAATAAAGTAATACCAGGAAAAGCAAAAAGTAAGATTACTCTTAAAAAATCACTTATCAAAAAAGGTAAAACTCCTTTAAATGTTTCTTTTATAGGAATATCTCCAGCTATTTTATTGATAATAAAAGCATTTAATCCAACTGGTGGAGTAATTAATCCGACTTCAACAACTATTAAAGTTAAAATACCAAACCAAATCGCTGTTTCTTCAATAGACATACCAAAATCAAGTTGTATTATAACAGGAAAAAAAACTGGTATTGTTAACAAAATCATAGCTAAGCTATCCATAAGGCAGCCTAAGAAAATATAAATTATTAATATAATTGCAACTATAATGAATGGGGAATAATCATAGCTTAAAACTGTTTCAGCTAAAATATTTGTTATCCTACTTAAGGCAACAAATGAATTAAAGAACTCCGCCCCTAGTAAAATTAAAAAAATCATAGCTGTAGTAATTGCTGTATCATTTATAACTTCAAAAAAACTTTTAAGAGAAAAATTTTTATTCAATAACGCAATTAATCCGGTTCCAGCTGCACCTACTGCGGCTCCCTCAGTAGGTGTAAACCACCCTAAATAAATTCCTCCTATAACTATAAAAAAAATAAGCAATACATGCCAAATATTTTTAAATAATAAAAACCTACTCTTGAAATCAACTCTGTTTTTATTTGGTCCACTGTTAGGAAAAAATCTAACATATATTGCTATTACAGTTATATACCCTACTGCTGCAAGAAATCCAGGGATGAAAGCTGCTAAAAACATTTTAGCTATATTTTGTTCAGTAAGAATTGAATAAATAATTAAAATGACTGATGGAGGAATTAAAATACCTAATGTTCCACCTGCTGCTAATGCACCTGTGCTTAAAGCATTAGAGTATCCCATTTTTCTCAGTTCAGGCAAAGCAACTTTACCCATAGTGGCTGCAGTTGCTAATGAAGATCCACAAATCGCACCAAATCCAGCACAAGCTCCAACTGCAGCCATAGCAACACCACCTTTTCTATGACCTAAACAAGCACCTGCAAAATTAAATAATGCAGCACTCATTCCTGCCTTTGCTGCAAAATTTCCCATCAGTAAAAATAAAGGAATTACACTAAGAGAATAATTAGAAAATAAGTGCCAAGCACTGGTTTTAAGTTGAGATATAATAGGTAACCAACCTGCAATCAAAGAAGTACCAAATGCACCTACTAAGAACATAGATAAACCTATTGGTATTCTTAATACGAGTAAAAGAAATAATATTGGAAATAAATAAATACCTAAACTTATTCTCTCAATGTCATAGTTCTCTAAGAAAAAAGATTTCATTTAATTTTATTTAAGTCCATATTTATAATTTCTCTTAATAAAATATGAAAACAAACTAAGGCTAGTAAAAAAAAAGAAAAAACACCTGGAATGAACGCAATCCAAACAGGAAGTTTTAAAAGCATAGTTTGTTCTTTGTATTTCATCATATCAATGACTCCATAAATCATTCGATATGTAAAAAAACTAGCAACCAGTAAAAAAATAAAATTACTAAAAATATCTAGCAGCTGTCTAATATATAAGGGAAATTTCGAACTAAAAAAATCAACGATTACATTACCATTTTTTAAATGACAAAAGGGTAGAAAAGAGAAAATCGCAATGGCACAGCCCATCTCTACTAATTCGAAGTCTCCAAGTAAAGGTGAAGAAAATAAAACTCTTCCTGAAATTGAAAAAACATTAATAATAACAATAATAATTAATATACAACCACCAAAAATAGACAAAAAGTTTGATAAATAAAATAAAATACGCCCAAATTTATCATTTGAGCGTATTGAATATTCATACAAAGAATTATTGCTCATATTTGGAAATTAATTTACGAGCTGTATCGACTAACATTTTTCCGTCTAAACCATTCCCATTTGCATCTTTAATCCATTGTGATATTAATTTATCTCCAGCAACTTTCATTTTGTTTAACGCATCACCAGATAATTCATGGAATTCACCACCAGCATCAACGGCTAGTTTTCTTGCAGGACCTTCAAAACCATCCCATAACTCACCGGCTAGCTTAGCTAGCGCCATACCAGAATTTTCATCAATTACTTTCTTTAAATCATCACTAAGAGATTCATACTTAGCTTTATTCATTAAAAAAAGAAAAGGAGTTGTATATAATCCCCTATCGCCACTTACTTCTGTATGAGCTTTTGTTAATTCATGAAGTTTAAATGATGGCATAATTTCCCAAGGAACAACCATTCCATCAATGACACCTTTCGATAATGAAGGAGCAACTTTAGGTACAGGCATACCAACTGGTGTAGCACCAAGTCCTTCAAGCATCTTACTAATAACACGTGTTGGACCACGCATTTTTAGTCCTTTTAAATCATCAACAGATTTAATTAATTTATCTTTAGTATGTATTTTTCCTGGTGCATGTACATGCACAGTTAAAATTTTATAATCTTTAAGGTCTTCAGCACCTACAGTTTCTACAAACTCTTGTGCTGCTTGTGATGTAGCTAAAGATGATGCAGCCATAAATGGTAAGTCAAAAACTTCTAATCTAGGAAATCTTCCTGGAGTATAACCTGCAACAGTCCAAATTAAATCTACTACACCATCTCTTACCTGGTCAACAAGTTGTGGAGGAGCACCTCCCAATTGCATAGCTGGATAAATTTCAACTTTTATTTTACCTCCAGAATCTTTTTCAATTTTATCTCCCCATGGTTTAACAAATTTAGCATTTGAATTTGCTGGCATTGGTGGAAATGAGTGAAATTTTAAAACTACTGTTTCAGCAATCAAAGAATTTGAAAAAACAGAAGAAAAAAAACAAATAAGAAAATATATTTTTATTTTTTTTAACAATTTTACCTCCCAAAATAATAGATAACATATTTAAACTTTTTAAAGTTAAATTAATCAAGCTTTATTTTAAATTCATCAATCAAATAATAAATACTTTCAAAGTTTTGTGCTTTGGTAATAGTAGCAATATATTTATCAGGACGAATAAAAAATGCTTTATTTAAACATTTGATATATTGTTTATTTGATAAGGTTTTAGAAGAATCTCTTACAATGTTAAAATTTGTTTTTATTGGATTAATCCACTCTGGTGTAATACCAACAATGTTAATATTTTTAGTTTTAAATTTTTTAATGAGTTTATCAGAAATAAAGTTCTCTGGTGAAGAAGCATAGATTATTATATAAAAATTATTTCCTAAAATATCATCTAGCAAATATTGATTACCTTTGAAATCATCAACAAATGGTTGTGGAAATAATTGTCCAATTAATTGATTTTCTTCTTTTTTGTATGTCTTCCATAAAAACCCATCATTAAATGAAGGTTTAGGTTTGAATTTCATTTGGGTAATATAATCTTTAGCTGGCTTATAATAAGAAATAATATAAAAAAGTAATCTTGTTAAAAAACCAATTATTTTATTTTTTGGAGCAAGGATACTACCCATCAATAATGAAATTTTAATCATTTCTGAAATATGATTTTTTCTTTCTTGCTCATAAGTCTCTAAAATTTTAGAATTACAGTTAATAATAGCAAAAGCCAACTTCCAACCTAAGTTTTGAGCATCCCTAACCCCACTATTCATCCCTTGACCTGCAAAAGGTGGTGTTTGATGCGCAGAGTCTCCTGCTAATAGGATCCTGTTCTTATACCAACAATTTGCAATTAGAGCGTTAAAAGTATAAATACATTTCCTTCTGATGATTGAATTATTACTTTCACCCTTTGCATTTAATAATTTCTTAATAAAGTCTGACTTAAAACAATCTTTTTTAGATTCTGATTGATCTAATTTGAATTCATATCGTCTTATTCCACGTGGACCAGGTAGAGTAATACAAGGCCTCCTAGCATCACAAAAAACCTGAGTATGCCTGAATTTATTATTAGAATTAAATAAATCAACTATAAGCCAATTTTCCTTAAAACTTGAACCTATAAGCTTTACATTCAAAAGCTTTCTAATAGTAGAGTTAGCCCCATCACAACCAACAATATATTTTGAAGTAATTTGAAATTTCTTTTGATCAGTAATCACATTTGAACAAACATAGTCGTGTTTTTGAGAAAAATTTAAAAATTCTGTATTAAAAAAAACATTTAACCTGTGCTTTATAATTAAATTTTTAAATAAAAGATCCTCTAAATCCGGTTGGTCAAAGCTATTTCTTTTATGAAAACCATATATTTTTGAAGTTGGTTCAATTAAAGCAAAGTTTTTGCCATTTGGAGAAATATAATACGAACCATAATTTATTGATATTTTATTTAAAAATTTGTTAATTAGTCCTAATGACTGAATTACTCTAAGAGACTCATCATCAATTGAAACAGCTCTAGGTTCTTTAACGGTTGATTGATTTTTTTCAATTAATACATTCTTAATATTAAAAGAAGCGAGTATATTTGATAAGAATAATCCTGTAGGACCAGCTCCAACAATTAAAACATCAGTATATAAATTTTTCATTATTAATTAAGTTAATATTTCACTCTCATTAATTACAAAATTCCTTAAAAGTCCAACCTCAGAAATGTCAACTTCAATTATATCACCTTTTTTTAAATATAATGGTGGCTCTCTTCTATCTCCAACTCCTCCAGGAGTACCGGTAACAATAACATCACCAATATTTAAACAATTAAATGATGAACAATAAGAAATGATACTGGGTATATCAAAAATAAGCTGATCTAAAACAGCATCCTGAACTATGACATCATTTAATCGAGTTTGAATTGTTAATTTTTTATAATTTTTAATTGTTTCTTTTAAAGTTAAAAAAGGACCAAATGCTCCTGTTTGAGGAAAGTTTTTTCCAGGTGTAAATTGGCTTGTATGTCGTTGCCAATCTCTAATACTTCCATCATTATAACAAGAATATCCAGCGATATGATTCATTGCGTTTTCTTTAGGAATGTTTCTACCACCCTTTCCTATTATTATTGCTAATTCACCTTCAAAATCAAACCTATTTGAAGCATTTGGTTTTACTAAATATTGATTGTGTGCAACTTGAGTATCTGCAAATCTTGTAAAAATTGTTGGATAACCAGCAACATCCCTTTTTGTTTCAATTCTGTGTTTTTCATAATTCAAACCAATACAAAGTATTTTATTAGGATTTGGAATAACAGGGAGGAAAGTAATATCAGAATAAAAAAAATCAGCAGAAAGATTAGCAAATCTTTCTAAATATTTAAAATCAAAAATTGACAAAAAACTGGATATAGTTTTATCAGGTAACTTATTTTTTAATCTCAGTCCTAAATCAATTACCCCATCTTTTTTACCAATACCAAAGCTTGTTTCACCCATTCTACAATAACTTAAAAGTTTCATTTTATCCTCATAAACAATTTAACTAAATTCTCAGAAAGCTTTTGCCCCATAAATTTAAAGTTCGTGACTCATGTGGCCAATCTATGTATTTTCTATTTTTTATTAATTCTAATTCTGCTGATAGTTCAATTTTATTTCCATCACAATCTTCAAAAAAAACAAAAAGATTATTACCTGGACCATGTCTTCCAGGACCCCAGAATAAAGTTAATCCATTTCTTGAAATATGATCACACCAATCTCTTATTAAATTCCACTCTCCTACTTCATAACTATGATGATCGATGCCAATATTCTTAGCTTTAAAACAAGCAATAGTGTGATGTTGCTTATTTGACCTCAAGAAACAAGTTGTGATTTCTCTATTTTCATCAACAACACGATCAGAAATAACAAATCCTAATTTTTTGTTATAAAAATTAATAAATTTTTTTATATCTAAAGATTGAAGAGTTAAATGCTGTAAAGGAGCATGATATCCTTTTTTTTTAAATTTTCTTTTTAGAGGAACTCCAAAAACGATTTTATTTTTATCAGGATCATAAACAGAAAATGAGCCTTTTTTTAAATATATCGAATTAAATTTTTTAATTTCTATATTGTTTAATAAAACTCTTTCTTTAATTTTATTCAATTTTTTTTGAGATTTACACCCAAAAGCAGCAAATGATAATTTTTTGTTAGTACCTTTTTGAAAAATTAATAGCCGGTTTGATCCAATACAGTGCCATTCATTTTTTGAAATAGAAATCGTATCCATCATCATATTTTTTGAATAAAATTGGGCAATTCTTTTTGGATTAGAACTCTCGATTGATAGATGATCAAGAAAAACTTCAGGGTTTAAAATGTTATAATGCATAGATTGAAATTTTAAATTTGTTAAATATTATAAATACTATTAAAACTATTATTAAAAAAAAGAAATGAAAACAAAAAAACTTCATACGCAAGTTGCAATAATTGGAGGTGGTCCAGCTGGTTTGCTCTTATCTCAAATTTTAATGAGACAAAATATTGAGACAATTATAATTGAAGCACAGTCTAGAGAATATGTTTTAAAAAGAATAAGAGCAGGTGTACTTGAGCATGGTTCTGTAGAACTACTTAAAAATGCAGGAGTTGGAGAAAGAATTATAACTGATGGTATAAAACATGATGGTTTTTTAATTTCATCAGAAAATAAAAGCTTTAGAATTGATCTTTCCGCAGCAACAGGAAAATCCGTTTATGTATATGGTCAAACAGAAATAACCATTGATCTTTATAAAGCGCAAGATAAAATGAAAGCAACTATATTTCACTGTGTAAAAGATGTTAATATATCTGATCTCAATTCTAACAAATCAAAGGTACAATTTAATTGCTCAAAAGAAAATTATGAAATTACATGTGATTATATTGCAGGTTGCGATGGATCAATGGGAATAAGTAAAAATTATATTCCAAAGAAAATTAAAAAAAGTCATATTATTAATTATCCATTTTCATGGCTTGGTATACTATCAAACACCAAACCTGTAAACGACGAACTTATTTATGCTAGTCATGAAAGAGGATTTGCATTGGCATCAATGCGAAATGAAAATTTATCTCGATATTATATACAAACACCACATACAGATAAAATTGAACATTGGCCAGACGAATTATTCTGGGAAGAATTATGTATAAGATTACCTAAACCTTATTGCAGGACATTAGAAAGAGGTAAATCTATAGAAAAATCAGTTACTAAGTTAAGAAGCTTAATCTTAGAACCAATGCAGTGGAAAAATTTATTCCTAGCTGGTGATGCGGCACATATTATGCCTCCTACGGGAGCAAAAGGTTTAAATTTAGCTTTTTCTGATATTTTTTACCTTTCGCAAGGTTTTATTAGTTATTATAAAAAAGGCTCATCTACAAAATTAAATAATTATAGTAAGGTTGCTCTAAAAAGAGTTTGGAAAACTGTTGGATTTAGCAAATGGATGACTAGTATTTTGCATAATAGTAATGAAAATAGCTTAATAGAAAGAAACTTAAATAAATTAGAACTTGCAGAACTCAAAAAATCTGAAAAAGCACAAAAATTAGTTGCTGAACAATATGTTGGAGTAGCCTACTAGTATTCATTTTTTATTATTTATGTTTTTTTTTATATTTGAATAGAAAATTTTTACTATTTCTTTTGATAGACCAATATTCATCTCATTCTTAATTATTTTATCTATATCTATATCTGTTGGAATTTTTTTCTTCAATTCATGAAAAAAAGTTGATTTGTTTTTTTTTGCATGATGGCACGCTGTTGAAACATATTTTTCTGCTTTATTTTTATTCATAAATTTAGAAAGAAAGTATACTGCTGTTTCAGAATAAATGACACCGTGCGTATTTTTAATTATTTTTTTAATATTTACTTGATTGGGAATTATAACTTTAAATAGTTTAGATGCTAATAAAGTCGATAATCCACTACAGTACATTATTTGTTGAAAAGCAATTATTTCTTTTGTAAGTGCTATCCCATCTCTTTCGCCCCTGTGAATCATAGAAGAAGATATTATGGAATTTAAGGCTAAATTAATGTCTGAAAATGCAATTAGTTTCTCTGCAATAATTGGATTATTTTTGTGTGGCATAGCAGATGAAATCCCAGAATTTAAAATTTTAATTTCACTAACTTCACTCTGTGACATAGTCATAACATCATGACCAAATTTTGCTAAAATTGATGTAATAGAAGTTAAAACAGAAGCTAATTCCACAATATTTTCTCTATTATTATGCCAAGGCATTTCAGCTATTGAAAGATTTAATTCCTTAGATAATTCTTTATTAAGATCTACTGAAAATCTGTGGAGTATATTTAAAGTTCCGGAAGAACCACCCAAGCTAATATTTAATTGAGTATTTTTAATTGTAGAAATCTTTGTTAAGATTTTTAATAAAGGAGAAAATATTCTTGCATAACGAGCTCCTAAAGTCGTTAAAGTTGAAATTTGTCCTCTTGTTCTAGCAACAATCAATAAATTCTTAAAAGAATTTGATTGATTAGCAGCGTAAATTAATAGTTCATCAAGTCTTTTTTCTAAATAGGATAAAAACCAATATATTTGCAAATTTCTCGCTGTATCAATTGCATCCTGTGAAGTAACTCCATAATGGAGGTATTGCGCATCTTCAGAATTTAAACATTTTGATTTTATTTCTTTTAATAAATATGGGATAATTATACCATCGCTGGTTGAAACTTTTTTTATTTTAATCTTTTTAAGGACATTCACCTCAAGGTTTCTTTTGATAGATTGAGAGTTTTTAAATGGTATAATACCTAATTTTCCCTGAACTTCTGCTAGTTTTTTTTCAAAAAGAATTACTGCATCTAGAGAAGATTTTGTAGAAAGTATTTCTTTTAGTTCCTTATCTAGAAGAAGGTCACCTGTATAAAAATTTTCAAAAATACTATTCATAGCTAGTTATCTATTTTTAAGGGAATATTTAAAATCTTTCTTGCTTCTTTCCAACTAGCAACTGGTCTTTCATACGCAGAACAAATTTGCTTTGTTAATAGAACAAGTTCTGCATTAGAGCTTGCTAACTGATTTTTGCTTATTCTTATATTATCTTCCATTCCAGTTCTAGTATGACCTCCTAGTTCTATTGACCATTCGTTAATAATTTTTTGATACTTACCAATACCTGCTGCACACCAGTTAGCAGAAGGCATTAATCTTTTTACAGTTTCAATATAAAACTCAAAAACTTTACGATCAACTGGCATAGCGTTTTTAACACCCATTACAAACTGAATATACGGTTTTCCTTTTAATTTAAATTCTTTAAATAATTTAGAAGCTTGAAAAATATGTGATAAATCAAAAGCTTCAATTTCAGGTGTTATATTATATTTCAGCATCTCTGATGATAACCAATTAATTAATTCAGGAGAGTTTTCATAAACTCTATTTGGAAAATTATTTGAACCCACTGTCAAAGATGCCATATCTGGTGAACTAGAAAGCATGTGTCCTCTTTCTTTACCAATACCAGATCTACCTCCAGTAGAAAATTGAATTATCATTCCTGGACAAAATTTAGTTATACCATCTTGAAGATTTTTAAATTTTATTGGGTCTGAAGATACGCTACCATCGTCATTTCTAACATGACAATGCACAATACTAGCACCAGCTTCAAAAGCTTCTTGAGTACTTTCAATTTGTTCATTAACCGTAATAGGTATGTTAGGATTATTTTCTTTTGTTGGAACTGAACCAGTAATTGCAACACAAATAATGCAAGGGTTCTTATTTTTTAAATCATTCATTTTTTAAATATCAAAAAAAATTGTTTCCTTGTCACCTTGAAGGTAAATATTAAATCTATACTTATGATCCTCAACTTTATCAGCAATTAGTGAATTTATATTAGTGCTATTACTTATTTTTTTTAAATTACAATCCAATATATTGAGATTTTTTTCATCACAAAAATACATACAAGTAAATAACCCTTTATTTATTCCTCTTGCTACCACCCATAACCAAATATGAGGAGCTAAAATTTTTCGAGTAGTTAATTTAATAATGCCTGGCTTAATAGTATGAAATTGCCATAATCCTGTTTCTAAATCACAACTTGTCCTCCCCCAATTGTTAAAGTTTGGATCTGAATTACTATTATTGTGGACTCTAGATTTATAATGTCCATTTGAATCTACCTGCCAAATCTCTACTAGTGCATCTTTTATAACATCATGATTGCCATCATAAATTTTTCCACATATTTCTATACGAGAACCTTTTGTTTCATTCGCAAGAACCAAATTATTTAAATCTTTTGAATATGAAGAATTTATTCCAATTTGGTGAGGAATACATCCAATGTGCAAATAAGGTCCAGCAGTCTGACTAGGTGTTTGTTTTAAAATTTTTGTATTATTCATTTAAAACTATTTTCTATTCTCAAATGGAATAGATTTCTCTCCTCTTAAAATTATATCAAATTTATACGCCCTGTAATCCATATGTACAGATTTGCTTAAATCAAGTTTTGAAATGAGGGATTCAAGTGCGTTTTTATTATTTATAGATTGGGCAATTGGACAAATGGAAATAAGTGGATCTCCTTCAAAATACATTTGTGTAATTAGACGTTGTAAAAAACTTAATCCAAAAACTGAAAAATGAATGTGTGCTGGTCTCCAATTATTTCCACCATTTGGCCATGGATAGGCTCCTGGCTTTATAGTTTTGAAAAAATAATTCCCATTATTATCAGTTAAGCATCGTCCCCATCCACCAAAACTAGGATCTAAAGGTGCATTATAATTATCTCCATTATGCCTATACCTTCCACTTGAGTTAGCTTGCCATATTTCAATAAGGGAATTAGGTATGGGTTTTGAATTTTCATCTAATACTTTGCCAAAAATAATAATTCTTTCTCCAATAGGCTCACTATTTTTACAATAATTTTTTATTAAATCATTATCTAGAGAACCTAAATCATTCTTTTCAAATATATGTCCAGAAAGATCGCTTATTATATTTTTAATCGATAATGGAGATTTTTTTGGTGATCTTAATATTGAAGATTTATAATCGGGTGTAAATGATTTTGGATGTATATTTTTGTCACTAGGATAAATGGAGTAATTTAGATCTCTATTCTTTTTATCCACTTTTACTTCCAGTCCTTTAATTCTTCTTTAATTAATTTAATAGCGGTATTGGCTTTTGGTATACCAGAATATATTGCAACATGCATCATAACTTCAATAAGATCATCTCGTGAGGTATTAGTATTTTTACAGGCTTGAAGATGTAATTTTAATTCGTCTATATTTCCTTGAGAAGCTAATATTGCAATTGTTAACATAGATCTTTCTCTTTTTGAGATATTATCATTTGACCAAATTGAACCCCAGACATATTCAGTAATAAGTTCTTGAAAATTTTTATCAAATTTTGAAATATTTCTTTTTACTTTATTTAAATAATCTGAACCTAGAACTGCTTCTCTTGTTTTCATTCCTTTATCAAATCTAATACTCATAAAATACCTATAAATTTATTTAAGAAAATTCTTTAAAAGATATGAAAATTCAATTGGGTTATCAATACATGGCAGATGTCCAGAATTATTGATAACCTTAAAACTACAATTTTTAATAAGCTTGGAAGTAGCCTCAACTAAAATTGGAGGAGTGGATTTATCATCTGATCCTACGATTACTAAAGTTGGTTTATTTATTAAATGAGTAGTATTAGTTAAATCTGTATCTTTAATAGCTTCGCAACATGCAATATAACCTTCTGGTGAAGTAGTATTTAACATATTTTTATAAATTTGGATTTCATCAATATTCAAAGAAACAAAATCTTCAGAAAACCACCTAGAAATTATAGAATCTGAAATTCCTATTATACCATGTTTTTTTACCAAATTTATTCTATCATTCCAAATAGTTGAATTTCCAATTTTTACAGCTGTATCGCATAAGATTAATTTGTTTATAATATTTGGTGTTATTGAAGCTAGTTTTTGAGCAATCATACCACCAATTGATATACCAACAAAATTAACCATTTTTATTTCTAAATGATCAAGAAGATCTAAAACATCAAAAGCTAAATTTTCTATAGTTAAATTTGTAGCAGGTTTATTTGAAAGTCCATGCCCCCTTTTATCATAAGTAATAATACGATAATCATTTTTAAAAGAATCTATTATTTTATGCCAAATTCTATTATCCGTTCCTAAGGAATTAGAAAAACAAATAACTTCATTATTCTTACAACCATAATCTTCGTAGTTTATAATAGTTTTTCCATTATTAAAAAATTTCATGATTATAATTTTACATGTAAAACAATAAATTTAATATTAAATTATTTATTTTTTTTTAATTTTTCATTAAAAACTAAAAAATGACAAAAAAACTTATTCTTTTAAGACATGCAAAATCTGATTGGGGAGAAAGTGGTCGATTGCTATTTAAGGGAAATGATCATGACAGGCCACTAAATGAAAGAGGAAGAAAATCTATAAAATTAATGTCTCAGTATTTTTTGGATAATAATATCAATGTAGACTTTAT
>CACFXF010000034.1 GCA_902570265.1 uncultured Alphaproteobacteria bacterium | reverse complement strand
CCGTTATTCATAGTTGCAGCAAATATTATGAATGCAGGTACAATAAGTGATAGACTTCTAAGATTTTGTGTGGCTGTTGTTGGTAGGTTTAAAGGTGGATTAGGTCATGTTAATGTAGTTGCTAGTATCATCTTCTCTGGAATGTCTGGTTCAGCAGTAGCTGATGCTGCAGGAATTGGAAAAATTATTATTAATATGATGGTTAAATCTGGTCATTATACCAGAGGGTATGCAGCCGCAATTACAGCTGCATCAGCAACAATTGGCCCCATCATACCTCCATCTATTCCAATGGTTTTATATGCATTAGTATCAAATAGTTCGATAGGTTATCTTTTTTTAGGCGGTATAATTCCTGGAATTCTAATGGGAACTGTTCTTATGGCGATGAATAGTTTTATAGCCATCAAGAGAGGCTACGAACCAGAAGAGTCTGTTCCAATAAGTAAGCTACCAATAATTACTTTTAATGCATTCCCAGCATTATTGATGCCTGTTATATTATTATATTGTATCTATGGAGGCGTAACAACTCCAACTGAAGCAGCTGCAGTTGCTGCATTTTATGCTCTAGTCTTGGCTTCAATATTTTATAGGGCATTATCATTCTCAAATTTTTACAATATTTTAGTTGAATCGGCGCGCTCTTCTGCTGCAGTTGGGTTAGTAATTGGAGGAGCTTTAATTTTAAATTACATTGTAGCTTCTGAAAATATTCCAGATATTATTGCTGGTTATCTTGTTGGTTTAGATGTTTCTCCTCTACTGTTTCTAATTTGTGTAAATATATTAATATTATTATTAGGTTGTATACTTGATGCTACAACTCTTATTCTCGTGATTATTCCACTTTTTTTACCTTCCTGTAAGGAATTAGGAATAGATTTTGTTCACTTTGGAGTTGTTGCTGTGGTAAATTGTATGATTGGTTTAATTACTCCTCCTTATGGAGTGTTGTTATTTGTAATTAATGCAGTATCACGAATTCCATTAGGTGAAATTATTAAAGAGGTAATACCTTTTCTGTTGGTATTAATTGCTGCACTGTTTTTAATGGTCTCTTTTCCTGATTTGGTATTATGGTTACCAAGGCAATTTGGATATGAAGGATAATAAAATGATAACAAAATCTTGAAATTAAATTTAATTAAAATTTGTTAATAATATGAATTCTATACTTGTAGTTGGTTTAGCAACCTTAGACTTAATTTACTACTTAGAAAAATTACCTAATAAAGGTATCAAATATGTTTCAAAAAAACAAATTATGTCAACTGGTGGTAATGCTAGCAATGCTTCTATAGCAATATCAAGGTTAGGGGGGGCAGTTACTTTTGTAAGCAAAATAGGTAATGATTTTTTTGGTAATTATATTTTAACAGAACTGAAAAGTGAAAATATAAACACAGACCATATGATAGTAAAAAATGATATAAATACATCAAATTCTTGTGTGACAATAGATAATGAAGGAGAAAGACAAATTATCAATTTTAGGTCAAAGAAAATAGACTTTAAAGATAATCAGTTTATTAAAGCAAATAATTTTAATGCTTATTTGACAGATGGCCGCTTAGAAAATGCTACCATTTTAATTTTGAAAGAAGCAAAAAGACATAATAAGCCTGGTATACTAGATGCAGAAAATCCAGTAAGTAAAAAAGCTGTTAAAATAGCTTCTCATGTAGCATTTTCTTTGCAAGGTTTAGAATCTTTTACAAATACTTCATCCATAAAAAAATCATTAAAAATAGTTAAAAATTTTTCTAATAATTTTTGTTGCGTAACCGATGGAAAAAATGGAGTTTTTTTCTTAGACAATAATGAATTAGTTCAAGTCAAACCACCTAGAATTAATGCTATCGATACACTTGCAGCAGGAGATGTATGGCATGGAGCATTTACATTAGCTATTTCATTAGGAACTTCATTACTTAATGCATGTAAATTTGCAAATTTAGCTGCATCTAAAAAGTGTGAGAATTTAGGAGGAATAAAAGGTTGCCCCTATAAATTTAAAAATGAATTTATTTAGATAAAATTAAAATATATTTTATTATAAATTATAATTGTTATTTATTGTTAAATATTGAGAATTAAATGAAAGGAATTGTACCTAGTTTAAATACTCCTTTTTCAAAAAAAGGAGGCTTGGACCATAACTCATTAGCTAAGCTTGTAGAACATACAATAAAAAGTGGTTGTAACGGAATGTTAGGGCTTGCAGTTGCGGGTGAGGGTCAGTCCTTATCATTTGAGGAAAAAATAGATTTTATTGAAATAGTCAAACATACTAACAAAAAAAGGATACCATTTATAGTAAGCATTAGTGATTTACAAAATGAATACAGTATTAAATTATCTAAGATAGCAAAAAAAAATAATGCACTAGGAGTTTGTATTCATATAGATCAAAATAAAAAAATTCATGAAAATTTAAATTTACTTAAAAAAATATCGAATGTTGGACCTGAAATTATTATGATCCAAGATTTAGATTGGAATGGTAATGGTCTTAGCCAGAATTATATACTTAAATTATTTGATGAAATTGATAAATTTAGATGGCTTAAAATTGAAACTAAAAATGCAGGTCCAAAATATACCAAAATTAAAAAAATAACTCAAAATAAACTTAATGTTTGTGGTGGGTGGGCAGTAACGCAATTACTAGATGCTTTAAATAGGGATGTTGATGCATTTATTCCAACAGGATTAGAATATATATATGTAAAGATTTATACTCTATATAAAAATGGTAAATTTCATGATGCAAGAAATTTGTTTTATGAGCTTTTACCTGTAATTAATTTTTCAAATCAAAATATTGGTATCAGCATAAAGTTTTTTAAAATAGCTCGTGTTAAAGAAAATTTGTTCTCAAGCAGTTATTGTAGAAACATAGAAGCAAAATTCGATAAATTTCAGAAAAAAGAATCAACAAAAATGTTAAACATAGTTAAAAAACTAACTCGAAATTATATAAATAAATAGAAATTATTAATCAGCGATAATAAAATGAAGTTATAAAATATTATTTATAATTTATTTAATATAATCGATATTCTTATCGATCATAGTTAATAAAAAGAGTAGTTAATTTTTTTAATAAAGTCTGAGTAATTATTGATCATTTGATCTTAATTATTCATTTTGCCAAGTCTTACACTGTAATCAACTGCCAAAGCATATTCTGGATCATCATCACTATCTATCATTAACTGACCAGTTCTTGATAATAGATAGTGACAGTCTCTACTTAAATGCCTCAGTTTGATTTCTCTCCCTGTATTTTGATATCTTTCTGCAATATCTTCAATTGCTTTTAGTGCTGATTGATCTACAACTTTTGAATTGTTAAAATCTAGAATGACAACTTTTGGATCATTATCAGGTTTAAATAATTCTAAAAAACTTTCTACTGAACCGAAAAATAATGGCCCATCAATTTCATAGACTTTTGCTCCTTTCTCAGTTTTGGAATCTCTTCCAATGGCATGTATCCTACTTGCAGAATTCCAAGCAAATACCAATGCTGATACTATTACTCCAACAACTACAGCTACTGCCAGATCTTCTGCAACTGTTACTACAGTTACCAGAATTATTACAAGTGCATCAGATTTTGGTACTTTTGTTAATAGTCTTAATGAGTTCCAAGCAAAGGTTCCTATTACAACCATAAACATTACTCCAACTAATGCAGCTATAGGAATTAACTCAATTAAAAACGATCCGTATAGTATGAAAAAAAGCAAAAATAAAGCTGCTATGGATGCAGAAAGTCTCGATTTTCCTCCAGACTTAACATTGATCATAGATTGACCAATCATTGCACAACCACCCATTCCACCAAAAAAACCCGTAACAGTATTTGCAGCACCTTGAGCAATACATTCTTTACTAGCTCCACCTCTTTTACCAGTAATTTCACCTACGAGGTTTAATGTTAATAAACTCTCAATTAAACCTATTGTTGCTAATATAATTGCATATGGCCCAATTATAAATAACGTCTCTATCTCAAATGGCACAATAGGCATATGGAATTGTGGTAAACCACCTGAGATACTTGCTAAATCACCAACTACGGGAACTCCTACATCAAAATATATAACAAATGCTGATATAATTATGATTGCAGTTAATGGACCAGGGATAATTTTTGTAATCTTTGGTGTAGCCCATATAATAAACATAGTAACTGCAACCAAAAGAATTGAAAAGGACATCATATCTCCAGTCATCCAATGAAGTTCACCCATTTTATCCATTGTTTGAAATTGCCTAATTTGAGCTAACCCAATTACAATTGCTAAACCATTTACGAAACCAAGCATTACAGATTGTGGGACTAATCTAATAAATTTTCCTAATTTAAAGATACCTGCTAAAATTTGTAAAATACCCATTAGAACTACAGTTGCAAAAAGATATTCAACTCCATAGTCTTCAACTAGTGAGATCATCACGACAGCTAGTGCTCCTGTGGCACCTGAAATCATTCCAGGCCTTCCACCAAAAAGGGCAGTAATAATTCCTACAATAAAAGCAGCATACAACCCAAATAAAGGGGGTACACCAGCAACAAATGCAAATGCAACAGCTTCAGGAACTAATGCAATAGCTACAGTTAACCCTGCAAGTATTTCGATTCTAAAAAAAGAAATTGAATATGAACTATCTTTAAGATTAGAATTATTTAGATTAAAATTTTTAGCAAATGATGAAAAATTAGATTTTAACAATAAAATACCCTCAATTATTTTAGTTTATAGTAAATTTATCTATCTATAAAAAAGTAACCAGATTAGATTGTTAGATAATAATTAATAGGTAAAATTGCAAATGATTAAAAAAATAGAAACTAGTTTCAATAATCAAATTTTTATGAAAACAATTGGAGCATATTTAGGAAAAACAAAAAGTGGATATTGTGAAATTATTTTACCATTTAATGAAAAAATTTCTCAGCAACATGGCTTAGTACATGGTGGAATATTATCTACAATAGCTGATAATTCATGTGCTTTTGCTGCTTTTTCATTAATGAAAGACACTTTTCAACCTTTGACTATTGAATTTAAAATAAATTTTTTATCACAAAACCTATTTCAAAAATTAATAGCAAAAGGTTTTGTTTTAAGGGCAGGAAAATTAATTACACATACTAAATCAGAAATTTTCTCCGTTTTTGAAAAAAAAGAAACTCTAATTGCTTTTTCAACCGCTACAATTAAATCTTCAAAATCAATTAAAGAATTAAAAATTTAATATTTTTTTTAAAATCTTCTAAATAATGTACTAATATACTAGATATCACTACTTTATCCTTGACTTTATAATGATAATGAAACAAATGAATATAAATTAAAATTTAACTTTGGGTTTGAGATGTTCGCAGTTTTTAAAACAGGTGGTAAGCAGTATAAAGTAAAATCAGGTGACATATTATCTGTTGAAAAACTTATTGCTGATCTTGGAGATAAGGTAAGATTTAATGAAGTTCTTGCTTTAGGTGGTGATAGACCATCTATTGGAACACCTTTAATAAACGGTGCATGTATTGAAGCGGAAATACTTGATCAAACTAAAGGTAATAAAGTAATACATTTTGTGAAGCGTAGAAGAAAACATTCCTCTCAGCGAAAAAAAGGGCATAGACAAGATTTAACCATATTAAAAGTTTTAGACATAAAATCTGATCAAAAATTAAATGGGGAAATTAGTTTTGAGATTTTAGGAAAAGTTTCAAAAGAACCAAAAAAAATCACTACTAAATCAAAAGTAGATACAAAGAAACCAGAAAAAATCAATAGTAAATCAAAAGAAAATGTTTCTTCTTCTAGTTCTGTCAAAAAAAGCCAAAAAAAATCAGCTTCTACGACCCCAAAACCAAAAAAACCAGTAGATAAAAAAATATTAGAAATTAATGCAAATAAGGAAAAATTAGATAATAAATCCAAATAATAAAGGAATTAATTATGGCGCATAAAAAAGCAGGAGGCTCCTCCAGAAACGGTCGCGATTCAGCTGGAAGGCGTTTAGGTGTTAAAAAATTTGGTGGTGAGAATGTTGTTTCTGGAAATATTATAGTTCGACAACGTGGAACTAAGTGGTGGCCTGGAAATAACGTTGGTATTGGTAAAGATCATACTATTTTCGCTACTTCTGATGGTAAAGTAAAATTTCATAAAGGCCTTAAGGGTAGAACATTTATTTCAATTATTTAGAAGTAAAACTACAGTTCCCAGTTCTTTCAATTGGGCATGGAAATGTTGTTTGATAATTATACATTAAGTTTATTACTTTTTGCTATTTCAATGGTTGCAACACCTGGTCCAGCAAATATGATTTTGCTTAGTGCTGGATCACAATTTGGCTTTAAAAAATCTGTTCCTTTTGTTATTGGTATTATTTTATCAAAACAAATAATTATCTGGCCTATTGGATTAGGTATTTTAACTTTTTTTGAATTATTCCCAAGTTTTATTGATATAATTAAAGTGATATCTTGTACGTATATAATTTGGTTAGCGTGGAAATTATCAAGATTTAAAGTAAATGAAGACCAAAAATTAACAGACGCACCATCATTCTTTCATGGTCTACCTGTTCATCCTACAAATCCTAAGGCTTGGGCAATGGTTAGTGTAAGCTTTTCTAATTATACAAATCCAAACGAAAGTCTAATTAGTTCAACAATTGTTGTAGCAACTATTTTTATTTTTGTTCAATTATTCTTTCACAATCTTTGGTGTTTTTTTGGTGAACAGCTTAAGAAAAAGTTTCAAAATACATACTATGAAATATGGCTAATGAGATTTTTATCGTTACTCATGTTAAGCAGTTTAATATTATTATTTTATAAATAAATCAATAATCCAACAAATAGTTTTTAAAATGAAATTTCTCGACTTAGTAAAAGTTTTTATAAAATCAGGAAATGGTGGATCTGGAGCATTAAGTTTTAGAAGGGAAAAATATATTGAAAAAGGAGGACCAGATGGCGGCAATGGTGGAAGAGGTGGATCAGTATGGGGAATTCCTGATGTCAGTTTAAATACTCTAATAGATTTTAAATATAAACAACATCATTTCGCAAAAAATGGTAAACCAGGACAAGGTAAGAAAAAAACAGGTGAATCTGGTGATGATATATATATAAAACTACCTCTAGGTACGGAAATATTAGATGAGGAACAAAAGGTTATTTTAGGTGAAATAAATACTACAGCTGATAAAATACTGATAATTCCAGGTGGAAAAGGCGGATTAGGAAATCATAATTTTAAATCTTCAACTAATCGAGCACCAAGAAAATTTACATCTGGTGAAAAAGGTCTAGAAAAAACTATTTATTTAAGATTAAAATTGATTGCTGATATAGGGATGGTAGGTCTTCCTAATGCTGGAAAATCAACATTTCTTTCCAGAACATCTAATGCTAAGCCAAAAATTGCAAATTATCCTTTCACAACATTAATACCAAAGCTAGGAGTCATTTCAATTTATAATGAACAAATTATTATTGCAGACATACCAGGATTAATTAAAAATGCGCATAAGGGAAAAGGAGCCGGAATTAGATTTTTGGGTCATATTGAAAAATGTAAAATTCTTATTCATCTTCTTGATATAACTTCTTCAAAAATAGTAACTGATTATAAAATAGTCCTTAATGAATTATTTAAATATAACAAAGAGTTATTAAAAAAACCTCGAATAACAGTACTTAATAAAGTTGATTTAGTTGATGAAAATACTTTAAATAAAAAAATTAAATCTTTAGTTGAATATGAAAAAAAATTACATACTATCTCAGCACTCAATATGGCAGGCTTAGACCATGTGATAAAAGATGCCTTTAAAAAAATTTATAAAAAAAAATTTGATGATGAAAAACAAAATAAGATCGAAAAAAAATGGAATCCAATAGATTAATTTCTAGTAATAAAAATTACTTACAAATTTTAAATGCAAAAACTATAGTCATTAAAATTGGATCATCAATTTTAATCGATCCCAAAAAAAATATACTTAAAAATAAATGGTTAAATTCATTATTGGATGAAATTGCTTTTTTAAAAAAAAATGGTAAAAACATTATTATTGTGTCATCAGGTTCTATTGCTTTAGGTAAATCTGTTTTAAACTTATCTTCAAATAAACTTAAACTAGATGAAAGTCAGGCTTCTGCTGCTATTGGACAAATTAAATTAGCTCAAGCTTATGATTTAATACTTAAAAAATATAATATTTATACAGCACAAATATTATTAACATCTGATGATAGTCAGAATAGAAGACGGTATTTAAATATTAGATCAACTTTTAAATCTTTATTAAAAATGGGTGTAATTCCTATTGTTAATGAAAATGATACTGTAGCTACAGAAGAAATAAAATTTGGGGATAATGATAGACTTGCAGCTCAAGTAGCACTGATAACAGAGGCTAATCTTTTAATCTTATTATCAGATATAGACGGATTATATGATAAGGACCCAAATATTAATCCAGATGCTAAACATTTAGCATTAATTAAAGAAGTTACAAGAAAGATGTTAAATATGGCGAGTCAAACTACCTCTGAAAATTCAAAAGGTGGAATGGTTACTAAATTAGAGGCTGCAAAAATTGCAATGAATGGTGGATGTGAAATGATTATTGCAAATGGATTAAAAAAATTTCCAATTAGTAATTTTATATTTGAAGCCGGTAAATATACTAGATTTATTCCCAAAAGTGATGTTAAAACCTTGCGGAAACAATGGATCCTTTCTATAAAAACTAAAGGGAAATTAAAAATAGATAAAGGTGCAATTAAAGCTTTGATGAATCATAAATCTTTGTTACCGGCAGGTGTTATTGAATCATTTGGTAATTTTGAAAGGGGTGATGCAGTTGAAATTATTTCAAAAAATAATGAAAAAATTGGGCAAGGATTATCTGGTTACTCAAGTTTTGATGTACTACAAATAAAAGGATGTAAAACGAACGAAATTGAAAAAAAATTAGGGCATCCAGGACGAGTAGCAATGATCCATACAGATGATTTAGTTCTAATCTAGGAAATTAATAATATGTCCAATAAAATTGAAAACTTAGTAAAACAACTTGGAAAAAAAGGTAAAAATGCATGCCTTTTAATGTCAAATATATCTTCTTATAAAAAAAATAAAACATTGGAAAATATTGCTAAAATTATTGAAAAGAATAAAAACTTAATTCTGAAAGCAAACAAAATAGATTTAAGTAACGCTACAAAAAATAATCTTAACTCTGCTAAAATTGATAGATTATCTTTAAATGAAGAAAGAATTAAAGATATTCAAGATAGTTTGCATGATATCATCAATTTCGAAGATCCCATAAATAAAATTATCGAAAGTCGAAGTAGACCATCAGGAATTAAAATCAAAAAAATTTCAACACCAATTGGACTTATAGGAATTATCTATGAAAGTAGACCAAATGTTACAATAGATGCAGCAGCTTTGTGCATAAAATCCAGTAATTCAGCAATTTTAAGACCTGGATCAGAGAGTTACCAGTCATGCTCAGCATTATTTAATTGTATAAACGAAGGACTAATTAAAACTGGTTTACCAGAACATTTAATTCAAATAATTCCAACTACAAATAGAACTGCAGTAAAAAAGCTAATTCAAATGACAGATTATATAGACGTTATAATCCCCAGAGGGGGTAAAAACTTGGTAAAATTAATTCAAGATACAGCAAAAGTACCAGTATTTGCACACTTAGAAGGTATAGTTCATACCTACATCCACAAAGATGCTGATCCAAAAATGGTTGAAAATCTTATTTTGAATTCAAAATTGAGAAGACCTGGGATTTGTGGTGCTTTAGAGTGCTTATTAATTAATAAAACTTTTTTTCATAAGTATGGTTTAAATCTTGTAAATAAGTTATTGGATAATGGAGTTGAAATTAGAGGAGATAAATTAGTTAATAAAATAGATGGAGTAAAATTAGCCAATGATGAAGATTGGGGAAAAGAATTTTTAGATAAAATACTATCTGTTAAAGTTACGGACAATCTAAAAAAAGCTATAGAACATATCAATAAATATAATTCCAATCATACCGACTCAATTATTACAAAGAGTAAAAATATTGCTAACAAATTCTTTTCTGAAATTGACAGTGCAATAGTGATGCATAATGTTTCAACACAATTTGCTGACGGTGGAGAGTTTGGCATGGGTGCTGAAATTGGTATAGGCACAGGTAAGTTACATGCCAGAGGTCCTATTGGAGCTAAAGAATTAACGAGTTTTAAATTTATAATTGAAGGAAAAGGAGTTTTAAGAAAATAAAACTATTTTTTCCAAGCTCTTACGGGCCCACAATCTATATGAACGAACCCAGACCTAGGATAACTACCCACTCCTCCACTCTTACATGCCTTCGCTGCGCTAGCGATTTGCGATACTGACCTATTGTCTAACCGTAAATCTGCTGCCATACCTTTAATATGGTAGGAATTTCTGGCTACACCACTATTTGAATAAGATAGCATTTTATTTGTACGAGCAGTTCTGTAACCAGATAGAAGTTGCATTGATTCAGATGTATCTAAAAGAGCCTGTGTAGCAGCAATAATATCGATGTTTGCAACATCATAAGTAATAACTTTATTTTGTCGCCAATCTCTCATAAAGTGACTTACCTCTTTAAGTGCTTCAGAAATATATGATCCCTCTATCCAGTAAACTAAATTAATTTTTTCAGAAGTTTTATTATTTTTTAATTTAATGACTCTTATGTCACCAGCGTTTCTTATTAATCCTGGAGTGTTAGAATAAACAGGAGCAGCAGCAGCAACCAATGCCCCACTAAATATTGTGCAAAATTTTCTTCGTGACACCATATTTATAATACCATATATTTTTAATAACTATATAAACCTTGCAGAAATCCTGCCAAACCTATAAAAATTATATATTCTAATCTATTTACTTTTTAACTGTACAATAACTTATTGAATCTTAGTGTTTTTTTTTAAATTGTCAACTTCAAACAGTAAATATAAATTTTGTTAATTACTAAATTTATAAACGACCAATATTATATCTTGTTAATTTTAAAATTTATGTCATTTTTTAAATTAATCAGTTTAAGTTATTTTGAGTAGGATAAAATGCATATGAAAAAACTTGTTTTTAAATTAAGTCTTTTATATTTTTTTATTTTTTTATTTTCTTCAAAAATATATTCTTATGACAGAGAATTAATAGTGAATGAAATTAAAAATACAATTGAATCTAATCAAGATGTCAATGATACAATTAAATTATTTTATATCGAAACTTTATATGAACCGTATTGGCAAAATAATAAATCAAAAATTAACGAGTTACTAAATATACTATCTGATAGTTATAAAGAAGGTATACCAATAAATAGATATGAAATACAAAATATTATAAATTTAAATATTTCAAAAAAAGAATCTGATATCGCTAAATTAGACATTATGCTTACTAAAAATTTCTTATTACATTCTAAAGATTTAAGCAAAGGTATAATTGATCCTCTTAAACTTTCTTCTTTTATTGAAATCAAAAGAGAAGATCCTGAAGATTTAGATTTTCTAAGTAATTTAAGAGAAGAAATAAATATTAAAGAGTTTTTTGAAAGTCTTCGTCCTAAAAATTCAGATTACTTAAAATTAATGATAGAGTTAGCAAATTTAAAAGTATTAAAGAATACTAATGCTGACCAAACAATAGTACCTAACGATACAACATTAGAAGTTGGGATGTCACATCCTAATGTCATACCATTAAGAAAGCGTTTATTAGAATTAAATATTTTAGAAAATTTATCAATATCTGAAATATTTGATGATGAATTATTGAAATCAGTGCTACTTTTTCAGGAAAATAGTGGTTTAGTTTCTGATGGGGTAGTTGGAAAAAAAACATATCAAGCGTTAAATCTATCAATAGAAACCAAATTAATTCAAGTTCTGGTTAACTTAGAAAGATTACGTTGGTTAAATTTTGACTTTGGCAATCAATATATTTTGATAAACCAAGCAAATTATGAAGCAAAATATGTTAATGAAAATAATACAATTTGGAAGTCAAAAGTTGTAATTGGCTTACCTGATTATCAAACTGCTGAATTCTTTGATGAAATGACACATATTATTGTAAATCCAACTTGGCATGTACCAAAAAGTATAGCTGTTGATGAGTACTTACCTAAAATCCAAGAAGATCCAGAATTTTTAATTAATAATGAGATGTTGTTATATGTTAGAGGCACTAATAAAACAATAGATCCAAATCTTATAGATATGAGTGTATTTACAGTTGATAATTTCCCATTTGAAATTAAACAAAATCCAGGGGATTTAAACGCACTTGGTCAAGTAAAATTCATGTTTCCTAATAAGCATAGCATTTATATGCATGATACTCCAATGAAAAGTTTGTTTTCTAAAGATTTACGAGCTTTTAGCCATGGCTGTGTAAGATTAGCTCGTCCGTTTGAATTTGCAAATGCTTTATTATCTGGAGATGAAACAATTGATAACTCTAAATTTTATTCGGCATTGAATAGTTCTGAAGAAACTAGGTTTAATCTTGATGATAGAATACCTGTATACATGTCTTATAGAACTGTTTTATTTGATGAATTTGGAATAATAAATTATAGACCTGATATATATGGGAGAGATGCATTGATTTATTTGTCTCTTTTTTCTTATGGGCTTGATCAAGATGTTTAAACAGTTATAATATTTAACTCATGAGGAAAAAATGATCTCTTTGGCTGAAATTGCAAAGGCTTTAGATTGTGATTTTTATGGTAACGGAAAATTAGTTTTTTCTTCACCATCAGAACCTTCATCTGCAAATATAAATCAAATAGCTATAGCGACAGATAAAAAGTTTCAATCTGAGTTATATAGTACCAAAGCAAAAGGCGCGATTATAAATACAAACTTCAATTGGAAGACAACAAAACTTGAAGGCGTAATTGTTACTAATCAATCTAAATTAATTCTATCTAAATTGACTAAAGTTTTTGATGATCTAAAAAAAGAAAATAGATCAATAAATCAAAACGCTTTAATAAACTCTTCATCAAAAATTGGAACAAATCCCAATATAGGTTCATATGTAATAATAAAAGAAAATTCTGAAATAGGTAATAATGTAGATATCGAGAATTTTGTAGAAGTTGGTAAAAACGTAATTATTGGAAATAATTGTTATATTAAATCTGGAACAAAAATTTACGATAATACAATAATTGGAGATAGATTTATATGCCATCAAAATGTTGTTATAGGCTCTGATGGGTTTTCATTTCATCCTCAAAATGAAGAGAGTATTTTAGATAGATTAACAAAAGAAGTTTCTTCATCTGAAAAATTTGCAAGGGTTGCATCAATTGGCGCTGTAGAAATAGGTAATGACGTAGAAATAGGTGCAAATTGTTGTATTGATAGAGGAACAATAAAAAACACAATAATTAAATCAGGAACTAAACTTGATAATCTAGTTCACATAGCTCATAACGTAGAGATTGGATACAATTGTTTGATTTGCGGCCAAGTCGGTATTGCTGGTAGTACCTTAGTTGGAGACAATGTAGTAATGGGTGGTCAAGTAGGTATAGCGGATAATTTAAAAATAGGAAATAATTCTATAATGGCAGGAAAAACTGGCGTATCTGCTAATATACTTCCAAGAAAGTTTATGATGGGCAATCCTGCTATGGAAATGAAAAAAAATATTGCCTCTTATATGGCTCTTAGAAGACTTCCTAAACTTCAATCAAAAATAAAACAATTAAATAAATTAATGGATGAAATTTCTTCTAAAATAATAAAAGATTAAAAAAGTAATTATTAGTTGAGTTTTTTTAGATGTCAGAATGCGTAAAAAATAAGATAATCAAAATTTTATCAGAACAGACCTTATTAGATCCTAGTGAAATAAAAGAAAATCTATCATTAGAGGATTTAGGGGTTGATTCATTGGCTTTAGTTGAAATTGTATTTTCTATTGAAGAAACATTTAATATTAACATTCCATTTAACGCAAACGATCCAACAAATTCTACATTTGATATTAGCAATGTAGATTCTATCATTAACGCAGTGGAGAATTTAATTAAGTCACCATCAGGAAGTGATTAACTATGAATCGTGTAGTAATTACTGGAGCAGGTGTTGTAAGCTCTTTAGGTATGGATTTGACTACTAATCTGAATTCATTATCAGAAGGAAAAAATGGTATAAGCCCAATTGATTTTCTTAACGTTGAAAGATTAGCAGTCAGAATTGGTGGGCAGATACATAATTACAATCCTAATGATTATTTTTCAAAACAAGAAAACTCAATTTATGATAGATTTACCCAATTTGCACTTATTGCAACTAAACAAGCTATTTCATCTTCTGGAATAGAAATTAAGGAAAAAGATTCTTCAAAAATTGGCGTTATTTTAGGTACAGCAGGAGGTGGACTTCAAACACAAGATGAAAACTATAGACAAGTATATGAAGAAGGTAAGAATAGAGTACATCCTTTAATTGTACCGAAATTAATGAATAATGCCGCTGCTAGTAATGTTTCAATTAAATTTAATGCTCAAGGGCCATGCTTTACGATAGCGTCTGCATGCTCTTCTTCTAATCATGCTATGGGTCAAGCTTTAAATTTAATTCGTTCTGGGGCAATTGAAGTTGCCATAACTGGAGGATCCGAAAGTATGCTTTGTTTTGGTGGAATTAAAGCTTGGGAGGGTTTAAGAATAATGTCGAAGGATGCATGTCGTCCATTTTGTCAAACTAGAGATGGAATGGTTCAAGGAGAAGGTGCTGCGATATTTTTATTTGAAAATTATCAAAATGCAAAAAAACGCGGTGCAAATATTTTGGCCGAAGTTGCCGGTTTTTCAATGACCTCAGATGCAAAAGATATCGTGAACCCTAGTAAAAAAGGAGCAGCTAGAGCAATATTTGGTGCCCTGCAGGACGCAAAATTTAATACAGAAGATGTTGGTTACATTAATGCACACGGTACTGGAACTTTAGCAAATGATAAAACTGAATGTGCTGCAATTAAAGAAGTTTTTAAAAATCACACAAAGGAATTAATGATATCTTCGACTAAATCAATGCATGGACATTTAATTGGAGGTACTGGAGCGGTTGAATTATTAGCTTGTATATTAGCACTAAATAATAATGTAATTGCCCCTACCATTAATTATATAAAAAATGATCCTGATTGTGATCTTGATGTAGTACCAAATGAAGCTAGGCAGAAAAATGTCAATTGTGTTTTGTCAAATTCTTTTGCATTTGGGGGTTTAAATGCAGTTCTGGCATTAAAAAAATGTCCATAACTACTTAGTTATTATATTATTATAAATTTTTTCAAAATCTTCTAAGTCTATGTCTACAATAAATTTATTATTTGGATCCCTAATATCAATCATAAACATACTGAGATTTGCACCAGCTAAGAATAAACCTATTCCTTGTTTTGTAAGGCCAAACTGAGATGTGCATCCTAACTGATCGCAAAATAAAAATTGTTCTGAAAATGGATCTTTATTATCTACAACCAATTGTATTCCATTTGGTAATATTGGAACAATAGATTCAAAAGGAACAAAAATTGTAATCAATGAGTCTGCCAAATTATTAGTATCTTCTTTTAATCTCTCTATAATAAATCTAGCAGCCCTATTTCCATCTACGTTTAATGCAAACTGAACTCCAACACATTGATTATTCCCTTTTTGACAAACTTGAAGCCAATTTCCATACTCAGCTCTTATTTCTTCGTTAGAATTTAAAAGATTTGTATTTCCCTCTGTTTGAGAGAAAACGGGAGTTTTAAGAAAATAAAAAAATATACATAAAACTAAATTAAGTACAAATATAAATTTTAAATTTTGTTTGCATTCTCTCATTGGATTTAGTTAATAATTTAATTTATTTTTGCTAGCTTGATTTTAGTTATTTTATTTTTTTCTTTTGATAGAATTTCAAATCTAAAGCCATAAAAATTAAAAACTTGACCTACACTCGGAATTAATTGTGCTTCATGAATTACTAAACCAGCTATAGTATTTGCCTCATTATCAGGCAACGACCAGTCATATGCTCTATTAAGATCTCTTATACTCATTCCACCATCAACTAATAGTTTTCCATCAGATGTATCTATCATTTGATCAACTTCAATATCATGTTCATCAGAAATTTCACCTACTATTTCTTCTATTATATCTTCTAATGTAATTAAACCTCTTAAATCACCATATTCATCTACTACTAATGCAAAATGAGCCTTTCTTTTTAAAAATTGTCGCATTTGAAGGTCAAGGGTAGTTGTTTCCGGTATGAAATAAGGTTTCATAGCTACTCTTAAGACATCAAATTTTTTAATATCAAATCGTTTTGATCCAATTGAAGATAGAATACTAGTTTTCCTCAGCAAGTCTTTTGCATGAAGAATGCCTACAACATTTTCCTGATGATCCTTAAAAATGGGAATTCTAGTATATGGTGATTTTAAACATTTTTCTAATATTTTTTTTGGTGGATCATCCGCATCAATCATTTCAATTTGACTTCTATGTAACATAATTTCCTCAACCATTCTCTCTGGAAGATCTAATACTCCAAGTAATCGATCTCTTGCATCTTTCTTAACAGTACCTTCTGAATGATGAAGAGCTATGGCACCAGCAATTTCGTCAGATGCAAGAATTTGCTTGTTGGGATCAATTTTTAACCCAATCAAAGAAAGTAATAATTGTACAAATTTTCTTACAAAAATAATAACTGGTGAGAATATATAAATAAAAAACAATACTAAAGGAGCAACCCTTCTAGCTGCAGTTTCTGGATTATTGATGGCGTACGTTTTTGGTAAAAGTTCAGAAAAAACTAAGATTAATACTGTCATGCAAAAAGTTGCTAAGAAAATTCCTTTATCACCAAATAAATTTACGAAATAGGCAGTTGCTAACGAAGTAGCAAGAATATTTACAATATTATTCCCTAATAAGATGGTACCAATTAAACTTTCGTTGTCATTTGTTATATCTAATGCTTTTTTTGCACCAACTGAACCTCTATCACTCATACTTCTTAGTTTGGGACGACTTGAAGCTGTAAGAGCAGTTTCAGAACCTGAAAAAAATGCTGATAATATTAAAAGGAAAATAACAACTATTGGACTACTCCAAGTTGCTACTTTAAAATAAGTTTCCAAATTATTTTCAAACATAAATATAACCTTTTTGATTTATTTAATTTTTGCAAATGGATGAAAGTTCATAACTAATGACTTTTTTTGGTCTTCCAATACATGTGTATATATTTGAGTAGTTGCAATGTCTGAATGCCCTAGAAGACTTTGAATAATTCTGAGGTCTGCTCCATTTGATAATAGATGAGTAGCAAATGCATGTCGAATTACATGTGGTGAAATTTTTTTATTAATTAAACCAGCATGTCTAGAAATTTTTTTTAAAATATTAAAAAATTGAACTCTGCTAATATGCCCTAAATTTGAATTTGCTGGAAACAAATATTTTTTTGCATTTTCTTTAGTTTTCATTTTATCTCTAAAAAATAACCAATTTATAGTCGCATTCCTCGCAGAACTTGATATAGGTACTAATCTTTCCTTTTTTCCTTTTCCTTTAATTAAAATAATTTCTGAATTTTTGTTTATTGCGCTTAAAGGCATAGAAACGAGTTCACTTACTCTTAATCCTGTTCCATAAATAAGCTCAAGTAATGTATTATTTCTGATGTTATTTATATCTTTACTATCAGCAATTTTTGAAGATTTTAATAACAAATTTATGTCATTAATTGACAATGTTTCTGGTAATTTGTTTACATACTTTGGAGTTTTTAAATTCACACAGGGATTATTATTTATCCAATTTTCATCAAGTGCAAATTTGAAAAAATTTTTGTAACATGAAATTTTTCTAGCGATTGATCTATTAGAGGTTTGCTTTTCTTTTAATGAATTCAAATTTTTAACAACATAATTTTCGGTAATAACTGTTAAATCAATATTTAAATCATTTTTAAATAATTGCATTAAATCTCTTTTATAAGCATCTACTGAATTTAAACTAAAATTTTTTTCAGATATTAAAGTTTCAAAAAAGTAATCCAATTTATTACATATGTTCATCTACATTAACCTAATTTTTTTTTAAAATATTCCATTATTAGTAATTCATTAGAAATTGACTTAAAATCATTTATTAAGCCAAGCTTTACTAGTGAAGCTAAACCTGTTTGTAATGATGTAACATCGGTGATAGTACTTGAAGAAATTAAATATATTGCATTTAATAATATAAAACCGTCCTGTTTTTTTAAAAAAGCTTTATCAATTTTCTTACTTGAAAATAACTCATCAGGATAAATTCCCTTACTTGCCTCCAAAATAGCATTTTGCAATTCAGTATTTTGTTTATTTGAATAAAGTAAAGAATTATCATTATGGAAATTACTATTAAGTTTATATTTTGCAACTAATTTATCTCGATAATTTATTACATTTAATAAATTTTGCAAATTAAAATTTGTAATTTTATTTCTAGTTTTTAAATCTTTGTAATTACCTGATAAAATATTAATTGCTATAATTGAATCGTATAAATATGAATATTCAAATTCTCTTAATTTCAACTTTTCACTATAAAATTGTGCAAAGGGCGGCAATAATTTATTTTTTAAAAACTCTTTAAGCATTAAATCAAGATGAGTTGATAAAGTTTCAGTATTTTTTGAATTATATTCTAAGAAATTTTCTAAATCCTGCACCTTTTTCACACGTGCCCAAACTCCTCCCGAAGTTGAAGGTTTTTTTACATTATAAGTAGAAAATAAAATACCTGGATTTAATGCACCACTTTTAACTAATTCTTCAGAAGCAATAATTCTTGATCGTATACTTTTACCTCTACCAAGATCATTATATAGATATTTAACTTCAAGTCGTAAATCCTGAGTATTGATATTTGAGAAATCACATAAATAAACTAATAATGGTTGATCTCGATTACACATATCTTTATTTGAAATCTCAAGTTCTGCTTCATGATCCAAAAAATTTATTAACAATTTTTCATAATCATTTTCTATTTCATTTATACTAGAATAAGTTGCCAACGATAAAGCTGCAGCATTCCAATCACCACTTCTAGCAAGGCAAATTACTTTATGAGCAGGATGGATCAAAGTATGATAACTTTTCAAAACTGCATTACAAAAATTATCAAATCGTAAAGTTAAAAAAGATATCTTTGACCATAAATCAATTAATTTTGGATCAGTATTTGGATTAGCAGCTAGTAATAGAGCTTCGGCCTCATCTAATGCTCCCATCTGTATTAATTTTAAAATTCTAGCTCTTAAAAAAAAAATACCAGAAAACTCTTTACCAGTTACAATAATTGGAGGATCAGCTTCCATTAAAAGAATTCTTTTCAATAATCTGTTTGAATAATATATATCACCTATATCGATTTCATCTAATAAACTAGATATTTCAAATTCATTACTATTTTTCCATACACTAGAATTTATTCCTAATCTTATACTAGGATAAATCCCGATAGAGTTTTTACTAATATTAGGAAGGTCGAATTTTTTGATATCATTACCTTTAATATCAAAGTTCAATGAAGGATTTGTATAAAAAACCGGTGGATCATTTATTTTTTCAGCCAACCAATCTATAGCAGACATAGGATCTTTAGCATAAAGAAAATTTATTATAAAAAAAGGTTTGATTAGGACTATAAGGATTATAAAAAATGATCGAAAAATCATTATTTTAATGGTAAATTAATTATTAACAGATTGGTCATCGG
>CACFXF010000033.1 GCA_902570265.1 uncultured Alphaproteobacteria bacterium | reverse complement strand
TAACTTTTTAGAACTTTGATTAGTATGGTAGGCGAGGCAGGACTCGAAACTGCTACTTTAGCTATGCAAAGTTATAGTATGCCATTTTATTCAATAAAACAAGCTATATAGAGTTATGAAGAGAAAGTTAGATTGTGTAAAGTTATGCAGGGTTGGCAACTAAAATGGCAACTAATGCCTACGACCAAAAGGTTGCCAAGGTGGGAAATTAAGTAAACTCTATCTTACAATAAAGTATTCAATAATTTATTGACATTTCATTTTATTAATCAACTAATATATAACAGAAATAATTATTTTTAATTTTTTAAATAAAAAAAAATGAGATTTTTTCATTTAATTATTTGCATTTTGACTGGTCCATTGGGAATACATCGTTTTTTTAAAGGACTTAAGTTTTCAGGATTTATTTTTTTACTATTAACTGCTTTCATAGTCATTGGTGCTATAGCAGATAAATCAGATAGTATTCCAAAAATTTACTTTAGTATTGCTGCAGTTTGTCTGATTTTATTTTGGATTTCTGATTTTCTTTCAATGTTATTTAAAGGTGTCTATATTTTTGAAATGACTAAGAAAATTGAAACAAAAATAGAAAAACAAGATACAACTAGTGAAATAAAAACAAAAAAAATTAAAATGAAAGATGTCAAGGATCAGGAAAATAATAATAAAATTTTTAGAATTGTAGCAGCTAGAAGCGAAGAACCTGAACTTAATATGGTTTATACAGAAGTAGGGAAAAACGACTACGAGGTATTTGGAGCATTTTCTGGGATTTGTGGTGGTGGTGGATTATTTTATCAAAACACTGATAATGAAATGTTTGTGTCTGATGATTTCTATGAGTTTTCAACTAGTTTGAGTGATGAAGATTTGGAAAATACTTTTCAAAAATTAGAAAAATTGAGAGCAGAGTTTGAAAATTATGATGATGAGGGAAATCTTATTGGTCTTTCGGAAAAAGGTTTATTATTTATAAAAAAACAACAAGAAGATGAAAATGGATTAGTTGAAGTATATAGTGAGGGAGCATCTGAAGATTTTATATATGATGTCCAGGATGAGTGGAATTTAGGTTATTATAAAGATTAATATAAAAAACTTTATCTTAAATATTATTTAGATCTAATCTAGTCTTTACCCTTTTATAAATATGTTCAGATGTATTTTCTAAGTTGTCTTTAGGTTGATGAAACTCTCCCAAAAATTTATAAACCGTTTCCCCTAGTAAATTTTTATAATGGGGAAAAATTATTGCTTTGCCTAAGCCTTTATTGAGTAAAAGTCCTTCTATCTTATGAGTTGATGTTAAAGTATTAAAATCATCACTTAATACATTAACCCAGTTTTTATTATCATATAATTTTGGAAACCATACTGTTTTTTCACCTTTTTTGCCATCTTTCTTAATATTCCAAACACATTGCTGAATATTTCCTTTTTCTTTTGAATAACCAAATAACTCTAAAGCATCCCTCTGTCTTTTAAAAACCACATTATCAGATACATCAATATATCCTCTCTCTATATGAGGATCAGGATTAAATCTATTTTCATAATTCCAAGATTTGAAATGACTAGTTTCTACTAATTTCTTTTTTCTTTTTTTTATTTCGTCAATAAATTGATCAACTTCTATAATAATATCCTTTAAAGCCTTAGGATTTGTGATTTTTTTATCAGGATTCTTAGGATCAATAATGAAAGGATTTTTTACGTTATAGGCTTTTATAACTTTTTCTTCAAAACTTACAGCATCTAGAATTTCTCTTTTCCTATGCTTATCAGTAAGTTTTTGTTTCTCATTTTCATGATAACTTTCATGTACTTCAAGGTATAATTTTAATTGAGGAAAGCACAAATCTGTTAAATAAGCTTTATCTCTTTTCTTTGTTTTAATTGCCTGTTGGCAAGAAAATTCAATTTCAGGATCGTCTAAATTATGAATTATTCTTGAAACTATAAATAACTCCCATTTCTTATGAGCTATTTTTGAAAGACTTCTTAAAATATAATCATCTTTAGAAAATTTATTTAACATATTAAAATTTTCAATTATTATTAATATTAAAAGTTTAATACATTAACCTTATAAAACAATGGATTTTTCTTCTTATTTTATAATAAACGATCAAACAATAACAACCTTATACTATATTGCTGGATGTTCATTTGTTTTAATGTTTTTCATAGCAGCTTCAAATAGTGTTATTATCTATGAGAATTATTCTGATTTTTATTGGTCACTTGGAATAATCCTTTTTCCTACACTAATGGTAGTAGGTCAGTTTATAATTGCTCCGCCACTGGAAATGAGACCCATCGGATATAATATCTATTTTGAAAATTCTAACCATAAAATAATTACTGGAATTGGAATTTTAGGAACACTTACGACTTTAATTTTTACATTTGTTAATTCTGTAAGAAGTAATGGTACTGTACTAGGTATAATTGTTTTTTTATTTAAAATAATTTCTTGTGGCATTACAGTAATATTAATTATAGGGGTTATTGCTGGCATATTTATGCCTACAGACAATCAGAAAAAAAGAAGTCGTACTGTTAGAAGTTTATTGGTAGCTCTAGTAGTTTTCAAAGTTCTTCAATTTTTCATTAAAAAATTAGTGAATGGAGAACAAGTAAGAAAAAAAAGACAATACTCTAAGGGATAACTTTCAAATAATTCGTTGCAAGAAATAAATATATTTTTTAAGGTAATATGTTTTTTGTTATTAAGATTAAGGAATAAACTATGTCTGACTTAATCCCTGACCTTGTACTTCAAGACAATACTAGTCAAAGATTACCATGTGTTATTATTGTTGATGGTTCCTCTTCTATGTATGGAAAAGCTATTAAAAATTTAAATACAGGCTTGGAAACATTAGAAAATGAATTAAAAAATGATGACGTTGCATCAATGAGGGTACAATTATTAGTAATTAGAATTGGTGGACATAGTGATACCGATATATTAACTGAATGGACCGATGCTATTGATTTTAAGGCTCCTGAAATTATTGCTAATGGAACAACACCACTAGGCAAAGGTGTGAAACTAGGACTAAGAAAAATTGAAGAACAGAAAAAGAGATATAGAGAAAATCAAATTCCATATAATCGTCCATGGTTATTCATTATAACTGATGGATCACCAACAGATAATGATTGGCAAAAGTATGCACAAAAAGCTTGTGAAGCTGAGGAAAAAGGAAAAGTAATAGTTTTTCCAATAGGTACAGAGGATGCAAATTTTAAAAATTTAAACCAATTCAGCAAAAGAGGTGCTCTTATGCTTAAAAATCTAGATTTTAAAGAATTATTTATTTGGTTAAGCAAAAGTGTTTCTGCAGGATCTCAATCTGAAATAAATAGTACTGTACAATTACCAGCAACAGACTGGGGAGTTGTACCTAGTTAAATGGCTTATTTTGGAGGAACATCTGTTCCTGGATACGATCAAGATAAGAATAAAAAAGTAAATCAAGATGGTTTTTTTGTTTTAAAAAAAAACCAGTTCTTTTGTCTTATAGTTTGCGATGGAGCCGGTTCTGCTAAATTTAGCCATATAGGATCAAAGGCCTTTTCTAAAAACTTAGCTAAGTATTTTTTAAATTCATGTGATCAATTTTCTTATGAAAATATGGAGAGACTTATTTATGAAGGAATAGAAAAAACCTTTAGGCTTTTATTAAGATATTCTAAAATCTTTAAACTTAATGCATCTATAAATGATTTCGCAACTACTTTACTTGGTTTTATAAAGATCGATGAAACTCTATCTGTAGGTTTTCATATAGGCGATGGTGCAATTATTTTTTTAACAAAAGAAAACAGCAGGTTATCTTATATTTCTAAACCAGAAAATGGTGAATATATCAATCAAACATTTTTCATTACAGATAAAAATTGGAAAGAAAAATTAAGATTATTTAAAGTTGATTTTCAATTTGAAATACTTCTAGCCATGACTGATGGTGTGACAGGCATGGCCTTGAAAGATAACCAACCTTTTAAGGGATTTATAAATCCAATTGTTAACTTTTTAGCATCGAATCCAGATGATAAATGTAAAAAGGCTATAACCAATATTTTATCCTCATCAAAATCACTGCAAATAAGTAATGATGATAAAACAATTGCATGGTATTTAAAATGCTAGAAGGATCAGATGTTTCAGAAGGAAACTTTAAATTAATAACTCCATTAAAAGAGATTAATAATGGGGGTGCAGGTTCTATCTGGACATTAAAAGGTCATCCTAATTTTGTTTTAAAATTATATCACGATACGGTTGATCTGTCTCATTATGAAAAAAAAATTGAGGCAATGATTAGTAACAAACCAGAAATACCACCAATAAAATTTAAGACTAAAATCTATTATCAAATATCTTGGCCAATATGTTCAGTATTTAAAAACAAAAAATTTGTTGGATATATAATGCCAAGAATTAATCAGAATAAATATGTAACATTAGGACGTTTTTTGCATCGTAAATCAAGATCGATAGATAGACTACCAGAGTCCTTACAAGGTCGGTTTAAAATAGCCTATAATTTGTCAACAATCGTTACTCGGATACATAACCAAGGTCATATGATTATAGATTTAAAACCAAAAAATTGCTCAGTCCATAGAGATTTATTATTTGTATCTATTTTTGATAGTGATGGTTTTTGTATAAAATCTATTGATGATATGTATTATCCAGCTAAGCAATTTACTCCTGAATATATAGCTCCTGAATTTATCAAGAGAAAGCCTGAAGAAACTAATATAGAACAAGACCACTTTTCATTAGCGGTCATTATTTTTCAATTAATTAATAATGGGATACATCCCTTTCAATCAGGAATGAAATCACGCCAACTCCCAATTAATGAGATGATAATGAAAAAACACTATGCCTACTCTTCAAATGGGAATAACAATCTTATTCCTAATAGAAACTCGTTGCACGAGTTTCTACCAGAAGAACTAACTCATCTGTTCGATCAGGCATTTACTTACAAAAATAGACCATTAGCTAAAGAATGGCCTATAATACTTGATAAAATTGCTAATCCGTCTGGAGATTTTTATTCTAAATGTAGCACAAATCCTAAAGAACATTTCAAAATCAGTAAAAAGTGTCCTATTTGTGAATTAGACAAAAAGAAATTAAATCTTGTTAATTATTCCCCCAAAAAAAATACACCTAAAAAACAGTATACTTATAAAGATCCATTCTCTTCCAAAGTTAAATCAGCGAGAATAAGAAATTTTAACAATATTAATTTTAATCAAACAAACAGAAAAACCCCAAAGCCTAAAAAGAAGCCTCTAACTAAAAAATACATAAAAAATCATTTAATTTTGATTTGTTTATTTTGTTCTTTTTTTACTCATTTTGGAGTTTCACTGTACTTAAATTTGTATGAAATTAATTTCGAAAATTTATTGAACTATTATTATTTCAAATCTGAAAGATTACTTTCAACTTCATTATATTTAATACTACTATTTATAATTTATTATAGGTCATTAAGAGGAGATCCTAAAAAGGATTGTCCAAGCTGTGGAGCATTTGCAGGTTCAATTAAATACATATCAAAAAAAGAAGATTTTCATAGTTATCAATATCAAACTAAATCTGGAAAACCAGACAGAAGATATAGTTATAATCCTGAATTATTTTCTCTCACTACACGATGGAGTTGTAGATATTGTAAATTTAAATTTGAGTTTTTACATGAACTTGACGAATTTCCCGATAAAAAAACTCCAATAATATCATATAAAATATTATGATTATAAACTGATTTATCAGCTAAGTATTTTTTGAATCATTAGATTTAATCAAATTAAGCTAGAAATCAAAAAATTTTTTATTAGACTTTTATTTTTTTTTATTAGAGGATTATTTTTAATTTTTTTTATTTAATACTTGGAGATTAAGAATGTCTCAAGACTCTAAAATACCCCATGGGATCAGTGATAAGCCACAGGGTGAAAGTTTTCTTAATAATGATAAAAATGATAAAATTACACCTGAGAAAGTTCAAAGTGAATTAAATAATATTGATGATACTTTGGGTACAAAAAAATATGCTAGCTCTATTGCTGACTTTATTGAGACTGCAAATACACCATTTACTATTGGCATTCAAGGTTCTTGGGGTTCTGGCAAAACTTCTTTATTGAACTTCATTAGAATGGAGTTAATGAAAACTAAAAAAACTCAAGAAATTTTTATAAATGCATGGGAACACTCAATGATGAGAAGCCCAGAAGAAGCTATGAACAGTATTGTAAGGTATATTATTGCTAATATTGTCTCTAGTAGTAGTAGTGGAATAAAATTATTAAAAGATTTCTCTTTAAATGTCTTATCAGGTGTTACTAGTAAGTACCTATTCAATAATCAGCCAAATAGTAATAATGATAATAATAAAGATGAACTAAATAATCTATTTTCGAACATTAAGTTAGGTACATTTTCTAGATTAAAAAATGAACTTACATCACAAATTAAAACACTCAGAGAAAAGGGTAAAATTGATCGCATTGTGGTTTTTGTAGATGATTTGGATCGTATTGAACCAAAGAATGCAGTAAAGTTAATTGAATTATTAAAGAACTTGTTTGGATTAGATTATTGTGTTTTTGTTTTAGCCATTGATTATGAAATTGTAGTAAGAGGGTTAAGAGATAGATTTGGTGATGATAAAAATGACCAATCTAATAATGATTCATACAAAGCATTTTTTGATAAAATAATACAACTTTCATTTAAAATGCCTCATGGAAACTTCACAATAGATCAATTTATTTCAGATCAATATAACGAAATTCATGGGAAATTAGTAATAAATGAAAGTTCTGAAAATGCTGAAGAAGATAGCGTAAATAAAATAAAAGAAGAGTTAAAAAATATTGTTACCAAAACAATAGGAAATAATCCAAGATCAATCAAAAGAATGTTCAATACCTATAGATTATTGCACGTATTGAGTAAAAAAATGGATTCTGAAGTCCACAAGAATGTTGATGATGAAGAAAGCGCTGATCTAGATAATGATGCTGTAAGATTACTGGTAATTGCTCTGGTCTGTATTCAAATCGAATTTCCAGATATTGATCCTTTACTAAGAAATGATTTTGATTTTCAAAATTGGAGCAAAAAAAAATGGAGTAAATTAGTAAAAACTAAAAATATAGAAAAAGATACCATTAAAGAAAGTTTTATAGAGCAAGCAGGAAATAATTTTGAAAACTGGAAAGAAGCACTTTTAGAAGTTTGTATACACGAGTATAATTATAACATAGATAAGGTATTAAGATTAATTGATATTCTTGAATATATTAATAAAAATAAAGATATAAAAAATTTAAATGATACAGATAGAGAATCTGCCTTTGATTTTGTAAAACATACAAGCATAAAAAGTCTTGATTTTGTTAAAAATAAAACAACTAAAAATTCTTCATCATTGGTTGAAATAAGAAGAACTCATTGGAAAAAATTTGAAGAAATACTGCTGAAGTTATGTCCTGAATATTATGAACCAAATAATAATAATTTCATCCTAAATAAACTAGGTGATAAAAAGTTAATCAGAGGTGGCATGGACTTACCTTCAAAGGTAGAGGTTTTTAAACTAAATGGAAATGAATCTTATCTAAATTGTTATTGTTCTTTAAATCATAAGCAAGCAGTTTGCAGAGCTGGTCTTTCATTTAATAACAAAGACATTGTTAAAATTTTAACAAATCAAAAACTTAATTTTGATGACTTTGAGTTTAAACATAATATCATATTAGATAATCCAAAATGGAATAGTATTTCACTTGAAATCCAAATACCAGAAATAAAGCAAAATAAACCTAATCATGATGATATAGCTAAAAGACATGTAGATTTATGGCAAGAAGTAATAAACAAATTACTTCCTAGAGTAATGAATTTAATTCAAAAAAATGGTAATTATAACAAATCATGATATGCAAATTACAAAATCTGACTTTATTCTTTACTTAAGTTGTAAAAAATCACTTTGGTTATTAAAAAATAAACCTGAAAATTTTGTTGAGGGAGAAAGCTCCAATTTTGAAAAAAGACTTTCAGCTCAAGGTGAAGAAGTAGAAAGATATGTTCTAAAACTTTTTGAAGGAAGAAAAAATTTTAAAACTCAAATTGAATTTAAAACTCAAGATGGTTTGTATTCTAAAGCTGATATTACTGAATACTTGGATGATGGTTGTATTAACATTTATGAGATCAAATCCACTAATAGCATTAAAACTGGCCCTCCTCATGATCAAATTAAAGATGCTGCATTCCAAACTATTGTCGCTGAGCAATCCGGCAAAATCGTAAAAGATATTTACATTATTCACTTAAATAAAGAATATATAAAAAAAGGAGACATAAAACCTAAGGAATTATTGGTTTTATCAAACCAAACTGAAAATGTACGTGAAATTATTCCACAAACTAGAAATGAAATTAATGCAGCTCAAGAACTTATAAAAAATAGACAGATTAATGAACAAAATTGTAGTTGTTTATATTCTGGAAAATCTAATCACTGTGATAATTTTAAATTTTTTAATCAACAAATACCTGAAAAATCATTTTATTTATTACCTAGAATACACAAAAATAAAATTAAGACATTTGTAAATGAAAATAGATACATTTTAGATCTTATTGGTGAAGAAGAAGTATCTGAAAATCAAGCTTTGGTTTTAGAATCCTATAAAAAAGACCAACCGATAGTGAATAGAGAGATTATAAACAATTTTTTCTCAATAATAGAATATCCACTGCATTTTTTAGATTATGAAACATTTAATTCTGCCATACCCTTGTTAGACCGTACATCGCCTCACGCCCATATACCTTTTCAGTTTTCAATACACAAAATTGTAGACCAAAACCATGTGGATAATTTTTCACATAACGAATATCTTTCCGAAGAACTTAAACTTCCTGAAGAATTAATTAACAAATTAGAACAATGTATAAGTCCATCAGGAAGTATTATCTCTTGGAACAAGTCTTTTGAAAATACTAGAAATAAAGAAATGGGAGAACTATTTCCATCAAAACAAAATTTCCTAAGTAACTTAAATGATAGAACTATAGATATAGCTGATATTTTTAAAAATGGTTACGTCGATATCGAGTTTGAGGGATCAATATCTTTAAAAAAAGTACTTCCAGTTTTTATACCAGAGTTGAGCTATGAAGATTTAGAAGTTTCAGGTGGAACAGACGCAATGCTTGAATGGTTTAAAATGTTAGAAACGAAGGATGAAGTTCACAAAAAAAAGATAAGAAAAAATCTCTTAAAATATTGCGAATTAGATACTTTAGCCATGGTAAAAATTTTTCAAAAGTTAAAAAATTATATCAAATGAAATAAATTTTTCATTTTTGTAAAACCTATGTATATTAGTTCTATGATAAATTATTTATATGCAAAATTTTTTTATAGGTTTTATTCCAAAGATTTTGACAAGGACCGCGCCAAAAATATATTAAAAAATTTAAGAAGGCGATCCAAAGAACTTGTCAGTAAAACTCCAGAAGAAATTATTTCAGTATTATCAAAAGAGTTTCCTGGTTGGGATGTTCCTAAATATCCTAATGATGGAAAACAATTTAATTGGACTTTTGTATTAGATGAGAAAAATAGATATGAAGAGCCCTATGAGGTGAATGTAATTTTAGATCCTGATAAAGGTAAAAGTGAGCTCATTTTATATTTTAACGAAGAATATTCTGGGCTGATTCTATTTATGGATGACTATGGAGAAGGAGCATGGTTATTTTTAGAATATCCCCCACCCATTAGCAAACAGGGAAAATGGTGCATAAGATTATCTAAATTTCTTGTTTCTGAAGGAAGTGCTAGATAATTTAAAAGAAAAGAAATCTATTTTTATATTTTCAACAACTTACTAAATACCTGCGACCAAAAGGTTTTTTTTGCTAGGTTGCCTTTAATATGGCAACCAATATGGCAACTAAACCCCCTAAAATCACCTAACCTATTGATATTATTAAATAATGTTGGTAGGCGAGGCAGGACTCGAACCTGCGACCAAAGCGTTATGAGCGCTCTGCTCTAACCAACTGAGCTACTCGCCCTGATTATTAGAATCTAGTAATTAATAACCTATAAAAATGATATAAAGGAAAGAAAAGAAATCTGCAATTTTAATTTAAAAAATTTAAATAAATTATTTCTATTTCTTATATAATTAAGTTAGAAGAAAATTCATAAATAAATTTGGAATAATAATATGTCTAAATATAAAGAAGCCGGTGTTGATATTAGTGAAGGCAATCATTTTATTTCCTTAATTAAACCTAAAGTCAAAAAAACAAATGTTCCCGGTGTTATTGGAGATATGGGAAGTTTTGGAGGAGCTTTTGATTTAAAGAAAGCTGGCTTTTCAGATCCTATTCTTGTCTCTGCTACTGATGGTGTTGGAACTAAGCTAAAAGTAGCAATAGAAACAGGGATAATAAATACGATTGGAATTGACTTAGTAGCAATGTGCGTAAACGACCTTATTTGTGAGGGTGCTAAACCATTGTTTTTTCTTGATTATTTTGCAACTTCAAAATTGAATGCATCTAGTTCAACAAAAATAATTGATGGCATTATTGAAGGATGCAAACAGGCAGAGTGTGCACTTTTGGGAGGCGAAACAGCAGAAATGCCTGACTTATATAATAATGGCGACTTCGACCTTGCAGGGTTTGCAGTAGGTGCATTAGAAAGGGGTAATAGCCTTCCTAATAAAATAAATGAAAGTGACTTACTTGTTGGATTACCATCTAATGGTTTTCATTCAAATGGCTACTCTCTCATCAGAAAAGTGATAAAAAATGAGAATCTAAACTGGGAATCTCCTAATCCTATTGCTAAGAATTCTAGAATAAAAGATGAGCTTTTAATACCTACAAAAATATATCAGAGAATGCTTGCTCCCTTAATTTCCAACAAAATGATCTCAGGACTGAGCCACATAACTGGTGGTGGAATTACTGAAAATCTACCACGCATTTTACCAAAACAACTTTCTTTTGAAATAGATCTAAATCGATGGAAACTACCAAAATTAATGTCTTGGATTATTAAAAAATCAGAAATGACTGAGGAAGAAGCACTTAAAACATTTAATTGTGGAATTGGAATGATTTGCGTTGTTGCAAAAGATAATTTTAAAGACTTTTCTCAATATTTTCATGATATAAGTGAAACTTTTTATATAATGGGAGAAGTTAAAAAACAAAAATTGAATTCATATCAAGGGCATTTAATTTGACAATCGAAATTAAGCCATTGAAAAAAAAAATAGCTATCTTGATTTCTGGTACAGGCACAAATATGGAAGCTATTATAAAAGATAGCAATACAAATAACTATTCAGGGATTATAAAATTTGTTTTATCCAACAATCCAGATGCCTTAGGTATAATTAAAGCAAAAACTCTTGGTATAAAAACTTTTGTTTTTCCTGTTGATAAGAATAATAGTTTAGAAATTTTTGAGAAAAGGGTTCTGAAACTTTTAAAAAAAGAAAAAATCGAACTTCTATGTTTAGCTGGATTTATGAAAATCTTGAGTAAAAGCTTTATACAAAACTATAAAGGTATAATCTTAAATATTCATCCTTCTATTTTACCTTCAATAAAAGGTTTAAATACACATAAAAGAGTCCTAGAAAAAGATATTAAAATTCATGGAGCAACTGTTCATATTGTAACTCCTGAACTTGATTCAGGTAAAATTTTGGGTCAGGTAACAATAAATATATTAAAGAATGACACACCTAAAAAACTTGCAAAAAAGCTTATTAAAAAGGAGCACCAGTTATACACAAAAGTTATAAGGAATGTAATTAAAGGAAATAATACTATAATTCAGGAAAATTAGCCAGCCATTTCCAAACCAGAAAAAAAATAACCTATTTCAAAATCAGCTGTTGTTTCGCCATCAGAACCATGAATAGAATTTTCACCAATAGAAAGAGCAAATTCTTTTCTTATAGTACCCTCGCCAGCCTCAACAGGATTAGTTGCACCCATAACTTTTCTATTCAACATAATAGCATCCTCACCTTCCAGTACTTGAACTACTATGGGTTCAGAAGCCATAAAACTACATAATTCGTCATAAAATGGCCTTTCCTTATGTACTAAATAGAAAATACCAGCTTGTTCTTTACTTAATTTTATTCTTTTTTGAGCAATAATTCGTAATCCAGCCTTTTCTAGCTTTTGATTTATTGCACCAGTAAGGTTTCTTCTAGTTGCATCTGGTTTAATAATTGATAATGTTCTTTGAATTGCCATTTTCGTGCTCCTAGAGAATTATGATGTAAATTTTATCTTCCAATTCTAAAAAAGAAATTTAATAATGAATAAATTGTAAGAACATTAAAGTCAAATGAAAGATATTGAATTAATTTGAATAAGTTATTTATTCCTTATAAATAATATAGATCGATGGAAGAGAAATTTTATTGAATACATTTGATAAATATATATTTACCCAACAGACTAGACCTTTTATATTTTTTTCTTTTGTTTTAGTAGGAATTCTATGGCTTGTTCAAGCTATGCCAAGGTTAGATGATGTAATCTCCAATGGCCAATCTGGTTTAGTATTCATAAAAATTTCAATTCTTATATTTCCTCAAGTTATGCTTATTATTTTACCAATTTCAGCATTCGCTTCTACAATATATGCTCTGCATAAACTTATTTCAGAATCAGAACTTTTAATTTTTGCAAATGCAGGTTTATCGAATTTAAGAATTGTGTTTCCTATACTTATGTTTGGAGGTTTTGTTTGCTCTATCTTATATTTTTTATCGTTATATTTAGTACCTTTAAGCCAAAACAAATTGAGGACTGACCTCTATAATATACGTCAGGAATTTTCTAATCGTCTAATCAAAGACCAACAATTTTTTCACCCAATCAAGGGAGTAACTATTTACATTAGAGAATCGAGCGATAACGGTGATATAAAAGGTATATTTATCACTGATGCAAGACAAAAAGGTAATAAAGTTACTTATTCTGCAAAAGAAGCTATTATGACAAGAACAGGCAATGGTTTGATGCTTGTAATGCAAAATGGTTTACTTCAAGTTTTGGACTCAACTAATACTGCACTTACAACTTTAAAATTTAAAAGAATGGGTTTTGAATTAAATAATTTCCTACCAATTGGTCCACGAAAAGACATTTCACCTGTGGAAATATTTCCTTTGAAGATAATTTCAAACCCAACTAAGTTTGGAAAAGATAATATTTATAAAGAAAGCGAATTTATAAGTGAAGCACATACTAAATTAGCTACTCCACTAAGCGCTTTGGCTTTAACTCTACTAGCATTGAGCTTTTTTTCTATAAGTGGTCTTAATAAAAGAAGCTATTTTAAAACCATTATTTTTGCAATTACTGCAGCAATTTTTGTACAGTCTTTAATTTCTGCATTAAGAACATTAGTTGTAAAAGACACTAGTTTTTTTTGGATTTTATATATACCCTCAATTTCGTGTATTTTTGTTTCTTTGTCTTTAATTATATTTAATGTCAATCTATCTATTTTGTTTATTAAAAAAAACAATTTTAAAGTAACTTAATGATATTATCGTATTATATTGGATTAAAATATCTATCTTGTTTCTTCTGGTCGTTCCTATCTATATTTTTTTTAATTTTACTAGTTGACGGATCGGATCAGGTTGTAAGCATGTCATCACAGGGTCATAGCTTTATTGTAGGTTTAAAAAATGCTGTAATTAGAACCCCTATTCATGTCTTAGAAACATTACCACTTATTATAATGCTTGCTAGCTTAACTTGTTTTTTAAGCCTAACTAGAAGTAATGAATTAATCATTACCAGAAGTTCTGGTAGGTCAGCAATTAGAATACTCCTATTTCCAATTATTATTACTATTATTATTGGAATACTAGCTACTACAATAGGAAATCCGCTAGTGTCTATTTCTATAAAGTCATCAGAAAATTTGCTTGAAGAATTAGGTATAAAACAAAAAAGTTTTTTGTCAGTAAGTACTGACGGTATTTGGTTAAGAGAAGCTGACAAAAATAAACAAATTGTTGTACAATCTAATAGAACGAATGCAAGTGGTACAGAGTTGTTTGATTTGACACTATTTGAGTTTGATGGAGAAGATAACTTAAAAAAAAGAATAAATGCTAAAAGAGGTAGTATTAGCAATAAACGTTGGGAACTAAAAGAAGTAAGTGTTTGGGAATATGCACCACAAAAAAAACTTACTTCAGATTTTGAATATAAAGAAATGAATAAATTATCTTTGAACACAAACTTATCACAAGATCAAATCTTGAATAGTTTTTCAGATCCCAGATCAATAAATTTTTGGTCAATACCCGATTTTATAAAAAAACTAGAAATATCAGGCTTTTCAGCAACCCGACACAAGTTATTTTATCAAAATGAATTATCAAGACCACTGTTGTTAATCGCAATGATGTTAATAGGAGCAACATTTGCAATGAGATACACTAAATTTAACCAAGCAGGTTTATTGATTTTAATATCTGTTTTAGTAGGTTTCGTACTTTTTTCATTAGAGAGAGTAGCTATTACATTAGGAGAAGCCCAACAAATACCCATTTTATTGTCAGCCTATGGTCCTCCAACAATTGGTATACTTGTCTCACTTGGTTTATTGCTGCACCTTGAGGATGGTTAGTTGCTTTGAAATTCTTCAAATATATATTAATTGTTAATTGCTACATATTTGTTTTGTCTTTCTACAATTTGTTATTTGCTAGTAATGAATTTAATCTAATTGCTGATCAAATTTTCATTTCGGATGAAAAAAATAAAATAATTGCTCAAGGCAATGTGAAAATTTTTGCTAGTAAAAAAATTCTTAGTGCAAAAAAAATTATTTATAATAACTCAAGTTCATTAGTACAAGTTTATGGACCAATAGAGATTATAGACGATAATAAAATAAAAATTACTGCTGATTATTCTTTAGTATCGAAGGATTTAAAAAAAATAATAAGCAACGGAGTAAAAGCACTTTTTGAAAATCAATTCAAAATTACGTCAGAAAAAATAAAATATACTTATAGGGATAAAACTCAATTTACAAATTCAATGGGAACATCTTGCAAGATTTGCTCTAAAGATAGCTCTCCTCCTTTATGGAATATAAAATCTGAATCAATTGTGCACAACCAAGAAAATAGAACTTTGATATTTAAAAATGCATTACTAGAAATAGGCGGCATTCCAGTTTTTTATACTCCATATTTGCAAACACCAGAACCAGGAATAAAAAGAGCTTCTGGTTTTTTAACGCCGTCAATCATCAGCTCTGATATATATGGTTATGGGATAAAACAGCCATATTTTGTTGTTTTGAATAATAATTCAGATCTCACAGTTTCTTTATTTAAAACAAATCAAACAATTTTATTTGAGACCGAGTATAGATCTAGATTAAAAAATGAAGATGTAAATATAAAATCAATAATTGAGCCTAACATCAGCAACAAAAAGATAAATGGTTTTATAAAGTTTAAAGGAGAAAAAAAATATCCTAAAAGCTTTAACCTTTTATATGATTTTACTTTGTTTGATAAAAAAAGATCTCTTATATCCTATGATTATGAAATAAGAGATTATATATCTAACTATTTAGTAATTAATAAATTTGAAAATAATAAAAAAAGAACTTTTGAAACTTTTTATTTTCAATCCTTAAGAACACCAATTGGTATAGAACCTATAATTTTTCCTAATTATCAAGAAAAAAATATCAGTAACTTGTTTAGTAATAATACTATATTATCAAATAGTTTTGGTGTTCTTAATTTATTTGATAAAAACAAAAGATACACCAGAATTAATCATACTGCAGAACTCAGATATAGTAGTGATCATAAAAGTGGTTTTATTTATGAAAATCTAGGTAAAGTTTCTAATTATTTTTATGATATAAGAGAAGAATCGAAAATAAGATCAAACTATTTAGAGATAAAACCACTAATATCAACAACAATTTCTTATCCTTTGATAAGGTTAAAAAACAGTAAAGATAAAGAGTTTTTAATTCCAAAAATACAATTAAATTATTCGCCTTATAAGAAATCTGAGTCAAAATCTAATCAAGATAGCATAGAAGTTGGTTTTGATAGAACAAGTCTTTTTTCAATTAACAGGTTTTCTGGTGAAGACATTCAAGAGAAAGGGTTATGGCTTAATTCAGGAATAAAATATGAAAAGAAATCCGTAAATGGAAAAAATTATGGAACAGAGTTGGGTCAGATTTTTCGATTTAATAACGTTAATCAATTTTCAGAAACAAGAAGTTTAAATGGAAAAAATTCTGATTTTTTGATATCTAGTTTCTTCCATTATAAAAACTTCTTCAGTTTAAAAAATACATCAGTAATCACCAATAATCTTAAATTTAGAAAATCAGAAACTAGTTTGAATTTGAATAGGGAAAAAAATAAAATTTCCAGTAGCTTTATTTATGAAACCAATAATAATGATGATAATAGAAATCTAACTGAATTTTCTATCTCATTACTTTCTAAAATCAATAATAACTGGAAAAGTAATTTTGACATGAGACATGATATAGCTAATAATCAAGCAATTAGTGCTACCACAGGCTTGACTTTTGAAAATGAGTGTGTTGATTTTTCTATAAATTTTAGCAAACGTTTTGCAAGTTCTGAACAACTTCCTGAAGATACAAGAATTGAACTGAGTTTTGATTTGGGAGGATTCGGAAAACGCATTAGTTCTTCAAGCAGTTGTAGTATGATGTAACTAATTTTATTTAAGGGATATTATGATAAGTAATTTATTTTTTTTTCAGATTAAAATCGACAACTTTTTATTAAAATTTATTAGTGTTTTAGTTTTGAATTTTTTATTATTAGTTGACCTTGGTGAGTCTTCACAATTTTCACCTGCTATTAAAGTGAATAACATTTTCATTTCAAAATATGAAGTAAATGAAAGAACAAAATTATTAATAGCACTTGGAGCATCTAAATCTAACGCAAAAAAAATAGCAAAACAAAATCTTATCGATGAAACATTGCAAAAACTTCATGCAAAAGCTATTGGTGTAAAAGCACTTCCAAATCAAGTAGAAGAGGTTTTAAATAATTTTATAGCAGTAAGATCGTTAACAAAAAAAAGTTTGAAAAATAATCTAAATAAATTTAGTGCTTCGTTTAACGAACTTAAAGCTTATTTAGAAGCTAATGTATTGATGCGAAATATAATTAATAATACTTACTATTCAAGAATGAATCTTGACGATTTTGATTTTTCACTTTTTAGACCTTCTGCTTCTATTTCTATTCCAACTCAATTGAATATATCCGAGATAATAATTCCATTTTCAATTAGAGGTAAGGAAAATACCATAAAACTCGGTGAAAGAATTATTAAAGATCTGAATAATGGTAAGAATTTTGAAAAAATTGCAAAGAGATTTTCAAATGCTCTAACTTCTAAAGATGGTGGAACAATAGGTTTTGTGTCTTTAGATTCAATACCAGATGGTTTAAAAAAAATACTAATAAAATTGAAAAGTGGGCAAAATTCAAATCTCATCATTTCATCTGAAAGTATTATGATTTTTAAAGTAAATTCCTGGAAAACCACCGATAAATCTCAGACCCCCCCATCTGAAATTACTTATGCAAAAATATCAACCGAACATAAAAAAGTAGATAATTGTAATGCAATAAAAAAACAAAATATTAAAGGGCCAATTAGAAGTAATAAATTAAACAAAAAAATTAGTGATGCTCTAAACCAATTAAGACCATCCGAAAAAATTTTTTTTACAGATGACGATGGGGCAAAATCATATATTATATTATGTAGCAGACGTTATATTTTGACAGAAAATGCAGTAAAGCTACTTCAAGGACAGATGTTAGAAAAACAATTACTTAAACTAGCAGAAGGACTAAATTTAGAACTTAGAAGAACTGCAGAAATAAAATATATGAAATGAAATATATAAAAGTCTATTTATGAGTTCAGTTAACACCTTACATAAAATAAAATTATATGGAATAACTCCGAAAAAACAGTATGGCCAAAATTTCATAGTTGATGAAAATATTCTGTCCAAAATTGTTCAAAAATCTAAGATAAATGAAAAAATAAATATATTAGAAATTGGGCCTGGCCCTGGTGGACTTACCCAAGAAATATTAAAAGCCAATGTTGACCAGGTTTATGTTGTTGAAAAAGATAAAGAGCTTTCACCAATACTCAATGATATAAAAAAAATATTTCCAAATAAATTAAATATAATTTATGACGATGCATTAAATTTTGATATTAAAATGTTAAATAACTTTCCATTTAAAATTATTTCTAATTTACCCTATAATATTTCAACAGTCTTATTAATAAAATGGCTAACATCCGATATTTGTAATACCACTTGCTTATCTCTAACTTTAATGTTTCAAAAAGAAGTTGCTGACAGGATAGTAGCAAAAACTGGCTCATCCAAAAGATCAAGAATTAGCCTAATTTCAGAGTTATATACTAATCCAAAATTAGTCCTTAACATTTCTTCTGGATCATTTATACCTAAACCTAAAGTAGATAGTGCACTGATTTATTTTGAAATTCTTAAAAAACCAAGATACAAAATTAATCAAAATAGGTTTAAAATTATTGTTGATGCAGCTTTTAACCAAAAAAGAAAAATGATTAGATCTAGTTTGAAAAATATTTTTCCAAATACTAAATCAGCTTTACAAAAAGTAGGGATTGAAGAGACAAAAAGACCTCAAAGCATAGATTTAAAGTATTTTTGTGATTTATCATTAATTTAGAAAGATAAAACTAAATATCTGAAATTATTTTTTCACTGTTTTTTTTACTTTCTGATATTAAAATATCCTTTTTTGATCTAGACAACTTATTATTAGGAGTCTTTACTTCCTGTTCTACTGGCGAACATTCCTTAGTAACATCTTTTTTTATCAAATCATTTTCAATAACTATGTTTTTTGCCTTATCACTATTAATATCTTTTTCGGAATCTTCTGATTTGGAGTTTTCTTGAATTAAATTTTCGTTTTTGTTAGAATTAGATGGAGCTGAAGTAAATGGTTCAACTTGCTTATCAATAAGTTCTTTTTGTGCTTCAGATAAAATTCTTGAGTAATGCTCAGCATGTTGCTGAAAATTTTCAGCTGATACTCTATCTCCAGATAATTGAGAGTCATGAGCCAAAGAAATATATTTATCAATAATTTGTTGAGGTGTTCCTCTAACTTTTCCTTCAGGACCTGCACTTTCAAAAACACGGTTGATTATACTACCACCGTTATTTCCTCTACGGTTAGCGTTCCTTCCTCTATTCCTGGACTTATTGGATGATCTCATATTATTTGATATATTGCCAATTTAACAAAGTTCGAAAAAAATCCCTAATAATAATTCTAATCTTAACTATCTAAAAGATTTTAAATGGGATAAGAAAAAAAATAATAAAATTTCAAAAATTAGCAAGAAAATTGAACAAATTTATCAAATCTTTGCCGATTCAATTAATTATGCGTCTTTTTTAACACATACTACACGATATTTCCCAGATAGATCTCTGAAAAATTCAATTTTACTGTAACCATTATAATGAAATATTTTTTCAATTATTTTTTTTTGAGTAGAACCAATTTCAAGCAGAAGCATTCCTTTAGGCCTCAAGTATTTAAAAAATTGATTAATAATAATTTCAAAACTATCTAAGCCTTTTGGTCCAGCAAGTAACGCAATTTTTGGTTCAAACCTACGAATACATAGTGGTAAATTGTTATATTCTTTTTTTGAGATATAGGGAGGATTAGCTATGATTACATCAAATTTTCTGTCAATTTTTGTAAACCAATCAGATTTAATAAAAGTAATTGAAGTTTGGTAAAAATTAGAATTTTTTTTTGCAACTTTCAAAGCATCATAACTAATATCAGAGGCGAAAACTTCAAAATTGGGTCTTTCTCTAGCAATTGAAATTGCTATACAACCAGAACCAGTACCTAAATCAATTAAACTAAGTTTACTATTAGGTAACTCCAAAACCTTTTCGACAAGTAATTCTGTTTCAGGTCTGGGATCTAAAACATTTTTATCAACAAAAAAAGTTGATTTCCAAAACTTTCTATAGCCAATAATTTGGGAGATAGGCTCATTTAATAATCTCCTTCTTATTGCAAACTTTAGCACACTTGATCGGTAGTAATCATTATAAATATTTTCGATATACTTACATTTTTCATTATCAAAAGCATATCTAATCAAAATGTCTAAATCTCTTCTCTCAAAACTTTTATTTATAAGTTTGATATTGTCTTTAAAGTATTGAACAATTTTATTATCAAGCATTACTTATATTTTCAGCAATTTTTTTTGCTTGATCTTCCGATATTAATTTATTGATAAGTTCTTGAATATCACCATTAAGGAAATTATCTAATTTATATATTGTATAATTTATCCTATGATCAGTTACTCTTCCTTGTGGAAAATTGTAAGTTCTGATTCTTTCTGATCTATCTCCACTACCAACTTGACTTTTTCTATCTGATGCAATTTCATTTTGCTGTGAAGAAATACTTAAATCGTACAAACGAGTTCTTAATACTTGCATTGCCTTTGCTCTATTTTGATGCTGAGATTTTTCGGAAGAAATTACAACTATTCCTGTTGGTAAATGAGTAATTCTAACTGCAGAATCAGTTGTATTAACATGCTGACCTCCTGCACCAGATGATCTCATTGTATCAATTCTTATGTCATTATTTGCAATTTCCACATCTACTTCTTCAGCTTCAGGTAATACCGCAACAGTAGCAGCAGACGTATGTACTCTTCCGCCGCTCTCTGTTTCCGGAACTCTTTGCACCCTATGAACGCCACTTTCATATTTTAATTTAGAAAATACATTTTCTCCAGAAATACTAAGAATAATCTCTTTAAACCCTCCCAACTGGCTAGGCGTACTACTTATACTTTCTACTTTCCAATTGGAAATATCTGAATATCTTTCATACATTCTGAGTAAATCTGAAACAAAAAGAGCTGCTTCGTCTCCACCTGTACCTGCTCTAAGTTCAAGTATTACTGACCTATTGTCGTTAACATCTTTTGGTAAAAGTAATAATTGGAGCTCCTTGTCATGTATTATTAATCTTTCTTCAAGTTTTGAGACTTCGTCGCCTGCAAGATCCTTAAATTCAGGGTCATTAAATAATTCTTTTGCTTCAGAAAGCTCCTTTTTTATTATATTGAACTCCTGGATTTTTTCATAGATAGGTTTTAACTCTGCATATTCTTTCGAAAATTTTATTAGTTCTTCATTTTTAAGTTTTTCATTTAATTTTGCCTGGAGAAACTCAAAATGAGATAAAATTTTTTGAATTCGCAAATCAGAAACAATTTGAGACATAATCACAATTTAATAATTTAAGACTATAATTGTTTTTCTATATTATCGAAAAAAATTATTCAATAACAAGAAATTATTTTAAGTTAAATTAATTTACAAATTTTTAATTTTCCACTTTTTTTTCAACTAGCTGAACAATATGATCTATCATTTCATCATTTGACATTTTATGAGCGGCCTTTCCAGCCAAATAAACCATACCAGACCCTGCTCCTCCACCAGTAAAACCTACATCAGTCATAAGAGCTTCGCCTGGACCATTAACAACACAACCAATAATTGAAAGAGAAATTGGAGTTTTTATATGTGATAACCTTTCTTCTAATTTCTGTACTGTACTAATGACATCAAACCCCTGTCTCGCACAAGATGGACAAGAAATTATTTGAACACCCCTATGTCGAAGTCCCAAACTTTTCAAAATCTCATAACCAACTTTAACTTCGTCAACTGGATCACTAGAAAGAGAAACTCTTATTGTATCACCAATACCCATCCAAAGTAGGTTTCCAATCCCTATAGAAGATTTAATTGATCCTGACAAGAAACTACCAGCTTCCGTAATGCCTAGGTGTATTGGAGCATCGGTAGCATCAGAAAGTCCTTGGTAGGCTGCTGCAGCCAAAAAGACATCAGAAGCTTTTACAGAAATCTTAAAATCAAAAAAATCATTATCTTCCAATAGCTTTATATGCCCTAATCCGCTTTCAATCATTGCTTCAGGACAGGGTTCACCATACTTTTCAAGAAGGTTTTTTTCAAGACTGCCTGCATTTACACCAATTCTTATAGAACAACCGAAATCTTTAGCAGCTTTTATTACCTCTCTAATTCTTGAATTAGATCCAATATTTCCTGGATTAATTCTTAAACATGCAGCTCCCGATTCAGCAGCTTCTAAAGCCCTCTTATAATGAAAATGAATATCAGCTACAATTGGTATTGGGCTTTCTTTTGAAATAGTTTTTAATGCGTTAGTACTTTCGATATCTGGACAAGAAACTCTAATTATGTCAGCACCAGCCTCACTA
>CACFXF010000032.1 GCA_902570265.1 uncultured Alphaproteobacteria bacterium | reverse complement strand
GGTCATACCGAAATGTATAGAGGTGCAGAATATGTAGTAAACTACATTCCAAAAATTCGATTAGAGTTAGTTGTCCCGGATAATAATGTTTCCAAAGCTACTGATATTATTTCAGAATCAGCAAAAACTGGGAAAATTGGAGACGGCAAAATTTTTGTCTTGAATGTAGAAGAATCTATACGAATTAGAACCGGCGAAACCGGTGATAATGCAATTTAATCAATTACTAAAAGAATAGAGGTTTAAATGTTAAGTTTATTTAAAATTTTAATAAGTGTACTAATCTGCATACTATCTACAACGATCTTATATGCGGAAGAAACTAACTCTGATCTAGTTTCTGCACATGGTGTTTTCGTATTAAACACATTATTATTTTTAATCGGTGGTTTTTTAGTAATGTGGATGGCAGCTGGTTTTGCTATGCTAGAAGCAGGACTAGTTAGATCAAAAAATGTGACAACACAATTAACAAAAAATATTGCTTTATTTTCAATCGCGGCAATAGCATATTATCTTGTTGGTTACAATTTAATGTATCCAGGTGACTTAAAAGAAGGTAGCTGGTGGATATCAGGATATTTGGGTCCAATTTTGTCAATTGCTGGACTCCAACCAGTAGGACTCGAGGGTGTTGAAGATCCTGGAGGATATTCTACCGGTTCAGATTTCTTCTTCCAACTTATGTTTTGTGCGACAACTGCTTCTATAGTTTCTGGAACCATAGCTGAGAGAATGAAATTATGGCCTTTTTTAATTTTTACGGTGTTATTGACAGCATTTTTATACCCAATTGAGGCCTCGTGGCAGTGGGGTGGTGGATGGCTGAAAGAACTAGGCTTTTCTGATTTTGCAGGATCTACTTTAGTACATGCTGCAGGCGCTTCAGCAGCACTTGCAGGGGCTATAGTTTTAGGTCCTAGAATTGGTAAATATAAAGATGACGGAAGTGTAAACCCAATGCCAGGTTCGAACATGCCACTTGCTACATTAGGGACATTTATTCTATGGCTAGGCTGGTTTGGCTTTAACGGTGGATCTCAACTTGCCTTAGGTACTATTGGCGATGCCGCAGATGTTTCAAGAATTTTCACTAATACGAATACAGCTGCAGCTGGTGGTGCTCTTGCGGCACTAATTCTTACACAAATAATGTATAAGAAAATAGATTTAACAATGGTTCTAAATGGTGCTCTAGCCGGACTTGTATCTATCACAGCTGAGCCTTTAGCTCCTTCAATCGGTGGAGCAACAATCATTGGCGCCATTGGTGGTGTGATAGTGGTGTTTGCTGTGCCTATGCTCGACAAACTTAAAATAGATGATGTTGTTGGTGCCATATCAGTTCATGGTATTGCAGGTATATGGGGAACAATCGCTGTTGTATTTTCTGGTGTAAGTAGTATTGGAAATCAGCTAATTGGTACGATATCTATTTGTTTTTTCGTATTCATATTATCGCTAGTGATTTGGTACATTTTAGATGCCCTTACTGGCATTAGAGTTAGTGAAGAAGATGAATTAACGGGTTTAGATACTACCGAATTAGGAATGGATGCTTACCCAGACTTTTCTAAAAGTTAATTAACTTTAATAAATTAAAGATAAAAGGGATCAATTTTTAATTGATCCCTTTTTTTATTGGGTTACGATGTAAATTTTTGATAAAATTTGTTAAACAGTTAATTAATTTTATTAGAAATTGTTCAAATTACTAAATAATTTTAAATTTTTTTAGTTTTTTTGAAGAAAAATCAAAAAAAAACACATTAAATCAAAATCAATCATTGAATTTACCTATGAAAACATTGTACTTAATAAGAAGACAATTATTAGTCTATTAAAAGAGTTTAAAAAGGGTGGAAAATATGACAAATAAACCAATGACAAAAAGTCAACTCGTAGCCAACTTAGCAGAATCTGTTGGTTCAGATAAAGCTTCTGCAAATAGAATGATAGATGCACTTTCTGCAATAATAAGTAAGGAAGTAGCAGCTGGAGGAGCTGTAACTTTACCAGGTATAGGAAAGTTTTCATGCAGAGCCCGCCCAGAAAGAATGGTTAGAAACCCGGCTACTGGGGAACAAATGAAAAAACCAGCTGATAGAGTTGTAAAAGTATCTATAGCAAAAGCCTTAAAGGATGTTATTAATCCTTAATTTAATAACTACCAAAACCACTTTATAAGTGGTTTTGGTTACCTTTCCTTAAACATTATGAATCTAAAATCTCTACTAATGGGATTAACCTTCATTTTATTTTGGTCTAGTGCTTTTACTTCCGCCAAAATACTTGTAAGCAACTCTCCTCCATTATTGGTTTTAGGAATACGATTTTTGTTAACTGGAGCTATTGGTATTTTAATAAATAATATTTTTTTTGATAAAATTAAGTTAAATAATAGCGATTGGAAATTTATTTTATTATTTGGTATTTGCCAAAATACATTATATCTAGGCCTAAATTTTTTAGCAATGGATAAAATTGATGCTTATCTAGCCGTAATAGTAGCAAGCTTACTACCCATATTTGTTGCAATAATTTCATTTTTTCTAAGAAAAGACAAAATACATTTTTTGAGTGTAATTGGTATAATTGTTGGGTTTTTTGGTTGCTCAATAATTTTAGCTCACAAAATAACAGTAAATTTAAATTTATATGGATTGTCTCTGTGCTTAATTGCAGTAATTGCATTAGCAATGGCCACTTTGATTATTAAGGATGGATTTTCTAAAAAAGAGCAGCTCCTACCTTTTGTTTCTATTCAAATGATAGTAGGAGGATTGCCATTACTTCTACTTTCTTTTTTATTTGAAGAATGGACAATAAATTTTTCAAACTCTTTTATTATAGCTTTTATATATACCTGCTTTTTTCCAGGCCTCATTGCTACAATGATATGGTTTAATCTTGTAAAAAGAATTGGTGTTATAATGGCATCTTCTTTTCACTTTCTTACACCACCAACCGGAGTAATAATAGCTTATATTTTTCTTAATGAGAGGATAACTATCAACGATATTATAGGGATTATATTTATTACAATTGCTTTAACGACTATTCATCAAGCAAAAAAAAAGACAAAAAATTAAAAATCAAGATTTGATACATTTAAAGCTTGTTCTTGAATAAATATTCTTCTTGGCTCTACATCATCACCCATTAAATCTGAGAAAGTTGTACCTTCCTCAGCAGATTGTTCTATCTTTACTTGCAATAATGATCTAGAGTCTGGATCTAAAGTAGTCTCCCATAATTGATCTGCATTCATTTCACCTAAACCTTTATACCTTTGAAGAGACAACCCTTTCTCACCTTGTTTTAAAATTAGATTTAGAAGTTCTGATGGAGAATGTAATTTAAAACTTTTTTCTTTTTTGGTAAAAATAACTTCTTTATCAAAAACTTCTAGCATCTCTTTACTCAAACTATTAAGCAAAGAGGCCTCTTTTTTTAAAAAAATATTATTCTCAAGGAAGTAAATATTTTTAACACCCCTAAGTGTTCTACTTATTTCCAAATCCTTTTCTTTGGTGTATTTACAAAACCATCCTTTTTCATATTCAGAAGATATTCCATCAAGCCTTTTTGATATATTATTTTCTACATTAATAGTATCATTCTCTAAAATTTCTTTTGATAAAGCTCCAGCCATAGCGACTTGTTCAAAAATAAAACTAGGAATGTTTGAAGGAAAGCTTTCTATGATTTTCTTTATTTTTTTTGTTAAAATGACAACTCTCTGTAAGTCTGGTCCAGCTACTATTGTTCCATTGTTAATATTCAAAGTAGAGTCCTCAATACCCATATCAATAAGATAGTTTTGAAGAGCTAAATCGTCTTTTAAATAAACTTCTGATTTTCCCTTATTCACCTTATAAAGAGGTGGTTGAGCAATATATAAATAACCAGCTTTAATTAAATCCTGCATCCTACGATAAAAAAACGTTAAAAGTAAGGTTCGTATATGAGCGCCATCTACATCGGCATCAGTCATTATAATGATCTTATGATATCTTAATTTTTCAATATCAAATTCGTCCGCGATACCTGTGCCTAATGCAGTAATTAAAGTACCAATTTCTTGGCTTGAAAGCATACGGTCAGTCCTTGCCTTTTCTACATTAAGAATTTTTCCCCTAAGAGGTAATACTGCTTGATTTACTCTAGTTCTTCCCTGTTTAGCACTTCCACCTGCACTATCACCCTCTACAATAAAAAGCTCTGATTTCGATGGATCTTTTTCTTGGCAATCTGCAAGTTTTCCAGGTAAATTAGCAACATCTAAAGCACTTTTTCTACGTGTTAACTCCCGAGCCTTTCTAGCAGCTTCTCTTGCTAACGCAGATTCAACTATTTTTGATATGACTATTTTTGCTTCCGCAGGATTTTCTTCAAACCAGTCTGAAATCTTTTCACTAAGAAAACTTTCAACTGCTGGTCTAACTTCTGAAGAAACTAATTTGTCTTTAGTTTGAGAAGAAAATTTAGGATCAGGAACTTTTACTGATAATACACAAGTAAGGCCTTCTCGGGAGTCATCCCCGGATAGGGATATTTTTTCTTTTTTGCTTGTAAGATTCTGTGTGAAATAGGAGTTTATTGTTCGTGTTAATGCACCTCTTAGCCCTGCTAGATGAGTACCACCATCTCTTTGAGGAATATTGTTTGTAAATGGAAAAACATTCTCATTATATCCATCATTCCACCAAAGAGCTGTATCTATCTGAATATTATCCCTTTGACCTGAAATAAAAATAGGTTTGCTTATTAAAGGTGTTCTAGATTTATCTATAAATTTTACAAATTCACTTACACCACCTTCATAAAGCATATCCACTTTGTTTTGCTGATTATTTCTATTATCAGTAAGTTTAATCTTTAATCCAGCATTCAAAAATGCCAGTTCACGTAATCTTGATTCTAATGTTTTAAAAATAAAGTTAATGTTTGTAAAAATATCTGTAGAGGGTTGAAAAGTAACTTCCGTTCCTGTTTCTGAATTTGATGTACCAACTATATCGAGTTTTTTAGTAGTATTTCCATTACTAAAGGTTGCACAATGTTTTTTACCATCTCTCCAAATAGTTAGTTTTAAGTATTCTGATAAAGCATTAACTACAGAAACACCCACTCCATGAAGGCCTCCAGAAACCTTATAGGAGTTTTGATCAAATTTACCTCCAGCATGCAATTGTGTCATTATGACTTCAGCCGCAGAAATACCTTCCTCAGGATGAATATCAGTAGGTATACCTCGACCATTATCTTTTACTGTTACTATAGATCCATCAAATAATGATACGCTTATCTCAGTACAATATCCCGCTAATGCTTCATCTACACAATTGTCAACTACTTCATAAACCATATGATGGAGACCAGATCCGTCGTCTGTATCACCAATATACATACCAGGACGTTTCTTGACTGCCTCTAAGCCCTTTAGGACTTTAATAGAGTCTGCATCATAGTTATTATTTTTCTGCTCATTTATCAAATTTTTACCTCATTTTCACAATACTAAATTTATTTGATTATGTCACGCATTTGAAAAATATAATTATATAAATTTTTAACTTAGAAAAACTTTACTTTCTCCACCATTGCAATCTAAAGAATACGATACGGCGTCAGCAGGTAAAATATCTAATTTTTTTTTGTCTGTTCCAGTAGCAAATATTTGAGCATTTATACTAATTAATTGATCTAAAAAAATTGTTAGATTCTCTTTATCTAAATGAGCTACTATCTCATCTAAAAGGATAACTGGTGGCTTTCTAAATTTTTTTGAAATTGCTAAAGAACTTAATATAAAAAGTGAAAGTAAAAGTGATTTTTGCTCACCAGTTGAACAATTTTTAGCTTGCATTTTTTTTAAACCATGACTGACAAGCAAATCTGTTTTATGAGGACCACTTAGAGTTCTTTTTGCATTAAAATCAGTCTTTCTTGATTTTTGTAATTCTTCAAAGAAATGCTCACTATTTTTTATAGGATCAGTGTCCAATCCAAGTTTTAAAATAGGAAAATGTCCCTTTTTTTTCATACTGATTTGCATTTCTATAATTATTTCTATTACTTCTCTCCTATTTTTATCTATTAAATATCCAATTTCTGCTAATTGTTTCTCTACAGCCAAAAACCATGCAATATCGTTTACATTTTCTTTAAATAGAAAATTTCTTTTTTTTAATGCATGCTCATAAAGTACACAGTTTTTTGCATGATTAGGAAAAAAATTCATAACCAGCCTATCTAAGAACCGTCTTCTCTCACTAGATCCTCCAATCCATAAACGATCCATCAATGGAGTAATCCATATTATTTTTAAAATTTCAGTTAAATAAATTAATGGTTTATTTTTTCCATCAACTCTTAAAGTTTTTTTACCTTTTTTATCTAAACCTAACTCTAATTCAATAAACACGTTCGATATTTTAAAAAGAGAAGATAAGTTCCAAAATGTTTCACTTTGACTAAGTGTAAGATCACTAATGCTTGCCCCTCTTAAACCACGACCTGGTGAAAACAATGAAATTGCTTCTAATATATTCGTCTTTCCAACTCCATTTGGACCAGAAAAATAAACAAAATTTGAACTGAAGTCTAAATCTAGACTTTTATGAGAACGAAAATTTCTCAACTTCAACTGTTTTAAATTAAGATTATCCACAAATTAATAAACTTTTAGACTCTCATTGGCATTACAACATAAATTGCACCTTTATCTTCAATATCCTTCATTAAAGCAGGATCGCCAGATGATTTAAAGCTGAACTCAACATTTTTTCCGTCTACTTGAGAAGTTAACTCCTGTAAATATCTCGCATTAAAACCTATTTCCAGATCATCATAATTATAATCAACAAGTATCTCATCTTCTGCTTTACCATTTTCAGGAGAATTTACAGAAAGATGCAACCTACCAGAGCTTAGAGAAAGTTTTACTGCTCTAGATCTCTCTGAACTAACTGTAGAAACTCTATCTACAGCTTCAGAAAATTCATTTGCATTTACTTGTAATTTTTTATCATTGTCTAAGGGAATTACTCTCTTATAATCCGGAAAAGTACCATCAACAATTTTAGATGTTAATGTTAAAAAATTATTAGAAAATCTTATTTTATTATTTGAAATTGAAATAGAAATATCGTCGTTTTCATTTTCTAAAACCATTCTTAACTCTGAAACAGTTTTCTTAGGTACAATAATACCAGAGAAATTTTCTTTTAGTCCTGGATTCTCTATATCTATTTGAGCTAGCCTATGTCCATCAGTAGCAACAGCTCTTAAAATATTTTTTTCATTTTCAATACATGGATGTAAATAAACACCATTCAAATAATATCTTGTTTCTTCAGAAGACATAGCAAATTTTGACTTATCAAAGAGTCTCTTGATTACTTTCGCCTTAATAGTAAACTCAAAATCATATTCCTCTGAAGCCATTACTGGAAAATCTTCTTTAGGCAATGTTGAGAGAAAAAATCTAGATCTTGAAGCAACAATTTCTAATTGACTTGATCCAATTTCATTTAAAAATTCAACCTTTGATCCGTCTGGTAACTTTCTAACAATTTCGTAAAGGGTATTAGCACCAACTGTAAGTGAACCCGGCGTTTCAATAATTGCTTCCACCCTATCCAAAACTTCAATATCTAAATCTGTAGTTCTTAAGTATAAAGAAGATTCCCTAGCTTCAATAAGTACATTAGATAGAATAGGTATGGTGGTTCTTCTTTCAACTATAGACTGCACTTTGGCCATAGCTTTTAGAAGTTCTGTCTGCTCAATGATCGCTTTCATTTAAGATATCCAAAAAATATATATTAAAACAAAAATTATTAATTATTCAATTGATTTTTTAAATTATGCTTCTAACATTCTTCTTAAGATTTCAACTTCCTCTGCAATTTGTAAATCTTTATTTTTTAATTCTTCTATCTTTTTTACTGCATGAATCACAGTGGTATGATCTCTTCCTCCAAATCTTCTCCCAATTTCAGGAAGGGATTTAGAAGTCAAGTTTTTTGCTAAAAACATAGCTAATTGTCTAGGCCTAGATATAGTTCTAGATCTCCTTGCAGAAATCATATCACTCATTCTCAAATTATAATGATCAGCAACTTTTCTAATAATTTCCTCGATAGTAACTTTTCTTTCAGAACTCCTGAGAATATCAGCTAAACATTCTTGAGCCATGTCAATATCAATCGATCTACCAACTAAGGAAGCATAAGCAAATAATCTAGTTAAAGATCCTTCCAAAACTCGTACATTAGAGGATATTCTATGAGCCAAAAATTCTAAAATACCTTTATTTACATTTATTCCTGGATGGATTTTGGTTTGAATTTCAACTTTAGATTGAAGAATTCCAAGCCTTAACTCATAGTCAGTAGGATGTAGATCTACAACTAAACCCCATGCAAGTCTTGATTTTATTCTTTCTTCAAGACCGTCTATTTCACCAGGTGCTCTGTCTCCTGAAATTACTAGCTGCTTACCTTGTTCAACAAGTGCATTAAATGTATGAAAAAATTCATCTTGAGTACTTTCTTTACCAGCAATAAACTGAACATCATCAACCATAAGAATATCAACTGATCTGAATATTTCTTTAAATCCATACATATCTTTAAATCTCAGTGCTTGTACAAATCTATACATAAATTGTTCGGCAGAAAGATAAAGCATCCTAGATCTAGGGTTTATTTTTTTAATTTGCCAAGCAATAGCATGCATAAGATGTGTTTTTCCCAACCCTACACCACCATATAAAAATAAAGGATTAAAAGTAACAGGACCACTTTCCGCCACTCTTTTTGCAGCTGCATGAGCTAATTCATTTGGTTTTCCAACTACAAATCTATCAAATGTAAACCTTTTATCTAGTGGTGATGATGGTAGTTCTATATTTTTATTTTCTATACTCTTTTTAATATTTGATAAATTAATATCTTTAGTTTGACCGTTACTTCTTTCATTTTGAGTAGATAGTGTTTCATCGGTTTTATTTTCAAAAAATAGATTTTCAATGTAAATTTCTTCATTATTAAATGATTTAATTATTTGATCCCTATAATTTCTGTCTATCCAATTGGCAATAAAACTGCTAGGGACATGAAAATGAGCAACATTGCTTTTAACTTTTACAAGAGAAAGCACTTCAATCCAATTTTTATATATATCTTGACCTAATTTAGATTTAAGTTCTGATCTTATTTTTTTCCACGATTCATCCATTTCTAAATCCAGAGATTTCACTGCTGTTTCCACGGTAAATCTGAAAATTTCCAACCATTCAAATTTCCCCTCCTATTATCTTTGGAAAGATCACCTTCAAACCCAAATTTTACATTAAAGCAATTAATTTTGTCTTTCATTTCTAATTTCTTATTAATATGAAATTGTATTGAATTAGCCGCATGTAAGGATCTGGACCCCGAACGACAAATAAAAAATAGATTTTTGGTTTGCTCAAAATTAAGTTTTGAAAAAATTTCATTTTCAAACTGAAGGTTTCTATCCATCAAGGGATAAAAAGCCCACTCACAAAAAATTACCTCGTTTTTCATATCTTTGCTATCTGGTATGCCAACAAAACTCCACTCAGGTTTGCTCCTTACATCAATTAAATAGCAGAAATCATCTTTAATCAATTTCATATAAGCAAAAGATGGATCACATTCCTCTATAAATGGCTTTTTATCGGCATAGTCATCATAATGAACCAAAATAATTCCTTTTCAAACAGAAGTAGTCTCAATGAATATTCATAATTAATTCCCTTGCACTTGAAGAGAATCGATAAGTATTAGTTCAGATTAAACACTGCTAAATAATGGATCAATAGGAATGAAACAAGAACATTAAAAAATATTTCAAATTATTTTGAAATAGCTTTTACTCTAGACGACAAACGAGAGATTTTTCTACTAGCTGTATTTTTATGAAAAACACCTTTATTAGCTCCTCTCATAATTTCTGGTTGAGCTAATTTTAAACTTTCCACTGCAGATTTGACATCTTTAGATTGAATTGCCTCTTCAACCTTCCTAACAAAAGTTTTAATCCTAGACTTTCTAGCCTTATTAACTTCAGTTTTTCTTTGTATTTGTCGAACTCGCTTTTTAGCAGACGGTGTGTTAGCCATTTATTATCTTTCCTTTTAAAATTAATTAATGCTGATTACATAGACTTAATCAAAAGTCAATAATAAGAAGTTATCTATCCGTGAATTTTGGTGTTCTTTTTTCTACAAAGGCGGACATACCCTCTTTTTGATCTTCTGTTGAAAATAAAGAATGAAACTTTCTTCTTTCAAAATTAATTCCTGCGGCAAGATTTGCTTCGTATGAAAAATTTATAGATTCCTTAATAGCAATAATAGAAGACATGGATTTTTCACTAATTTTTTTTGCTATTTCAATAATTTTTACTGGAAAGTCTTTTTCTGAAAAAACCCTGCTTACCAAGCCAGCTCTTTCTGCTTCTTGTGCATCCATATATCTTCCAGTTAAATGCATATCCATTGCTTTAGATTTACCAACTGTTTTTGGAAGTCTCTGCGTCCCTCCAATCCCTGCCATTACACCGAGGTTGATTTCTGGTTGTCCAAATTTGGCAGTATCAGAAGCAAATATAATATCACACATCATAGCTAATTCACATCCACCTCCTAAAGCGTAACCAGAAACACCAGCAATTAATGGCTTTCTGAAAGAAGAGATTATGTTATGCTCTTCTGTGAAATAATCTTCCAAATACATCTCGTTTGAGTTTTTTTTCTCCATCTCTTTTATATCTGCACCAGCTGCAAAAAACTTTTCAGATCCAGTTATGATTACGACTCTTACATTTGAATCATTACTTGATTTTTTTAAAACCGTACAAAGTTCAGTTAACATTTTATTATTAATTGCGTTAAGAGATTCCGGACGATTTAGTCTTATTAACATTACTGTTTCATGATGTTCTAAAATAAGAGTTTCATAAGCCATTTTTTTCTCAATAATTTATTAAAAACAATGCTCCTTACAACAATATGGATAATAGAGCCAGCATTAAATTTTTCAAGATTGACAGTTTACGCAAAAAAAAGTTGAACGACCAGATTGTGCTTGTCTTTTAATTTTACCTTTGCAAAGTACCCTTTTACAATTTAATTTTTCTCTTGAATATACACTGAGTAAATTTTGAAAATATCCTAACTCTCCGCCTGTAGCTTTGAAATCTTTAAGAGATGATCCTCCAGAATTTATTGCTTTTTTTAATACATTTCTTAACTCTTTCACTAGTGAGTAACAATCCTGCTCTGTCATTTTACTGCAAATTTTAAATGGAGAAATTTTTGCTTCCCACAAAGCTTCGCAAGCATAAATATTACCAATACCTGAAACGATTCCTTGATCCAAAATTGCTGCTTTTATTGAACATTTTTTATTTTCAATTTTTTTTTGCAATACTTGAGGAGAAAAATTATTACTTAGTGGTTCTGGACCTAACTTTGAAAGCCATTTATGAAAAACTAATTTTTCAGATCTTATTAAATCAATTGCACCAAATCGTCTAACATCATTAAAGACCATTTGACTTCCATCATCAAAATCAATTTTTATATGATCGTGCTTTCCTGGTTTAACAAGAGTATGTAAAAATATACCCATTTCTTTTTCTTTTGAAGGTTTCCTATATTTATCAAAAGGATTATATATTAATAATCTCCCAGACATACCTAGATGAATAATTATCGTATAATCAACATCTAAATTTATAAGTAAAAATTTACCTCTTCTGGCTATAGATTTAATGATGGTACCTTCTATTAGTTCTTTCATACATGTAGGGATAGGCCATCTCAAATCTTCACGAAATTGTTGATATTTAGAAATTTTTTTTCCTATAATTTTAAGTTTTAAACCTCGAGATATAGTTTCTACTTCTGGTAATTCTGGCAATAAATACACCTTATTATTTTTTTGAATTTTAAAATTATTATAGTATTCTTTTAAAATAAAGATATACATTAAAGTCCGAAGAACATGAAAAAAACAGCTTTATATTACAGTAATATATTTTTAGAGCATATAGTTCCTAATGGTCATCCTGAAAACAATAATAGGATAAAATTTATTATTAAAAATATTATAAAAAGCAATTTTAAGAATCTCAAATTTAAAAATGCAAAACCAGCAAACCATAATATCCTAAAATTAGGACACACTGAACGTTACATAAATTGGCTTTCACAATTAAAACCAGCTAAAGAAATAATAAAAATTGACCAGGACACTTTTATGTCACCAAAAACTCTAGAATCTGCAAAAATTGGAGTCGGTTGCCTTGTTGATGCAATTGATAATGTTTTAGAAAAAAAATATAGAAACGCATTTTGTTTATTAAGACCTCCAGGCCACCATGCTGAAAGGGAAAAGGCCATGGGTTTTTGCTTTTTTAGTACAATCGGAATTGGTGCAAAATATTTAAAAAAAATAAAACAATTATATAAAATAGCAATTGTAGATTTTGATGTTCATCACGGAAATGGCACACAAGATGTTTTATGGAATGACCCAGACTGTCTTTTTATATCAATTCATCAAGATAAAATATTTCCATTTACTGGAAGTAAAAATGAAACAGGAATAAAAAATAATATACTTAATATACCAGTAAATGCTGGTTCAAACAGCACTGAATTTCGAAGCATTGTTGATAATATTATTATACCAAGATTAATAAAGTTTGAACCAGAATTCTTATTAATATCTGCAGGTTTTGATGGTCACCAAGATGACCAAATTTCTCAAACCCAATGGGCAGAAAGTGATTTTATTTATATTACAAAAAAATTAAAGTCTTTTGCTAATCAATTTTGTGGAGATAGAATTGTTTCTTGTTTAGAAGGAGGATATCATCTGGAGAAGCTATCCACTTGTTGTGTCTCACATATAAAAACATTAATGGAGTAAATATGTCAAAAAACAAAGAAGAAAATATAACTTTTGAACACGCAATTGAAGAATTAGAAACTATTATTAACCGTCTCGAGGAAGGAGACGTACCATTAGATGAAACTATAAAATTATATGAAAAAGGTTCAGAATTAAAAGATTTTTGTGAGAAAAAATTACAATCTGCTGAAGTTAAAATACAAAAAATAAACCAAAAGACAAAAACTAAGGAAATAACTATTGAAGATTATAAATAATAAAAAATCTCTTAATCCCCATGATTTTTTAAAAGAATTATCCATTTGTTGCGATAAAACAAATTCTCATCTTAGAAGATTACTACCACCCAAAAGTGAACAAAAACTATATGATGCTATTAATTATGCAATTTTTAGTGGAGGAAAAAGATTCAGAGCATTTTTGGTTATACAAGCAGCTAAGCTTTTTGAAATTCCTGTTGTAAGAGCTTTACAAGCTGCATCTGCAATAGAAATTATTCATACATATTCTTTAGTCCATGATGACTTGCCATCAATGGATAATGATGATTTTAGGAGAGGCAAACCCACTATACACATTAAGTGGGATGAGGCTACTGCAGTTTTAGTTGGAGATGCATTACAAGCTTTTGCCTATCAAATTCTTTCTTTTGAAGAAACTCACCCAAAGTCTGAAGTTAGACTTAATTTAATAAGAACGTTGTCTGAAGCATCTGGATTAAAGGGAATGGTATTGGGTCAATCTAAAGATTTAGAAGCTGAAAAAAATAGTAAATCCCTTGAATTGAAAGATATTATAAATCTACAAAAACTAAAAACTGGAGCACTTTTTAATTGGTCTTTGAAATCAGCAAATATTTTGGCTGAACAGAATCATGATTCTTTAGAAAAATATGCAGATTCCATAGGTTTAGCTTTTCAAATAAAGGATGACCTCCTTGATCATGAGGGAACTATGGAACAAACAGGGAAAAAAGTAGGTAAAGATAATGCAGCAGGAAAAGCTACTCTAGTTTCTTTATTAGGAGTAGAAAATGCAAAAAAAAGGTGTTTAGAGCTGTGTGAAGAAGCTTGTGACTCTCTAGATTTTTTTGGAACAAAATCAGAAATATTAAAAACTGCTGCAAGGTTTACAATTGAACGTGGTTTTTAGTATGAAGTAGGTATTTTTTCTTCAATTGCTGCACCCAAAGAACGTACACCTTGCATTAAACCTCCATATGTTTTTGCTGGCCTTGATTTTGTATTCCAACCATAAATATCAAAGTGCAAAAACATCTTATGGTTATTAGTAAATTTTTTTAAAAATAGTGCAGCCGTTATAGCCCCTGCCATACCACCTAAAGGTGCATTATTTAAATCAGTTATGGTCGAAGATAATTCATTGTTGTAATCTTCATAAAAAGGAAGCTGCCAAACAGGATCTTGCATTTTATCTCCACATTTTTTTAATAAATTGGCAAATTCATTACTGGTAGAAAAAAAGGGCGTAATGTCTGTACCCATTGCAACTCTGGCTGCTCCAGTAAGTGAAGCAAAAGTTACCAAAATGTCTGTATTTTTTTCTGTAGCATAAGTCAAAGTATCAGCAAGAATTAACCTACCCTCTGCATCTGTATTTTTAATTTCAACACCCATGCCACTTCTAGAAATTAGAATGTCACCTGGCCTAAAAGATTTTCCTGATACTGAATTCTCAACACATGGTATTAATATTCTCAGATTTAGTTTTAAATTCGATCTAATTAAATAGTGTGCTAAACCTAAAACTGATGCAGCACCTGACATATCTTTTTTCATATTAAGCATACCAGAGCTACTTTTTAAATTTAGTCCACCACTATCAAAACAAACACCTTTTCCTATCAAAGTAATATTGAAAGATTTACTAGATCCTTTATGGGTTAATTCTAGAAATCTAGGTTTCTTTGATGATGCTTTCCCAACCTCATGAATTAATGGAAAATTTTTTTTAAGATCATTACCAAATACAACTTTTAATTTTATATTATGAAAATTTGAAAATTTTTTAACATATATTTCAAAATAGTCGGGATTAAGAATATTTGCCGGCAAGTTTATTAAATCTCTTACTATAAACTCACTTTCTGCTAAGTATAATGTTTTATCCAAATTAGGAAAATTAGGTAAACTCAGAATCGGTCTTGCAGTATTTTTTCCATGTTTGATTTTTTTATCAAAATCTTTAAATGAATAAAAACTTAAAAAAAAACCTAATGCCAATAAATTAATATTCTCAGTTTTTGGGATATTTTTTAAGAAATAGGTTCCTTTTGGTAGTTTGGAAAGTATACTACCTATAAAAAATTTTGAGTAATTTTTTTTTATTTTTTTTAACCCAACAATAACTGCTGAAATTTGACCATTAGTATCAGATAAAACTGCCCAATTACCATATATTGAATTAAAACCTAAAGCCTTTAAAAAATTATAATTAGCTGAAGTAAGTTTCTTTTTTATTTTAGAAATATTAGTTGAGAAATAAACAGGTATTGCCTTTTTTTCAGACCGAAGAGATATTGACTTTGTGTTTATTCTTTCTAAGGATTTATCTATCAATTATGAACCATATTAATTTAATTTAAATTTGTTGATATAGAGTTCTGCTATTTGAACAGCATTTAGTGCGGCACCCTTTCTTAAATTATCTGAAACACACCATATATTCAGACCATATTCAATAGTAGAATCTTGTCTTATTCTACTTACAAAGGTGTTATAATCACCAACACATTCTATGGGAGAGATATAGCCTCCATCTTCTTTTTTATCAACAACTAAAATACCTTCAGAATGTCTCAATATTTCTCTTGCTTCAGATTCTTCCATAGGTTTTTCAAATTCAATGTTTATAGACTCAGCATGTCCTACAAAAACTGGAACTCTTACACAAGTAGCAGTCACTTTTATTTTGCTATCTAATATTTTTTTTGTTTCTGCTGCCATCTTCCATTCTTCTTTTGTTTGACCATCTGGTAGAAAATTATCAATATGAGGAATAACATTAAATGCTATTTGTTTCGTAAAATTTTTTGGCGCAACCTCTTGACCTGGCACATATATTCCTTTTGTTTGTAGCCATAACTCGTCCATAGCACCTTTCCCAGCACCAGAAACAGATTGATAAGTTGAAACAACAACCCTTTTTATTTTTGCTCTATCATGTAATGGTTTTAAGGCTACTACCATTTGAGCTGTTGAACAATTTGGATTAGCAATAATATTTTTATTTTTGTAATTATCAATGTCTAGAGGGTTTACCTCAGGAACGATAAGTGGAACTTTTAAATCGTATCTAAAAAGTGAAGAGTTATCAATTACAGTACAACCATTTTTTGCAGCCTTAGTTGCATATTGTTTTGTGGCTTCAGAACCAATCGCAAATAATGCAACATCCCAGTTCTTAAAATTAAAAGTTTCTAAATCTTTAACTTTCAATAATTCATCGCCAAAACTTATTTCAGTTCCAACTGATTTTCTACTTGCAAGAGCTGCAATTCTTGAAACAGGAAATTTCCTATCTGATAATATATTAAGTATTTCCCTACCAACATTTCCCGTAGCACCCACAACGGCAACTGAAATACTCATTTTTTTCTCCTATTCTTTTTATAATTGCAGATTAAGCTCATCTAAAATCTCATTGCAAACTTCTTTAGTACTTGAAGGTTTTTGATTCTCTTTTTGTAGCAAATCAGCAGTTCTAATACCCTTACTTAGTACTCTCTCTACTGATTTATCTAACAGCTCAGCTTCTTTTTTTAAATCAAAAGTATATTTAAGTGCCATTGAAAAACTCAATATACAGGCTATCGGGTTTGCTAAACCTTTCCCAGAGATATCTGGGGCTGAACCATGGACAGGTTCATACATAGCCTTTAATTTACCATTAGCATTTTTGTTTCCAAGACTTGCAGAAGGCAACATTCCTAAACTACCAGTTAACATAGCCGCGCAATCAGATAATAAATCTCCAAATAAATTATCAGTAACGATAACATCAAATTGTTTTGGCCATCTAACAAGTTGCATTGCTCCAGCATCAGCATACATATGACTAAGCTCTATTTCTGGGTAATTCTTATCCCTAATTTTCTGAACTACCTCACGCCACAATACCCCGACTTCCATAACATTAGCTTTCTCCATAGAACAAACTTTTTTATTTCGCTTTTTGGCTATTTCAAAAGCAGATATGGCCACCCGTTCAATTTCACTTTCTGAATAATAAGTTGTGTTAACAGCATATCTTTCACCACTTTTTTTGTTTATTTCTATCCCTCTCGGTTCTCCAAAATATGAACCAGAACTTAATTCCCTAACTATCATTATATCAAGACCTGAAACTATATTTGGTTTCAGAGAAGAATAATCTGATAAAGCATCAAAACATTGTGCTGGCCTTAGATTGGAATATAAATCCAACTCTTTTCTTAATTTTAAAAGACCTCTTTCTGGTTTGAGAGAAAATTCAAGATTATCGTACTTCGGGCCACCTACTGCTCCTAGTAAAATTGCATCAACTTCATTTGCTGTTTTTAATGTCTTGTCAGCAAGCGGTGTACCATACTCATCATATGCAGATCCTCCTACAAGATCAAATTTTGCTTCAAATTGAATTTTTAATTTTTTTTCAAACCATTCTATTATTCTACAGACCTCATCCATAACTTCTGGACCAATACCATCTCCAGGTAATATTAATAAAGAACCTATAGTCATAAGAACCACCCTTTCGAAAATCTTATATTATGAAAACATCAATCTTTTAAATTTTAAAGATATATGACCTATTGTCCAAGCCATGGAAATTTAAGAAAATATGAATCTTCAAATGATTTAATTTTATCAAACTTTTTCATTGTAAGTTCTATATCATCTAATCCGTTTAGTAAGCATTTTTTTTTAAATTGATCAACATCAAATGTGATAATACTACCATCAGGTCTTTTAATTTCTTGATTTTCTAGATTTACAGTCAATATTGAATTTGAACCTTTGAGAGCGTCATCCATTAATAAATCTCTTTCCTTTTTTGGTAAAATGATAGGCAAGATTCCATTCTTAAAACAATTATTGTAAAAAATATCTGCGAAACTTGTTGAAATAACAGCTCTTATTCCAAAATCTAATAAAGCCCAAGGAGCATGCTCTCTTGAGGAGCCACATCCAAAATTATCACCAGCTATAAGAATATTAGTATTTTTATATTTTGCTTGATTAAGAACAAAGTCTCCAATTTCATTACCTGACTGGTCATATCGCATTTCATCAAACAAATTTTTCCCTAAACCAGACCTTTTAATCGTTTTTAAAAATTGTTTTGGAATAATCATATCTGTATCAATATTTATTAAAGGAAGTGGAGCTGCAACAGACATTACTTCAGTAAATTTTTCCATAAAATTATCCTTTTTCTAAATAAGATTTCGAACATCAGTTAAATGACCTGTAATGGCGGCAGCGGCAGCCATAGCAGGGCTCATAAGGTGAGTTCTTCCCCCCCTTCCTTGTCTTCCTTCAAAATTCCTATTTGAAGTAGCTGCACATCTTTCTTCTGGACTTAATTGATCTGGATTCATTGCCAAACACATAGAACAACCTGCTAATCGCCATTCAAATCCAGCTTCTTTTAATTTTTGAGCTATTCCCTCTTCCTCAGCCTGTTCCCTAACAAGACCTGAGCCTGGAACGATCATAGCTCTTATTCCTTCTTTTACTTTTTTTCCTTCCATAATTTTGGCTACATCTCTCAAATCTTCAATTCTTCCATTAGTACATGAACCTATAAAAACAGTATCAATTTTTACATCCTCTAATTTTTGACCTGGGATTAAACCCATATAATTAAGTGATCTCTCAACCGCCTGTTTTTTTTGCACATCAAAATCATTAGGATTTGGAATAATTTCATTTATAGGTAAAACATCTTCAGGACTCGTACCCCAAGTAACGACAGGAGCAATACTATTTCCATCAATAACTACTAGTTTATCAAACCTGCTACCATTATCTGAATATAGTTGTTTCCATGAATTAATAGCCATTTCCCAATTTGAACCTTTTGGAGCATGTGGCCTTCCTTTTATGTAATCAAAAGTTTTTTGATCTGGTGCAATCAATCCAGCCCTTGCACCACCTTCAATTGCCATATTACATACTGTCATCCTTCCCTCTACAGATAAATTTGATATTACAGATCCTGCATATTCAATAACGTGGCCTGTTCCACCTGCTGTACCAGTTTCACCAATAATTGATAAGGTTACATCCTTGGCAGTTACACCCAATCCAAGAGTACCATTAACTTCGACTTTCATATTTTTTGATTTTTTTTGAATTAATGTTTGGGTAGCCAAAACGTGTTCCACTTCACTTGTACCAATTCCATGAGCTAATGCACCAAAAGCTCCGTGTGTAGCCGTATGACTGTCACCACAAACTATTGTCATTCCAGGCAAGGTCCATCCTTGCTCTGGTCCTATTATATGAACAATCCCTTGTCTTATATCGTTTACTGGATAATAATTAATTCCAAAATCAATAGCATTTTTATCTAATGCTTCAACTTGTATCCTGCTTTCTTTGTTTGAAATACCTTCTGCTCTATCTAAAGTTGTAGGAACATTATGGTCAGGTACTGCAATTGTTTTCTCTGGTGACCTAACAGTACGATTTGATATTCTTAATCCCTCGAAGGCTTGAGGACTAGTTACTTCATGCACTAAATGTCTATCAACATACAGAAGAGAAGTACCATCATTATCCTCTGTAATTAGATGATCTTCCCAAATTTTGTCATAAAGTGTTTTACATTCTAACATTATAATTAACCCTCAATTTAAAAAATTTGAATTAATTTCACTTATCATAAATTGAATAAAAATACATCAAATATTTAGTACTAAACATCTAATTGCTTACCTTGCTGCCATATCTGACTGCTTGTTTGAATAATCCCAGTTTTCATTTTAGACCAATTATAAATAGGAATATTCAAATAACTAAAAAAATCTTCGTCATCTGATTTTAAATAACCAAGTCTTATCAGTAAAGTAACGATTAAACATTCTGCTGCTTTTTTTGAACCATCACAAATTTTTAGAGCAATACCTAAACCTTTATCTAATAATATTGCAGTATAAACTCCATCTGCTCCAACTTTAACAATTAAACGACCATTAGATTTTTTTATTATTTTGGTGCATAAACGTTCTTCTCCTGCAATAAGATCTGGATGACTAAGAACTGCATTTTTAAGATCCTCAATATATCTTTTTCTATTCTGCTCTAATTGATTTGGATTTGAAAAAATAGCCATTGCTTTAGCCAATGATTTAATTGAGCATGCAAAATTTGGGGCACTACAACCATCTAAGGCATGAATAGGGTTTTGAAATCCTGTAATTTCCTCAAATGTTTTTTTTACAATTTTTTGAACAGGATGATTAATATCTATGTAATTTGACTTATAATCATTCTTATGAAAAATTGTTTTAGAAATGGTTAGAAAACTTAAATGCTTTCCTGAACAGTTATTATGAAGTTGAGAGGGGTTTTCTCCATTTTTTTTTAATTTTTTTGTTTGAGTTTTATCATAGGGTAAATGACATCCACAAAGTAAATCTTGTTCATTCAGTTCTATTTTTTGAAGCCAATCCTTAGCAACATTTAAGTGAATTTCGCCCCCACTATGAGAAGCACAAGCCAAAGCTAAATGTTTAGGACCAAGTGAGAATTGTTTTGCAGAACCTGTTTCTAATAATGGTAATGCTTGAATTATTTTACATGAAGATCTAGGATAAATTAGGGCGTCTGGATTTCCCCAATATGCCAATATTTCTCCTAAGCTATTGGAAATAACAACATGCCCATAATGACTACATTCTACTAAATCACCCCTGTAAACATCTACTAATTTTTCTGGTAACAATGAACCAATCCGAATAAAAACTTAATCAATATCATTTTCTTACTATTAATTTTTATAATTTCAACTATATTCTCTATTCAGCAGGCAATATTTACTTCAGGAATTTTATGAAAAAAAACCTTTTTCAAAGTTTTTTAATATTAGTATCAATTTTAATTTCTTCTAATTTAGTGAGATCAGAAGAAGAATTACGTATGTCTGCTAGTGAAAAAGCTTGGAGTGTTTTTTATCCAAATGACAAAAAAAATTGTTTTATTGTTTCTCAATCGATAAAAGACGAAGCATTTAGAAATGGAGAAAAACTTTCTAGTGTGAATCGTGATAGAGGAAAATTGTTTATTCAAAAAAACCCATCCAGTCCAGCTGGATTTGTAGCTTCTTTTAGTGCAGGTTATCCTTTAAAAATTGGTGGTAAATTTGTTCTTAAAGTTGATGGTACAAAAAAAATTGTATTTTTGGCTTCACCTAAACCTAAAAACTCTGAAGAAAAAAATTGGGCCTGGACACAGGTTCACGATGACAAAAATCTTATTGAACATTTAAAAGTTGGAAATAAAGCAATTATGGAAGCCGAATCACATAGAGGAACAATTACTAAAGATACCTTTGAACTGGCAGGATTTACTAAAGCTATTGAAAGACTTCAAAAAGTTTGTAAATAAATCAAAAACTAATAACTATTAACTATGAATAATATCATTAATGCTCAAACAAAAGTTGAAATGCAACCTAAAATCAATCTCCTAGGATTATCAAAAAATGAGCTTTCTCTTTCACTTAATAGACTGGGTGTAGAAAAAAAAGAGTTATCAATGAGAGTGCAGCAATTATTTAGTTGGATACATGTTCATGGTAAAAAAAGTTTTGATGAAATGACTAACCTGTCTAAAGAATTCAGAGACCAACTTTCTAACAGTTTTTCTATTTATCGACCCCAAACTATAGACAAAAAAATAAGTAAAGATGGAACTAGAAAATATTTATTTAAATCTGAAAATTTTGGAGAATTTGAAACAGTATTTATACCCGAAGATGATAGAGGAACTCTATGTATATCCTCACAAATAGGTTGTACGCTTAATTGTTCCTTTTGTTACACTGGCACACAAAAGTTAGTAAGAAATTTAGAGACTTATGAAATAGTTGGTCAAATAACAGCTGTAAAAGATGATCTTTCTGACTGGGTATTAAAAAAAAATAATTCTTCAAAAAGAGCCATCTCTAATGTTGTCGTTATGGGTATGGGTGAGCCACTTTATAATTTTGAAAATATAAAAAAAAGTTTAAATATAATAATGAACAATGAGGGTCTATCCATATCAAGAAAGAAGATTACTCTTTCTACATCTGGTGTAGTTCCCAATATCCACAGAGTAAGTTCGGAAATAGGTTGTCTACTTGCAATAAGTCTACATGGAACTACTGATGAAATAAGAGATAAATTAGTTCCCATTAATAAAAAATGGAATATTCAAGAATTGATTACCACTTTAAAAAATTATCCAAACTTAAGTAACTCCGAAAGAATCACTTTTGAATATGTTATGCTGAGGGATGTAAATGATTCTCTTGATGATGCTAAGAGACTAGTAAAATTAATAAAGAATATACCTGCCAAAATTAATCTTATTCCTTTTAATCCATGGCCTGGTTCAAAATACCAAACTTCTGAACCTGCAACTGTTGAAGTTTTTTCGAATTTTATTAAAAAAGCTGGTTACTCTTCACCAGTTAGAAGACCAAGAGGAGTTGATATAATGGCAGCATGTGGTCAATTAAAATCTAATTCTGTAAAAATAAAGTCTTCCCAAAACAAAAATATTTAATGTGAAAGGTTTAAATTGAAAAAAATAAATAAAAGAAAAGCATTAATAAAAATTTTTACAACATTTTCTACAATTTTTTTGTTTCCTTCTTTAAGTCTTTTTTCAAAACCAGCAAAAGCCAATATTAAAAAAACAACAGTTGATCTTATAGTAGTTTGGAAATCAAAAAGGCGTATGACTTTATTCTACAAAAAGAAAGCTTTAAAATCATATTCTATAAGACTTGGTTTCAATCCAAGAGGTCATAAAAGAAGAGAAGGTGATGGAAGAACACCTGAAGGTAATTACTGGATAACTCATAAAAATCCAAATAGCTCATTTCATAAAAGTTTAGGTATAAGTTATCCAAATAAACAAGATGAAAAATATGCTAAACAGAATGGTTTTAGTCCTGGGAAAGATATTTTTATACATGGTGGGCCAAAAAATTTTCTTAAGCATTTCTTTTTCGATTGGACTGAAGGGTGCATAGCTGTAACAGACTCAGAAATTGATGAGATTTATTATTTAGTTCAAAAAAAAACACCGATTTTTATTACAACTTAGCAATTGTTATTTTTCAAAGCCCAAAACTTGAACCCACCAAATCTTACCACTTTCTTGCTGATACCAACCCAAACCAAGATGGGTTGCTTCTTTATTAAGTAAAACATTTCTTGAAAAAGAGTTTTTTAGCCAAACTTGTAATACTAAAAATTCTCCTTCATAAGTCTCAGATATATTTTCTCCAGTTACTATTCCGTTAAACCCTGAAACTTCTGCTCTTTGTTGAGGTGAAGAGCCGTCAGAACCAAAATTCCAAGCCCTTTGCTGTTTAAAAATATCTCTTGCATGGGTGGCTGCACTAGAATTCAAAGAGTTTGAAATTTGGAGGTTTTCCAGTCCTCTTTCTTGTCTTAAAGCATTTAGATAATCCAAATGCCTGTTTCTTATTTCAACAGGGTCAAAGT
>CACFXF010000031.1 GCA_902570265.1 uncultured Alphaproteobacteria bacterium | reverse complement strand
TATCAGTTGTTGAATGTCCAGAAAATCTATAGCATTCAATATCTAATAATGCAGGACCATTTCCTTCTAACAATATCTTTCTTTTTCTGATTACTGCATCAGCAACTGATAAAGGGTCAGAACCATTAACAGTTTCAGCATGCAACTGCTCAGGATTCACTCCACTAGCTATCCTTGAAAGGCGGTCCCAAGACATTGTTTCTCCCAATGTTTGACCACCCATAGCATAAAAATTATTCATAAAACAAAATAACATTGGTGGATTATTATTAAATGGTTTGGGCCAAAGGTTTTTGTATTGTCCCATGGCAGCAAAATTCATCGCTTCCCACACTAATCCACAGCCAGTACTTCCATCGCCTAAATTTGCAACACAAATAGATTTATTTTGTTTTAAATGTGCGTGTAAAGCAGCGCCCACAGCAATACCTGAAGATCCCCCAACAATTGCATTATTTGGAAAGGCACCAAAAGGTGTAAAAAATGCATGCATTGACCCTCCCATACCTTTGTTAAAACCAAGTTCACGCATAAAAATTTCTGCTAATACACCAATTAATAAAAACATTTCTGCATCATTGAATTCTTTATCATTAAAATTTTTATGGATGTATGAAATTAATTTACCATCATGATGCGTTTCCATTATTGAGTTTATTTTATTTCTGCTCAAACTATTAATAGCTGAAAGTCCTTTAGCTATCATTTCACCATGGCTCCTATGAGAACCAAAAATTTTATCTTCACTTTTCAATGCAAATGCAGATCCAACAGCCGCAGCCTCTTGACCAATTGAAAGATGTGCAGGCCCGTTATAAATATATTCTATATTTTTATAAGAACCCTTTGTTTTGAATGAGTTTAGCATGGTTTCAAACTCACGAACTATATACATATGCCGCAGTAACTCTATTAAATTTTCCTTACCATATATATTTAATTCTTCCTGAATTGATTTCTGATACTGATGAACAGGAATTCCTGAACTTTTAAGTACACTTTTGCTGAAAGTTTTTATTGGATCGATTGGTATATTTTTTGGCATTTATTTAATTAAATTTTATTTTTTCAAAAGTTTCAATATCTGCTTTTGATGGTGGATTACAGCCTATTTTTTTGCAATTTAATGCTGCAGCAATAGAGGCTTTTTTCATCATTAAAGATAGATCTGTTTTGTTTAAGTTTTCTATCAAATTACTATCAAAAATTTTATTATCTATAAACCAAGTCAAAATACTTGCCATGTATGTGTCTCCTGCACCAACTGTATCTTTCAAATCAGAAATATTTTCCGAAGGAATATTTATTTCAAAATTAGGAGTTTTTCCAATAGAACCCTTTTCCCCAAAAGTAAGAATAAGCAATTTGGCATTAGTTTTTGATTGAAGGGTTTCAAATGATTGATCAATTGAATTGTTTGGATAAATCCAATTTAAATCTTCATCACTGAGCTTTAAGATATCCACATCCAAAAACATTCTTTCTAATCTTTTAATATATGATTCACGATTATTTATAAGTATTGGCCTCACATTTGGATCTAAACTAGTAATAAACCCTTTTTGTTTACATTTTTTAAAAAATATTTCCCAAATTTTGGCATCTTTGCCTTCGATAAGGCCTAGGGAACCAACATGGAAAATTTTAGTATTCATTGGTATTATATCCAACAAATTTTCTAAATTTACTTTTCTTTCAGCTGTTTCATTTCTATGAAAACTATAGGACGGAATGCCCTCATTTATTGATACTACAGCTAAAGAAGTGGGGTTTGAAATACTTTTTGACAAAATTTTAACACCATTTTCTTTTAGCCTAGATGAAAGTAACACTCCTAGTGTATCTTTAGACAGTGGTGTTAAATATGATACATTTCCACCCTGCTTACTTGCAGCTATTGCAACATTATATGGTGATCCACCAGGTTTCGCTAAATAAATTGGTAGTCCTTCAGGATTAAAACTTGAAGAAACTAAATCTATAAGATTCTCTCCCCCAATTGCTATCATCAAATTACTCCATCAAAAAATATATACATATTAGTAAATATAATTATCAAGCATGCGAGCTCTGTCAAAAATTATATCAATAAGTAATTCTCACCAAAGGCTTTATACTTCATAATTAAATTTTAGTAATAATTCTATTTATTGTAAATTTAAATTTAAGATCTATAATTGTAATTTCTGGCAAATATTATTGATTTGGAGTAGATTTTGTCATTTATTGCATCACCAATTCCTGAAAATGAAGAGAGCAGACTTCAAGCAGTTGAAAAAACAGGAGTTTTAGACAATATAAATGAAGAAATTTACAATGTTTATTGTCATCTTTCCAGACAAATAACTAAATGTCCTGAAAGCTGGGCAAATGTCATTGATAAAAATAGACAGTATAACTTTGTTCTTGATGGAAAAAATATTAATGATGAAAGAAAAGAGGAGCTAAGAAGTCATCCGAGGCCATTAACATTTTGTCAATACGCTTTAAATAGCTCAAATCCCCTTATAGCAAATGATTTAACAAAAAATAAAATTTTTAAAAATCATCCATCAGTTTTAAAAAAAGATGGACCAAGATTTTATGCAGCATTCCCAATAATTAATTCAGAAGGTTATATTCTAGGATCTTTATGTGTCCGTGACTATAGGGTAAGAAGACTATCCAAAAATATAATAATGTTAATGAAAGGGCTTGCAAAAAAACTTTCACATCAATTAGATATTCAAGCAGAACAGAGGCAAATGTCAGTTGAAAAAATTACTAGAACTATAGAAAAACTTAATGAAGAAATTAGTAATCTTTCTTTAGATGAAGCCATATTAGTATTAAAATGCCTTTCAAACAATTTGGTAAATTCTAAACAACAAAAGAAACTTATAGAAATAGGTCTTTTAGATAAAGATTTAAAGTTAACTAGAAAATCAAAACAGTTAATTCAATTTCTAAAATTAGACGCTGCAGTCTTAAAAAGAGTTAAAATGCCTACTTTAAAAACAAATGAAATAGACGAATTATTTAAGGTTTTAGAAAAATAATGTATGGAAAAGTAGTTAATTTAAAATTTGCTAACATGGAGGAAGCTAAATTAGCTGCATCATTTTTTACTGAAAATATTGCGTCAAAAATTTCTGCATTAAAAATAATTGGATTTAATGTTTTTATTGGAAAACAAGGTGACCTTAATTTATTGGTTAAATTTGAAGACGTATCATCCATTAAGCTATTCGAACAAAAATATCCTCAAATAATTGAATCATTAAGAAAAAGCCTTGTATTCAAGGAATCTGTTTTTGTAGGTGTATGCGCATTTACTTTTGAACAAGAAGCAGCACTCACCGAAAAATAATTATAGTATCAAATTTGATAATTTAAGAACCTAATGGCAATAAAATTGGAAACCAATCTGTTCTTAACTTATCCCCTTCTTTCATATTATGATTAGGGAATGGTGGTGAGGTTTTTCCTGGTCTTTGCGTGTAACGAGCGTCATCTCCGATAAGCCTTAATGAAAATGCCCTTCTTCTATTAGTTGAATTATTACCCCTGGCTCCATGCAAAATTTCAAAATGAAAAGCGATAGCATCTCCTGGCTCCATTTGAAATTCTAATACATCCATGTCTTCTAAATCAGGATCAGGAATAGGCAAATATTGATCAACTTGTTCATAAAAATTTTCTTGTGAAAGCCATTTAGTAGGTAATACTTGTTTACCCCATTTATGTGACCTAGCTACCATCCTCAGGGAAGATTCTTTAACAGGGTCTAAGGGAACCCAAAAACTAATAGTCTTTTTTCCATTTACAAAATAATAAGGTCCATCTGAGTGCCATGGTGTATCTTTTGAAGTTCCTGGTTCCTTTACTAAAACATGATCGTGAAAAAGTTGTACCGAATTAGATTGCATCAGTTGAGCAGCTGCATTAATGATTTCACTGTCAAATATGGTTTTTTTAAATTCTGGTATTCTTGTCCAGTTACAGTAGTCATCAAAAAAACGACCCCTTTCTTTTTGATTCAAATTTTCTGCTGCATACGGACCAGGATTATGCATGTTATATTCAACGCCTTTTCTTAAATTACTTACATGTTCTCTAAATAGACTAGGAATGTATACAACACCTAATTCTTGGTAATCTTTAATCATTTTCTCTGTTATTATTTTACTCATATTTTTAAACAACTTTAAAAATTAAAATAAATATTTATTTCTTTTACTTTTAAACTATAATTTTTATTTTTTATTTAATAGCATAAAAAAATAATAAGTTTAAATAACCTAGAATAAAATTATGGAAATTAGAGCTGAAATTTTATTACCAACTAAAGAATTAAGAGACGATATTCCATTTTATACAAATACTCTAAAAATGAAAATGGATATGATTTATCCGGCTGATAATCCAACTGTTGCAGTTTTTTCAGGACATGGTATCCGAGTAAGGATTGATAAAGAAGCCAATGTTCCTCCAGGTAAATTAAGAATACTTTGTGAAAATCCTGATATTTTTTCCAAAGGAAAAAGGGTTCTAAAAGCACCTAATGAGACAATTATTGAAATTGATGAACTAAATCCGCCAATCGTATTACCAACAACAAAACATAGTTTTGTGGTGAGGAGATTAGCTGATCAAGCACCATGGATTATTGGAAGAGCCGGTATGCAGTATAGGGATTTAATTCCTGATAGATTAGGAGGATCTATAATTGCAAGCCATATAAGAATACCTGACGGTGGACCAGTACCCGATATGGTTCACTTTCACTCTGTAGGTTTTCAACTTATTTTTTGTTATAAAGGATGGGTAGATTTGGTTTATGAAGATCAAGGAGAACCTTTGAGGTTATATGCAGGAAACTGTGTAATTCAACCACCTGAAATAAGGCATCAAGTATTATATGCTAGCGATAACATTGAGGTTATTGAAATTGGTGTGCCTGCAGATCATATTACGACTATTGACCATGATATGAAATTACCAAATGATGTAATAAATAAAAACAGGAGATTTAAAGGTCAAAAATTTGTGCACCATAAGGCTGAACAGGCACAATGGGAAAAATTTAGAGTTCCTGGTTTTATTTCAAGAGATACAGGGATAGCAGAAAATACGCAGAACGTGGCTGGAGTTCATATTATCCGTCCCGAGAATAACAAAAGTCCTGAAACTTATCATGACAGTGACATTTTATTCAATTTTGTGATGGAAGGAAACATGATTTTAAATGGAGAAGGGAAAGAACCCTTTAAGCTGTCTCCTGGAGATGCATTTGTTATTCCTCCCAAAATGAAAACACAGTATACTATGTTTTCTAAAGATTTAGAATTACTAGAAGTTTCATTACCCGGTAAATTTAAAACTTACTTTTAATTTTCAATCATTGGGTTTTATAAAAGTCCCATTTTGCAGTTCTGAAAAAGCTTTCATTAATTCTTCTTTAGTATTCATAACAATTGGACCGTGCCACGCTACTGGTTCTTTGATTGGTTTGCCAGATACTAAAAGAAACCTAACACCAACTTCTCCACTTTTCACAGATATTGAGTCTCCAGTATCAAATCGAACTAAAGTTCTATTACCTGACATATCTCTTATATTTAATTCTTGACCATTGATTTCTTTTTCTACAAGAACTCCAATAGGGTCAGATGCATATTGAAAATTGGCAGATCCATCAAATACGTATGCAAAAGTATTTTTATATGTATCCACTTCAATAATCTTTTGGGTGTTAGGGGGGATATAAATATCTAAAAATTGTGGTTCACATGCAATACCATCTACTGGGCCCTTTATGCCTTTATAGTCTCCAACTATTATTTTTATTTTAGAACCATCATTGTCTTCCAAATATGCTATATCCTTTGATGCTATATCTTGATATCTTGGAGCAATTAGTTTTTTGTCAGATGGAAGATTTGCCCAAAGTTGAAATCCATGCATTTGTCCCTTAGAATTACCTGATGGCATTTCTTGATGCATTATGCCTGATCCGGCAGTCATCCACTGAACATCACCACTTAATAAGTCACCCTCATTTCCGATACTATCTTTATGTTCAACTTTACCCTCTAGAACATAGGTTATAGTTTCAATCCCTCGATGGGGATGCCAAGGGAAACCTGCTATATAATCTTTAGGATTATCATTTCTAAAGTCATCAAGCATTAGAAAAGGATCGCTTTCCTTTGGGTCATTAAACCCAAATACTCTATGCAAATTTACTCCTGCACCCTCCATAGTAGGCTTGGCAAAAGTTTCTAATTTAATTGGTCTAAAAGTCATTTGTATCTCTTTACATATCAATGAAGTCAATTAAGATTATATTTAGAATATAATTATTTTTAAAAGAAAGATCTTTTAAATAATAAAAATTTAAAATCCTAATCATTCATATAAGATTTCGTGTAAAACAACTATACCTCTATCGGCATTTACTATTGAGGGATTATCTTCATCTTCTGGAATACCATTGAGTAGTTTTTGGCATGCAATAAAAGCCTTTTCGTCTTTATATGAATAATATATGCCCAGTCTATTATTTCCTTGCTTATTCCATATTTGCGTTACAGAAAAAGAAAGTAAACCAGCTTTTTTAAATTGTTGTTTCATTTTATCAACAGTGTTTTCAATTCTTTTTATTTCTGCCTCAAGGTGAAATTTAGATTGAAAATCTATTTGATTATAACTCATTAACTTTGGTGTCATTGGTCCCTCATATAGTTTTAATTATAAAAAATAATTTTTTTTATGTCGTCTAAACTCAAAATAAATATTAATTCTTGGTAAATTTTATTAATCGACTAGCTAAAAAGATACCTTCATCCTCCTGAAAAAAATGCCCAGCATTTTTTGTTATAAAATGATCCTGGCCAGAGGCCCCTGGTATATTCTGAATAAAAACTTTTTCTAAACCTTTCATAATAGGGTCCTTATCAGAGAAACATGTTAAAATTGGTTTTCTCATTTTTATTAATTTTTCCCATGCTTTTTTTTGATCATGATGTGCTGGATCCTCAATAGAATCTGGAACTAATAAAGGAAATTGACGTGCGCCAGATTTGTATTCTTCATCAGGAAAAGGAGCATCGTAAGCATTTATTTCATCACTAGAAAGACCTTTAAATGTACCTCTATGAATTACACTTCCAATTTTAAAGGTTTCTGAATTTTGACTATAGTTTCTCCACTTATAAAATTCGGGACCCAAATTCTCTTCTCCAGTTGGGAAAGCTGTATTACCTATCATTACTTTATTAAAAATTTTAGGTGACTCTACTAGTATTCTTAAACCAATCAGTCCTCCCCAATCCTGGCCAAATAATGCTGAATTCTTAATTTTCAATTGATTAAAAAATGAAGTTAACCAACTTACATGAGATTTATAGGTATAATTATTTCTATCCTTTGGTTTATCACTTTTCCCAAAACCTATTAGATCAGGAGCTATAACTCTAAAACCATTATTTGAAAGAATAGGTATCATATGCCTGTAAATATAGGACCACGATGGTTCACCATGCAAAAGAATGATAGCCGGATCAGTTTTTTTTCCTTCATCAACGTAATGAATACGAAGAATACCTATTTCCTTATCCCGAATATTAATATATTTAGGCTTAAAATTATAGTCTTTAAGAGATTTAAACCTAAATTCCTGAGTTCTTAAAAATAAGCTCATAATTCATTATTTTTTGTTTAATTAAAATTTAAAATTAAGGTCTAGGTGGTTGAAAATTTACACTTTTTGCTACTTCTCTAACTTCATCAATATTCAGTGACTCTAAAACATCTAGTTTACTTACTGTACCTGCAGCCTTTGCCTTTAAATTCATTGCTGCAATTTGATTAAAACTTTCAGCTTCTGTTTGCATAGTAAAATCATAAATACCCCGTGTTATATAATAATTTATTAATTTTGCACCAACACTTGAGGTAAGAGTCTCCATTGCAGCTTTCCTATCTGAACTACCCTCAACTAAACCCTCTGAACCTTTATTAGAATAAGTTCCTAAAATTATATATAAAGCCATTATTTTTCCTTTCATAAATTGAGAAATATAGGGATTCTTTAAAACCTAAATTTAATCTATATGAAATAAATCTTAGCTTTTAATTTAAAAAATTTCAATTAATGTAAATAATGTTTTAATAGTTTTACTGGTAATAAGCATGCCAATGAATACAGGATTTATGGTGATTGTTGATATAAGTGGATATACTTCATTTATAAAAGCACACAGTAATTCAAAAAAATCTAACTTTATAAAAAAAATTATCGATAAAATTAATGATGGTCACGGAGAACATATTATAAGTGATCTATTGGAAACAGTTATAAATGAATTAGATGGCACCCTTACAATTAATAAACTTGAGGGAGATGCAGCGTTATTTTATTCTTTACCTTCAAATTCAAAAGAATTTTCAATCCAACTAATAAACAAACTTTTAATAGCTATTGATTTATTTAATAAGAGAATTAATGAACTTTTGTTTGTTCAATCTTGTCCATGCTCACCATGTAATGAAATGGTTAATTTAAAATTAAAGTGTTTTGTTCATTATGGAGATTTTCTTATAAAAAAAATTAGAACTTTTGAAGAAATCGCTGGTGAAAATGTCATAATCTTACATAGGTTAATGAAAAATTCTATTCTTGCTAATGAATATATTTTATTTACCGAACAAGCTTCTAAAGTAAGCAAGATAGAAATTCTAGAAAATTTGGAAAAAAGAAAAGAAAAAATAGATGATTTTGGAAAATTAAATATAAATGTTTTTTATCCATCCGGTAATGAAATTGAATTAAATAAACCAGATTTAAAATTTAAAATCCAAAATTTTTTCAAAATGCAAAAATATTTTTGGAATAGAAAAAAAGAAAAAGACTTAAAAGAAAAATTTCTTAAAAGCACATAGCTTGTGCAAATAGAAAATTAAGCCCCAAGAAAATATCAAATATTTTTTATAAAGTTATTCGTCCGGATCTTTCATTTCCTCATTTGTGATATTGTAAATACTTACAAATCTTGGCATTTCGTTGGGTAATGTCATCATTAAAGAATTAAAGCCTGCTTTCTCAAGGTTTTCAAAAATTGCCTCCTCGCTTTCAGCATACCAATGACAGAAAAAAAAATCATCTTTTCCCATCCAGTGTTGGAGTGTTTCTGCTTTTTCACTTTTCAAAGCTTCAAAGAACATTTTGTCAGTCATTCCTTTAGTATTTTCTATTACAGTTTTTCTTGATTCAGGATTATTCCAAGTATGAGTGCAAATGAAGTGTTTTTTTTTTGACATAATATTTACCTTATTAATAAAAAATAATTCTATGACAGAGAATGAGCTAAATACAAGTTCCTATGAAATAGGCAAGTATGTAAATTCTACAGTAATTATTCAATATTTTTATTATTTAATAAAATTAAATTTTAACAAAAGCTAAATATATGAATTTCCTAATGTTAACTTTATTATTTAAAAAAACATAATTAACTGAAAAGAAACAATTTTTAAAAGAAAGGTAGTCAAAATTAAAAACTATTATTTTGATTTAATAAAATTATTCAGTTATTGAAATATTCCAATATTATGTGCGACAGTTTTGCAAGGGTTATAAAAGAATTAAGATGATAGGATTAAAATATCTAATAAAGTTTAAAATTAAGTTTAAAAAAATAAGGAGATAAATAATGGATCAGAACTTAAGGCAATCTATTCAAACTAATACCTTTTATTACTTTCTAATAGTAATGGTTCTTACCACCATAAGTCAATTATCAACAATGATGGTGATTGTATTTGGTAATATTACTGGGAAAGAATTATTAGTTGCAGCGTCAGTAGTGGGACCAACATTAATTGGTGCTTTTGGGATCATACGCCTTTTAACGAATTTTATGGTTCTAATTAAAGATATGGATGAAAAAATTGCTAGTACCAATTATGGAGAAGAAGTACAAAATATCCCTATTCATATATTAAGATTTGTATTTTCAGGTATTTTTGTAATTGTTGCAATAATTCAATTAATTGCTATTTATAACTAAATTCAAACCGTGCGATCACTTCATTAGATCGCACTTATTTTTTATTTGAATTTTTTCTATAAAAAAAGTCTAATTGAAATTAATCGAGTCAATTTTGAAGCAGGGTAAAATGAAAAATTATACAAAATCTTATAATAATCATTATGAATATGAGGATATTTACTTAGAAAATCTCGATTCAAAAGAGTATTTTGAGTATTTGATTAAATATTATAATTCATGGAAAAAGTCTTCGCCATTGGAGTTTAGTTATTTATTTGGTGAAAACAGAGAACCTGAAGAACTGGCATATTGCCAAATGGATAAAGAGGATAGACAAAAAGTATCACATTAAATACTCAAGTTAGACATATATGAAAAGAAGAACTTTTATATTAGCAACTATTTTTAGCCCTTTTTTAATTAATTCTAAATCTTACTCAATAGAATTAATTCCAATTCACGTATTTAAAGATCCTAATTGTGGGTGTTGTAATGAATGGATTAAAATTCTTAAGACTGAAGGATTCAATGTTACTTCAGAAAATATGTTTTCTACTGATTTAGTGCAATTTAAAATTAAAAATAATATACCTATTAATATGGTTTCTTGCCATACTGCAAAAGTTGATAATTATTTAATTGAAGGTCATGTGCCTTCTTCCGATATTAAATCTTTAGTCAACAAACAGATTGATGCAATTGGTCTTGCTGTTCCTGAAATGCCTTATGGTTCACCTGGGATGGGTCCTGAGCATAAAAGAGAAGCATATGATGTTTTTCTCATTAATAAAGATGGAACAACAACCATATTTAATAGCTATGATGCAAATGTTTAATTCCTATTTAACTTGCTAAAGTTTAGTTTAATTTGAAATTTGTTTAAATAAACTGGTAACTTAAATTGAAAAATGAAAAATCATTCTCTTACGAAAAGTTTCGTTCCTCATTTAGTCTTAATTGTCCAGATGATTTTAATTTTGCATTTGATATTATATCAAATAAATATGGAAAATCTGAAAAAACTGCACTCATAGCTATAAATAAAAATGGAAATGACTTTGAAAAAATAAGTTATAAGGATCTTGATGAAAATTCATCAAGATTTGCTAATGCCTTAAAAAATCTCGGAATTAAAAAAAAAGATAAGATATTAATCATATTACCTAAAATTACTGAGTGGTACTACTGTATCTTGGGTTGTGCCAAGGTTGGTGCAGTTGCAATACCAAGTACACCAATGTTAAAAGCGAATGATATTGAATATAGAATTCAAACATCGAAATCAAAGGCAATAATATCAACTTCAATGAATGTGGCAGAGATTGATAAAATAAAAAACTGTCAATCTCTTGAGCATAAAATTATAGTTCATAACAAAATAGATAATTGGTATAATTTTGCAGAAATTTGCAATAAATCAAATACATATTTTGATAGAAATATGGTGGCACCTACAAAATCTTCTGACCCAATGTTAATTTATTTTACATCCGGAAGTACTGGAATGCCCAAAATGGTTGAACGTGATAATGCTTATGCGTTTTCACATAATATTACTCAAAAATTCTGGCAAGATTTGCAATCAGATGATATACACTGGACATTAACAGATACTGGTTGGGCAAAAGCAGCATGGGGTTTACTCTTTCCACCCCTTTTAGCAGGGTGCACAATTATTTTATATAATGGGCAAGGGTTTGACTTAGAAATTTTATTGAAAATTATTAAAAAACACAAAGTAACTACTTTCTGTGCCCCACCAACAATTTACAGGCTTATAGCTCAATCAGATTTATCCAAAGCTGAATTCAGGTCTCTGAGACATTGCTTTAGTGCAGGAGAACCCTTAAACCCCGAAGCTATGCGATCGTGGAAAAATGCAACTGGATGCGATGTCTATGATGGATATGGTCAAACTGAAACAATCAATGTGATTGCTAATTTCCCTGGTATGCCTATTAAGCAGGGATCAATGGGTAAACCCTGCCCAGGTTTCGATATTGAAATTATTGATAATGAAGCTAATATATTAGAAACTGATGAAATCGGTAATATTGGTATAAAAATTACCAATCCTTATCCTCCCGGTTTATTTAAGGGGTATTATAAAGATCAAATAAAAACATCTGAAGTATTTAGAAATGGTTGGTATTTTACAGGAGATACAGCTACAAAAGATAAAGATGGATATATTTGGTTTGTTGGTAGAGCTGATGATATAATTACTTCTTCTGGATATAGAATTAGCCCTTTTGAAATAGAAAGTACTCTACTTGAGCATCAACATGTAGTAGAAGCAGCAGCTATTGCAAAAAAAGATTATATTAGGGGGGAAATTGTTGTAGCCTTTATTGTTTTAGGTAAAAACGGCCAAGGCAATGAAAAATTGAAATCAGAAATCCAAGAATTTGTAAAAAATAAAACAGCACCTTATAAATATCCCAGAGAAATTATTTTTACAAAAAATCTTCCCAAAACTATTTCTGGTAAAATAAGAAGAGTAGATTTAAGAAATAAACTTAAGGAATAAAAATTATTTTGATTTTTTATTGAAGAGTAAAATTATGAAAAAATTAAAAAAAACAGTAAAGAATATGGTTGCTGAGGCGAAGTTAAAAATTAATGAGATTGATGCTAAAGAAGCAATTAAATTATTTAATGATGAGGATGTGATTTTTATAGATATTAGGGATATTAGGGAAAGACAAAAATTAGGTTTTATTCCTGGTAGTTTTCATGCTCCACGTGGAATGCTGGAATTTTGGATTGATCCCGAAAGCCCCTATTTTAAGGATATATTTAATACAAACAAAAAATATATTTTTCATTGCGCAGCGGGCTGGAGATCTGCACTTGCAGTTTCAACATTAAAAGATATGGGTTTTGAAGCCTCTCATATAACTGACGGTTTTGCAGGTTGGGTAGATGAGAAAGGTCCTGTTGAATTTAAAAATAAAAAGTAATCAAAAATTAGGTAAAAAATGGAACACAAACTTTTTAGTCCAATATCAATAAATAATTTAAACTTAACTAATAGAATAGTAGTGGCACCAATGTGTCAGTATTCTGCAATTGAAGGTTCGGCTACTGATTGGCATTTGATGCACCTTGGACAATTATCAATTTCTGGTTCTGCTCTAGTATTCATTGAGGCAACTGCAGTTGAAGAAAAAGGAAGAATTACACCTGGTTGTTTGGGCTTATATTCTGATGATAATCAAATTGCATTAGAGAAAGTAATAAAGTTTGTAAAAAGATATGGGAATACAAAAATTGGTATACAACTAGCACATGCTGGACGTAAGGCTTCAACTGAAATTCCCTGGCTAGGAGGTAAACCACTAAGCCACGATAATTCAGATAGTTGGGAAACTGTAGCTCCATCCTCGGAAGCTTATAATTCTAATTGGCCTTCGCCTCTAGAATTAGATATTCAGGGTTTGGAGTATATTAAGAAATGTTTCGTAAATTCAGCAAAAAGAGCAATAGAAATTGGTTTTGATATTATTGAGCTACATATGGCACATGGATATTTAATTCACCAATTTCTTTCACCTATTAGCAACACGAGGACTGATAAATATGGTTCTACTTTTGAGAATAGAATAAGATATCCCCTTGAGATTTTTAAAGCAATAAGGGATGAAATATCGAGTGACTACCCCATTGGAGTAAGATTTTCTGCAACAGATTGGGTAGAATTTTCCTCATGGAATATAGAAGAAGCAACAAAATTTGCATTAAAACTTAAAGAACTTGGTTGTGATTTTTTTGACGTTTCCAGTGGTGGTAATTCACCAAAACAAAATATAGTTTCAGGTCCTGCTTATCAGACTAGATTTGCATCAAGAATCAAAAGTGAAGTAGGAATTCCTACTATTGCAGTAGGGCAAATAAATGAACCCTTACAGGCAGAAAGTATTATAAGTACAGGACAAGCGGATTTGATAGCAATTGGGAGAGGAATGTTATATAATCCAAGGTGGGCATGGCATGCAGCTGAAGTGTTTAAAAAAGAATCTGCATACCCTCCACAATATGCCAGATCACATCACTCACTTATTGGACTTCCTATACCAGGAAACCCTCAAACAAAATAATTTTGATACATATTTTTTATAATAATATAAACAAAAATTTTATTATTAAAATTAATTTTTTTTGTTTCTCATTAAATCGACGCCCTTTCTAACTGCGTCTCTTTCTTTAAGTCTTTGTCGCCATTTTATGACATTTGGGTATGGATCTAAAGGTATACCCATAGATTTTGTAATTAAAACCCAAGGCCATGATATTATATCAGCAATGGAGTACTCGTTAATAATATAATTTCTACCAGTTAACTGATACTCTAAAACTTCTAAACATTTTTTGTATTCATCTGCGTATCGATGTGATGCATAACTTTGTTTTTCAGAAGTTGGTGCATAATTCCAAAAATGACTATGTTGCCCACCCATAGGACCTAAATTACCAACTTGCCAAAACAACCACTGGGTAAGTTTTCTTCTTTCATCAATTGAATCTGGAATAAATTTTCCAGTCTTCTCTGCCAAATATAGCAGAATAGCTCCAGACTCAAAAACATTAATTGGCTTTTCATTTTTATCATAATCAGTAATTGCAGGAATTTTCTTGTTAGGATTTATTTTCAGGAAATCTGAGCTGAATTGTTCGCCTTTTTTTAAATTTATTAATATTGTATTATAAGTTAAACCACATTCCTCTAACATAATACTTACTTTCCATCCATTTGGAGTAGGCGAATAATAAAAATCAATAGCTTTATTCATAACGAATATGTATTTAATTTAATGTACTTTAAAAAAGTTTGGATTATCAACTTACTCTGCAGCTTGATAAGTTTCAATAAAGCCACCAGATTGACGCTCCCAATATCTAGCATATAAACCTCTCATATTTAATAATTCCTGGTGTGTTCCATTTTCTACTATCTTTCCTTTGTCCATAACTATAATTCTATCCATTTTGCTTAGAGTGGATAGACGGTGAGCAATTGCTAAAACAGTTTTTCCATCCATTACAAGTTCTAGTGCTTTTTGAATTGATGCCTCTACTTCACTATCTAAGGCACTTGTAGCTTCGTCTAATACAAGTATCGGTGCATCTTTTAGTATTGCTCTAGCTAAAGCAATTCTTTGCTTTTGTCCCCCTGATAATTTTACACCTTGCTCCCCTAAATGTGCTTCATAACCTTTACGACCCTGATGATCTTGAAGATCAAGTATAAAATTATGAGCCTCTGCTTTTTTTGAAGCTTCAACTAAAGTCTTAAAGCTTGCTGAAGATTTACCATACAAAATATTATCTCTTGCTGATCTATTAAATAAAGCTGTTTCTTGAGTAACCATTCCTATTTGTTTACGAAGACTTTCTTGTGTGACATTAGATAAATTTTGATTATCAATTTGTACAATCCCTCTTTCAGGATCGTATAAACGTAATAACAAAGATACCAATGTAGATTTGCCCGCACCAGATGCACCAACTAGTCCAACTTTTTCTCCTGGATTTATAGAAAGAGAAATATTTTTCACTCCGCCAATTTCTCTATCATATGCAAAGCTAACATCTTGGAAAATCACCTTACCTTTTTTTATTTCTAAAGTTTCTGCATTTTTTTTATCTTCCAAATCATATGGTTTTGATAATGTTCTGACACCATCTTCAATCTCTCCAAAATTTGAATAGATTGTCATTAAAACATAACTGACCCAACCAATCATTTGGGAAAGTCTTAATGAAATGGCACCAGCTGCTGCTATATCGCCGGCACTTACTTGACCTGTACTCCAAAACCAAAGGCTACCTCCTACCATTATTACTGGTAAAATTCCTGCTAAACCATTTAGACAAAATCTAAAACATGCAGCAACCTCTCCATATTTAATTGAACTATATCGAAAACTAGCCATAGCCTTTAACGCTTCACTATCTTCATGATGATTATGAGCGAAAAGTTTAACAGTTTTAATATTTGTAACAGTATCTACAATTTGGCCAGTAACCATTGCTCTTGAACTTGCTCTATTCCCAGATCTTAACCTAATAATTGGCATAAAATATCTAATAAGGAAAAAATAACAACCCAGCCAAAATAGTAATGCAAATGTTAGTGTAATATTCACAGAAGTCAGCATTAGTGCGGCACCAATCACCGAGGCAAGTGCAAAAAGTACCGTCTGTAAAATCTCAACAACTACATCAGTAACTGCTCTGGCAGTCTGCATTTCTTTTTGAGCGATCCGGCCTGCAAAATCATTCTCAAAAAATAGAATTGAATGACCAATACACCATCTATGAATTCTAGATAAGACAAGATTAAATATATTTGGAGACACAATTACTGATTGCATGTATGAAGAAGAACCAAAAATTATTGGACGTATTAATAGAAAAAAAAGTAATCCTGCAGAAAACAAATAAATATTATTGCCTAGTGGGTCTTCAACAGTTGAATTTAGAGCAGCATCAATTAAAAGACCTAACAATAAAACTGCTGATACCTCAGTAATTCCTGTTAAAATTGATAAAAAGCCAGAAAGAGAAAGTACTTTAAAACTACCCGATAAAGACCATAATAGGAAACCAAATGTATTTGGGGGGGGTGGACCTTTAGCGGGTTCTACATGGTTTATCCAATTAAAGGGTTTCATAGATATTGCCTAATTTGATAGTTGATACCATATCATATAATACTATTATCAAATTGTTTTAGATCTTAACATTTAAATAGAAGATAAATAAATATGTGTGGGATAATTGGTCTTTTTCTAAAAGATGATAAATTAAATTGTAATTTAGGGTCAATGCTATCAAGTATGTTAAATACTATGTCTGATAGAGGACCTGATAGTTCTGGACTTGCCATATATAATTGTAGAGATATAGATAAAATTAAATTGACTTTAAGGTCTGAAAATCATCAAGAAGATTTTAAAGAAATACGAAAAGGGCTATTACAAAAGCTTAAATTAAAGTTTTCTCTAAGAGAGCATTTCAATCATATCGTATTAACAGTAAATAAAAAAGATGTTGATAAAGTAGAAAGTTTTTTAAAAAAATCTTTCTCCAATCTATCTCTTATGAGTTCCGGTGAAAATATTGAAATATTTAAAGAAGTAGGATTACCAAAAAATGTAATTCAAAAATTTGGAATACATGAAATGGATGGCACTCATGGCATAGGTCATACCAGAATGGCTACAGAAAGTGCCGTGACAACTTTGGGAGCTCATCCATTTAGTACTGGCCCAGACCAGTGCCTCGTTCATAATGGGTCATTATCAAACCACAATCAACTTAGAAAAAAACTAATTAGTGAAGGTATGGAAATAAATACAGAAAACGATACAGAGGTTGCAGCGAGTTACTTAAGTTTTCAAATAAAAAAAGGTAAAACATTAGAACAATCATTGGAGTTAGCTTTATCAGATTTAGATGGATTTTATACCTTCCTAGTAGGTACTAAAGACGGTTTTGGAGTATTAAGAGATCCAATATCCTGTAAACCTGCCGTTATGGCAGAAAATGACTATTATGTTGCTTTTGGTTCTGAATACAGAGCATTTGCAAATTTACCAGAGATTAATCATGCTAAGATTTGGGAACCAGAACCCGCAACTGTTTATTTTTGGAAACACTAAATGAATAAATTAGATCTTGAAAAAATAACCCTTAGAGAACTGAATACAAAATTGCAAATGTCCAAGAGTCCTGAAACCTGGTTGATATCAAACCCTAAAGGTGCGCATGCTTTAGCAGTTGGGTTAGATAGTTCAATAAAAGTCAAAATTGAAGGATCTACGGGCTATTATTGTGCTGGGATGAATAAAAAAGCATTTATAGAAGTTAGTGGATCCGTTGGTCCAGGAGCTGCAGAAAACATGATGTCTGGCAAATTAGTTGTTCATGGAAATGCTAGCCAATATGCAGGAGCTACTGGCCATGGTGGTACTTTATTAATTAAAGGAAATGCATCGTCACGATGTGGTATATCCATGAAAGGCATTGATATAGTTGTTAAAGGTGATATTGGTCACATGTCTGCATTTATGGCTCAATCAGGAAAGCTTATAGTGTGCGGAAATGTTGGAGATTCATTAGGAGATAGTATTTATGAAGCACAAATATTTGTGAGAGGATCTGTAAAATCCCTAGGTGCTGATTGTGTAGAGAAAGAAATGTCCAAAAAATATACAGAAATTCTAGAAAAGTTACTTAGTGACGCAAAATTAAACTTTAAACCTAGTAAATTTAGAAGATATGGATCTGCACGAAAACTTTATAATTTTGATATAGCCAATGCTGAAGAGTATTAAAAAAAGATAAGTTAATGACAAAAAAAAATAAAAAATTAAAAACCAATAGTGTTAGTACACTACCAATTTTTTCACAAACATTCACTCCCGAAGTGAATGCCGAGATTAGAAGGGCTGCAACTACTGGTATTTATGACATAAGAGGTGGAGGATCAAAGAGAAGGGTTCCTCATTTTGATGATCTACTTTTTTTGGGTGCCTCGATGTCTAGATACCCACTTGAAGGTTATAGAGAAAAATGTGAAACAGCATTAAAATTAGGAACAAGAAATGCAGAAAATCCATTAGAAATTGATATACCAATTACTATTGCAGGCATGAGCTTTGGAGCTTTATCAGCACAGGCAAAAGAGGCTTTAGGACGAGGTGCTTCATTGGCCGGAACATCAACTACTACTGGAGATGGAGGTATGACAAAAGAAGAAAGAAAGCACTCCAGTAAACTTATTTATCAGTATCTCCCGTCCAGATATGGTATGAATCCAGATGATCTAAAGAAAGCAGATGCAATTGAAATTGTAGTTGGCCAAGGAGCAAAACCAGGTGGAGGGGGAATGCTTCTAGGTCAAAAAATAAATGATAGAGTTGCAAAAATGAGGACATTACCACGTGGTATTGATCAAAGATCAGCATGTAGACATCCAGATTGGACAGGTCCTGACGATTTAGAAATTAAAATTATTGAGTTAAGAGAAATAACACAATGGAAAATTCCTATTTTTGTGAAAATTGGAGCTACCAGACCTTTTTATGATACTTCACTAGCAATAAAAGCAGGGGCAGACGCCATTGTGATTGATGGCATGCAAGGCGGAACTGCTGCTACACAAGATATATTTATTGAACATGTCGGGATACCCACCCTAGCCTGCATTCGTTCTTCTGTTGATGCTCTTCAAGAGCAAAAACTTCATAGGGAAGTCCAATTAATTGTTTCTGGTGGGATAAGAAATGGAGCAGATGTTGCAAAAGCTTTAGCATTAGGTGCTGATGCAGTTTCAATTGGTACTGCAGCACTTATAGCTCTAGGAGATAATGATCCTAAATGGCAAAGAGATTATGAAAAACTAGGGACAACTGCGGGTGCGTTTGATGACTGGCATGAAGGAAATGATCCTGCCGGTATTACTACCCAAGATCCTAAATTGTCAAAAAGACTTAATCCTAAAGAAGCTGGAAAACGCCTTTCAAATTATTTGAAAGTAATTACACTAGAAGCGCAAACTTTAGCAAGAGCTTGTGGTAAAAGTCATTTAAGAAACCTTGAACCTGAAGATCTTTGTGCTTTAACAGTGGAGTCTGCAGCAATGGCACGTGTCCCTTTAGCAGGAACAAATTGGATACCAGGTTCATAGATGAAGGATTTGAATCGAATATAATAATTATTAATTTAAGTAATTATTTATTTTTCATTACCGATTGACATTTATAGGTGAAACTATAGCCTTGGATAATATATAAAAGTTGAAACAATAATGAAAAATGGTAGTTGTAAAGGTCCTAACATAGCTAGCACCTTACCATTGGAAAATGCTTTACAGATATTAAATAAAACTTCCATAAAAGAGTGCAATGTAATTGATAAAGAGGGTAAAAAGATAGGTATTGTTTCTCTTAATAGTGCTATATCTGCATTATCTACTAAAGACGAAAAAAATAGTCAAAAAAGATATAAATAATTATTTAATGGAATCTTTTGATTCTATTTAATAATTATAATTCAGAGTTAAAATAGTGGTAATGTTATTGTCTTGAAATACTATGGGACTTTTGGCAACCTGCCCTATTAATTTTTTATAAATGAGATTTGCAGTTAAACTTAACTTATCATTTATTTTATAAATCCCTATTACATTAGCTGAAATATCTTTTATGCCGTCACTTAAACTATATATTGAATATCCAGAAGAACTATTTTCGTTATTGTCAATCCCAAAATAGTTATTCAAGTATGTGTTGTCAGCATAAGTAAATGAAATCGAAGGAATAATAAATGTGTTCAATCCAATAATAGGAAATCCACTCCCTAATGATGTTTTTAAATAATAACCTTTATGACCTTTTTGAAAAATATCATACGCTATTTCTGAAGAAATAGAATAGTACTTACTCTTATATTTTGCTTCAACTTTAGGTTCCAAAGTCCAATTAATTTTATTCAATCCAGATAAATTAATATCTTGCTTAGGATCTCTTCCAATATTTAAACCAACACCATAATTTAATAACCAGTTTTCATTATTTAAAAAATTAATCTTAACTCCGCTTACAGGGTTAAATGATAATTTATTGTACTTAAAATTTATAAATGGGATAGTTCTACTTATAGAATTTTCAGATCCTTCATATTTAGGTGTACTTATAATTCCAAGTCCAATGTTCAAGTCATAATTTCTACTTTCATTTAAGGTAACATTTTCTTTTATATCTTCAGCACTTAAAGAAGAAATCATAAGAAAAAATAATATAAATGCAGTTTTTAAATTTTTGATTAAACTAAATAGGAACATATCCAAGAATAATAATCTTTTTTAATTTCAAATAATAAATTATATCATAATTAATTTTTGTTAATTAGTGAACACGTCTTCTTCTTTTATTTTTGGAAGTATCCTTTACTCTGGAACTATCAGATTTAGATGAAAATTTACCAAAACAGTCCTCAATCATATCCAAACTTATTTCTCTTAAAGTTAGATTTTCAGATAAGGATTTTTTCATTTCTCTAATATGTAATGGAGTAGTTCCACAACAACCTCCTATTATACTAGCACCTAAATCTCTTGCATAGCATGCATATTTAGCCATAATTTCAGGAGTACCATCATAAACAATTTTTCCTCCCTTAAATTTAGGTATACCCGCATTACCTTTTGCAATTATTTTAATGTCTTTATTTATGAAGCTTTTAATTGTCCTAAGCAGATCTGAAGAACCTACCCCACAATTAGCTCCAAAAGCTATAGGTTTATGATCTAGTTTTAATATTAAATTTTTAAACTCTAAAGGGGTTATACCCATCATTGTCCTGCCAGAAGTATCAAAACTCATTGTCCCACACCATTGCATATTAAGGCTTTTTGCCGCAGCCACAGCTGCTTTAAATTCGTCAATATGCGACATTGTTTCAATCCAAAGGACATCTACCCCACCATCTCTAAGGCCTCTAGACTGCTCTTTGAAAATATTAGTTGCTTCATTATATGTCATTGAGCCTAGCGGTTCAATCATTTCACCTGTAGGACCTATAGATCCTGCAAGTACAATAGACCTATTATAGTTACCTATAATTTCTTTGCCAATTTCAGCTGATTTTTTTGAAAGCATATAAGAATTTTTTTCTTGCCCATGTAGTTTTAATCTAGCTGAATTTGAACCAAATGAATTAGTTAAAATTAAATCACTACCCTCGTCTAAAAAACTTTTGTATAATTGCTTTACTTTATCAGGATATTCTAAATTCCATAGCTCAGGTGCGTCACCTGATGTCAGGCCCATTTTAAATAGTTCTGTTCCTGTTCCACCATCTGCTAATATCCAATCATTTTCTTTTAACATTTTGGAAAGTAGGTTATCTGACATTTTTCTACCTAAATCATTTAAGTGTCATTCATACTTCAAAAACTAAAAAACAATAATATATATACATTTAACATGCCAGATTCAAATGAAACTAATTATAAATTTTTAAGATTATTTTATTAGTAAAATTATATTAAATAAAGAAAGTTAATTATGATGGATTATGGGATACTATTCCTGCCTGCCGCCTTATTTCCTGCAATACCACTGATGATGATAAATTATGCTAACAGATATAGTTCATTATCTGCACTAATCAGAAGGATACATGATGATCTAGTAGAAAATCGCAAATTAAAAGGAGAAACCTACGTTAAGAGATATCTTGAACAAATCCAAATTTTAAAAAAAAGACTTTATCTAAATAGGACATTTCAAACATTAGGAGCGGTAAGCTTTTTTGTTAATCTAATAGCCATATTTTTTGGACTACAATTAATTTCTGATATACCCCATCCAAATATGGTTAACATATTTATTTCTTTTTTTATTTCAGCTTTATTAATTTTTTCAATATCAATTGCACTTTTCATTTTTGAACTTCAATTATCAGTTAAAGCATTAAATAAACACCTAGAAGACTTAGAAGAAACATGATAATCCAATAATTAACATAATTTTTTTTGAGTTAACATTATTTTGGTACTTAGATGATAAAACCAACAAGAAAAGCACCAAATTTGGTATTACCAACTGTATACCATGGTGAATTTAATTTATTCAATGAAGATCCCAAAAATTTCACTATGGTTGTATTTATAAGAGGTTTACATTGTCCACTTTGTATTAATTATCTCAAAGACCTTATTACTTTTCTTCCAATATTAAATGATCTTGGAGTGGATTACATAATTAGTTCTGCAGATGACAAAACCCGTGCAACACAGATGTTACAAAAAGTTGGATCAACAGAATTAAGGTTTGCATATGACCTCGATATAGAAAAAGCAAAAGAATGGAATTTATATATATCTAAAGGAAGAGGGAAAACATCACTTGGTATTGAAGAATTAGATTATTTTCCTGAACCAGGCCTATTTTTAGTTAAACCGGATAAAACAATTTTTTCCGCATACATACAGTCTATGCCGTTCGCTCGACCACAAATCAAAGATGTAGTAAATTCTTTAAACTTTATTATTGAAAAAAAATATCCTGCTAGAGGAAATATTAATTAAAATTAGCAGTCTAAAAATTTAATAAACTTAAAATTATGAATGATTTATATTTAACCACTATCTTTGCGTCGCTATTTACATTTATATATCTTTTTCTTTCATTTAGAGTTGGATATTTTAGGGGTAGTCCCGTTTTGAAACTTATTTTTAAAATGGATGATGAAATCAATGAAAAAAAGTTAAATCGTAATGTCCGATCACATGGTAATTTTTCAGAATATGTACCTATCTTTTTAATACTTCTTTTAATATTAGAAATTAAGAATGGGACACCTTTTTTATATCTATTAACTACATGTTTTATATTTTTATATGGCAGAATAGCGCATGCTATTTGTTTTTCTTTTTTTGAATTTAATCCCTTTCTTAGAATTTCAGGTATGCTTTGTACATATCTTGGATTAGGCATATTAAGTTTCTTATTAATTTATCAATTATCTTAAATCATTATTAATTATTTATTATTTATTAAAGACAGTTCTTAACTTAAATAAGGAGAGAAATTGGAAAATCTTCGTGGTATTTTTTTTATGACAGTTGCGATGGCTAGTTTTGCATTAGAAGACCTTATAATAAAAATTTTATCAAAAGATATGCCAGTTTCCCAAATTCTAGTATCTGTAGGGATAGTTTCCGTTTGTTTATTGATTATTATTGGTAAAATACAAAAAATTCCAATTATAAGGTCTAAAGACATTCAAAATCCTTTAATATTTTTTCGCACTATATCAGATATGTTAGGAGCAATTTTTATAGTATACGCAATATCTTTAATTTCTTTATCAACTGTTTCTTCCTTTTTGCAAGCTATACCTTTGCTAGTAACCGCTGGTTCCGCAATTTTTTTTAAAGAAAAAGTAGGGTGGCGTCGTTGGTCAGCAGTTATAGTGGGTTTTTGTGGAGTAATTTTTATACTTAAACCAGGAATGAATAGTTTTCAAAGTTCTTCAATACTCGCTTTTATAGGCATATTTTTTTTAGGATTAAGAGATCTTATAACAAGAAATATTAAAAGTGATATATCATCCTTATCAATCTCAATATATGCCTTTTTGGCAACAACCATAGGTGGGGTGCTATTAATACCAATCAGTAACACTTTTGTAGTATTATCATCTTTGCAGTTGTATTTAATATTATTGAGTGCAGTTATAGCAAGTTTTTCGTATTTTATGCTCGTCCTGGCAACTAGAAAAGGTAACGTTTCTGTCATATCTCCCTTTCGTTATACTAGGCTACTTTTTGCTCTAATCTTAGCTGTTTTTATTTTAGGAGAAAGACCAGATATTTAT
>CACFXF010000030.1 GCA_902570265.1 uncultured Alphaproteobacteria bacterium | reverse complement strand
AACTCTAAAAAATTTAAAGACATGCAAAAAAATATTAGAAGATTTATTTTTACAGCATGGTGGACATGTATTTAATACTGCTGGTGACTCAATTTTAGCTGAATTTTCAAGTGCTGTTTCTGCTGTAGTTTGTGCATCTGAGTTTCAGAAATTGATAAGAGAAAGAAATAAATCAGTAGAAAATTTCCAAAAAATGGAATTTCGCATAGGCATCAATATGGGAGATGTGGTTAAAGAAGATGGGAATTTATATGGTGAAGGAGTTAATATTGCTGCAAGGTTAGAGGCACTCTCAAAGCCAAATGGTATTTGCTTGTCTAAAAATATTTATGAATTAGTTAAAACAAAAACAAACTTTTCTTTTGATGACTTAGGTGAGCAAAAGATGAAAAATACTATAGTTCACGCTTTTGATATAAACACTGGAGATAAAATAAGTAAATCAAGAAGAAAAAAAACAACCACAATAAAATTAATACCAGTTATTTCAATATTCTGTTTTTTTCTAATTTTTTTATTTGGATATTTTTTCATTTCAAACAATAGAAATAGAGTAATTGTTAATGAAAAAATGATTGCAGTAATGCCATTTGTAAATTCAGGTGGTGATAGTTCTCAGGATTATTTTGTTGATGGTTTAACAGAAGATTTAATTATAGATTTATCCAAAATTGGCGCTTTTTCTGTAATTTCTAGAAATTCAGTTTTTTACTATAAAGGCAAAGAATATTCTGATAAGGAAGTGGCTAAAACTCTAAATGCAGACTTTCTTTTAAAGGGAAATGCTCGTCTAAGAGGTGATTTAATACGGGTTAATATTGAACTAGTAAATAGTAAGACTGGGAGTAATATATGGGCTGAAAGGTTTGAAGAGCCTAAAGAAGAAATTTTTAGTCTTCAAGATACTCTAGTGATCAACATAGTGGAACAACTATCTGTTAAATTAACAGACAAAGAAGAAAAGAAAATCATAAATACAAAAGTGCCAAAACTTAATGCTTATGATGTCTATAAACAGGGACTAGCAAGTCAAGATAGATCTGAAGCTCGTGAATTTTATCAAAAGGCAATAAGTATAGACCCTACTTTTGGAAGGGCATATGGATCTATGGCTATAAGTCTCGCATTTGAATATGCAAATGCAAATCAGCAATCTTTAACAAGTGCAGAAAAGGATGTTTTAAAAAACGAGGCTATTAATTATGCAAAAAAAGCGATTGAACTAAATCCAGACGAAGCACATAGTTACTTTTCTTTAGCTTTTATTTATGGAAATGCTAAAATGATAGATAAATCTAAAGAGCAAAATGAAAAAGCATTAGAGCTTGAACCAGAAAATTTATTAGCTTTACAAATGAAAGCAACTAACCAAATAAATGATGGATTTTTTGAAGATGGACTTACAACTTTTCAAAAAGTTAGAAAAATTGATCCATTATTTCCTATATTTGTTTTACAAGGAGAAGCCAGAGCATACTTGGCTTTTGCTGAATTTGAAAAGGCTTTCAATCTTAGTGAAGAAGCTTTAGTTAGAAACCCAAGATCATCAACTGCAATGTTGAATTATATAGTTTCAGCTTGGAAACTTGGTAAGAAGGAAGATGCTAAATGGCAAATGGAAGAATTAAGGTTAAATAATAATAATTTATTTTTAAACAAAAATGATTTCTTAACAACAATAAACAGTTATCCCTGGCATCAGGTAAATAAAGATTTAATAATTTCAGTATATGATGAGATAATTGAAGATGGCTCTTAGTTAAAAATAATTTTAATCTTTATCTCTTTTTACCTTATAGAATAATTATATAAGTGTACTACTTATAATATAATTGACTAAAAATATGCTTCAAAAATACGCTTACAAAAAAAATTAAAATGATATGATTTATAAACTTAATACAAAATCACGAAATTATGGTTTTGGAACTCAAATCAGACGATCACCCTTTTTCCAATCTACAATAGATTGGGGAGCAAAAGACTTTTCTATTTATAATCACATGTATATACCACGAGATTTTGGAAACCCTGAAGAAAATTTCTGGAATTTAGTAAACGAGGCAATACTTTGTGATGTTTCTGTAGAAAGACAGGTAGAAATAAAAGGCCCTGACGCTAAAAAATTTGTTCAATATTTAACTCCAAGGGACATTGCAAATTGTGAAGTAGGTCAATGCAAATATATTCTAATAACCGATGATAAAGGGGGCATTTTAAATGATCCTGTATTACTGAGAATTGAAGAAAATCGTTATTGGCTTTCTTTAGCTGACAGTGACATCCTACTTTGGGCAAAAGGTGTTTTGATTAATTCGGGTATGAATGTACAACTTTGTGAACCTGATGTATCTCCACTACAATTGCAAGGCCCAAAATCTAGAGAAATAATAAGAAAGATTTTTGGAGATGAGATAGCTAATTTAAAATATTATAGACTAAAAAAAATAGAATTTGAAAAAATCCCATTAGTTATATCAAGAACTGGTTGGTCTAGTGAACTTGGCTATGAAATTTTTCTTTGTGATGAAAATAAAGGAAACATTTTGTGGAACAAAATAATGGATTTGGGGAAACCCCTAGGGCTTAAACCAGGACATACCTCAACAATTAGAAGAGTAGAAGGGGCTATGATATCCTATCATGCGGATATAAATTCTGATAATAATCCTTATGAAATTGGTTTAGAAAGACTTATAAATTTAGATAAAAAAGATGATTTTATAGGAAAATCTGCACTAAAAAAAATAAAAAAAAATGGAGTGAAAAATAAACTTATTGGACTTATAATCAACTGTGAACCGTTTAAGAATCCCAATAATGAATTTTGGGAAGTTATCTTAAATGAAAAAATTATTGGAAAAGTCACTTCCGCTGTATATTCACCAAGACTAAAGAGGAATATTGCCTTAGCAATGATAGATGTAAATCATGCTAATATTGGTTCATTTCTTACTGTGAGGATACATGATAATTTTGTTAATTGTGAACAAGTAACTCTTCCATTTTATGACCCAAAAAAAAGTTTAGCAAAACAATAGTTGGTTTTTTACATTCTTTGGAAAAGTTTCTTATTGATCCGTGCTCAAAGGTAAGTCTTAGGGGTGGATGTTATGATTGTTATATTCAACACCCTTTATAGTTTTTCTTCACACACTCTTCGGTTAGTCTTTGTGCTTCTTGGATTTGGGAAGGGGTCATCTCCTTATTCAAGGCTTCTAACAATCCTTTAGAGTTCTCAAATCCTTGTGAAGAAGCTATGCTAGCCCACATGTGTGCATAGACTTTATCAATTTTAACACCTTGCCCATTGTAGTAGAGATAAGCCATATTGTGTTGGGCTTGTGGACTTCCCTGTTCAGAAGCTAGTGTCATCCATTTTGCTGTTTCTTGATAATCTTGGGGTACCCCTTGTCCATTATAATAAAAAAAACCAATATTGATTTGTGATGTTATATTGCCTTTGGTAGCAGCTAATTCAAACCATTTTGCTGCAGTCTGATAATCCTGAGGAACAACTTCCCCATCTCTATATATAATACCTAAATTTTTCTGCGATTCTACTTCACCTTGATCAGCAGATAGAGTTATCCATTTTACTGCTTCCTGATGATCTTGAGATATACCTTGTCCATTAAAATACAATAAACCTAAGTTATGTTGTGCAGATGAATAGCCCTGTTCAGCAGCAAGTTGATACCATTGAACTGCTTCTTTATAGTCTTGAAGAACTCCTTTTCCCATATCATACATCAATCCTAGATTATACTGTGCTTTTACATTTCCCTGTTCAGCTAAAGGTGTCCACTCCTTCAATGCAGTGGCAAAATCACCTTTATTATAAGCTTCTACACCCTTTTGAAAGTCATCACTCCAAGCCAAACCAAAGCTTCCTAAAGCAAGGCTTATAGAAAGGCATAGAGTTAAGATGTGTCTTTTCATAAAAACTATATTAAATTAAAAATCTTTTTTGTGAAGATTGGAGATTAACCTTCCCCACCCCAAAATGTGTGAGCAGTAGCACTTGCTAATAATAGGCTATGGTTTTTGGGGTATTCTTAAGGATATGTCTTTGGGGTGGGTTTATTGAACTACTTAATCCCATTACTCGAACTACGATCGTAAAAGACTAAAAGTAGTAGAACAGACAAAAAATGATTAATAGGAACCAAAAATGTCTACGAGCACGAAGAAATATAAAAGATTTTTCTATCTAATGGGGAAAATTATTATCGCATCCATATAAGATCATTACCTCAAATTTTTCTGTCATTTTTGGGATTGCTAAAGCATCCTAAAGAATCTACAAACCTTAATCCCTCGTATAGTACAGTAACTGACAATAACTATATTGGGAGACTGTATAGAGGAATGAGAGCAGTTTACGAGGGATGCCTTTAATATATATACTTACAATGTTATTAAATAATTTTTATAAATTGGAGGAATGATATGCCTAGATTGTTAGTTACAGTTAAAATTTCAAAGGGTTTTAAGACTTGGACAGAAATGGCTAAATCTTTTGAAGATGAAGTTGGGGAAAAAGGTGCAAAAATGATTTGGGCTGCTGCTAACCCAGACGAAACATCAGTATATGTTTTGATGGATGTACCAGACCCAGAATTTATGAAAACTTTTGGAGAACGACCAGATGTAGTAAAAAGAAGAGAAGAAGCAGGAGCAGATGTTTCTTCAACTACTGTAATAACTCAGATTGGAGATTATTGGTTAGGATAGTTAAGTGATGCTAGTGAGTAAGTAGCTATAAGATGCTTAATTATTCTTATACTACTTTTACTAGCAAAACTGTACCTAACAATACTTTAGAAATCTAGGGGTATATCTATACTGTACCTTTAGAGACTATCTGGATATCCAAGTATAGAGGTGACATTGGAACATAGAAGAGAAGAAATAAAAGAATACTTTAAGAACTGGGTAATAGACAGAGGTTCTCATCACCTTGAAATTCTCAATTTCCTCAAAGACCATAAAGACCTCTCAGATACCAACACCAAAGATAACGCATGGATTGATACATACGACCTAGTTCATCAAGAAGCATTTCCAACCACTCATCCTATTATAGAAAATCCCAAAGTAGCAAAAGCATTCTTAGGTGCTGAAGCAGATGCTGTCAGAAGATTTGTTCTTGAATGGGAAAAAGAACGCTATGGTGATCTTGGGGATGGTAGCATTGAAACTGATATCCTAGATGATGTAGCTTTAGTAAACAGGTACTTCTTCATTCATGGAGAAGACATAGTAGAAGAATGGATGGAAGACCCTATTAATTATTAATGTAGGAGGAGTAGCATGAAAAAATATCTGACTTGTATACACTTCAAACCAAAATGTGTGAGCAGTAGTACTTGCTAATATAGGCTATGGTTTTTTGGGGTACCTTACATTCTAACACACTTTGTAAGATTCATAGCAGCCTCAGAAAAGGCATTTTATTTAATAAAAAGAAATATATATACAAACTAAACTAATCTATAATTTCTAAAAGTTTCCAATTACCAGCAATTCCTTTTAAATTATAATCACCAAAATTTGCATATTTAATTTTTGAACCAGCAATCAAATCACCTAAAGTTTTAGTAATTAATACCTTGTTAGGTTCACCTAAATTCATAACTCTAGAAGCAATATTAATTGCTATTCCAGAAACATCTGAACCACGCCACTCAATTTGGCCAATATGTAATCCACATCTACATTCAATACCTAAACTTTTAATATCAGATTGAAATTCTAATGCATATTTAATGGCACGTATAGGACCATCAAAAATAACTAAAGAACCATCTCCAGTATTTTTTATAAACTGCCCTTGGTATTTTTTTATTTTATTAAAGATTATATCATCATGAGAATCCATAATTTTACTCCACTTTTTATCACCAAAAGATGAGAGTTTAGAGGTGGATTCAACAATATCTGTAAAAAGAATTGTTGCTAATTTATCATTTTCATTTACATCTGATCTATTCGCTTTGTTAAATTTTTTAAAGAAATTAGTCAAATCATCACTAAGATCATCTTCCAACCCAAAATAGGGAAGATGTCCACCATTTGAATATTCTATATATTTTGCACCTTTAATTTGCTCAGCAATAAAACGACCATCTTCTTTAATCGTAGTCATATCATCTCTACTATGACAAATTAGAGTAGGAGTATTTATTTCTGATAAGATTGAACGAATATCAATCTTACGATTTGTTTCCATCATTCTTCTTAAAGTTTTTGGATTACAAGTCATTCTTTCAAACTTTCCAATTTTATCTTTCATCATTGGCATCATATGAGGACATAATGCATATCCTGAAATACCCTCACCCCATTTTTCTATCCAACTGTCATCTGCAGTGTGTACATGTGCAAAACCACCTAATACAGCTATGGATTTAATTTTTCTAGGGTATGTTGCAGCATAAAAAAGAGCTATTGCTGCACCTTCTGATAAACCAAATAATGAAAACTCTTTTATTCCTTCTGCTTCAGCAACTGCAGTAATATCGTCTATTCTAGGCTCAATTCCTGTTATCTCCATTTCCCTATCAGACATACCTTGTCCTCTTTTATCAAATATGATTACTTTAAAATTATTACTTAGGTTTTTAAGCCATTGCTTATAACCTTCAAATTCTAAAGTTGCTTCTAAATGTGAAACAATTCCAGGAACATAAATTAAAACATCTTTAGATGTTCCCCAAACTTGGTAAGCAATCGTAAGATCGTCAATATCAGCATATTTTATTTTAGGAATATCAATATTCATCAAAACCAACACTACAATAAATTTCTTATTTGAAAAGTTAAATCACTTTTACCTTCCCAAACAAAAATATGTGAGCAGTCGTACTTGCTAACAATAGGCTATGGTTTTTGAGGTATCCTTAAGGATATATCTTAGGGGTGGGTGTTGATTAAATTAGCAAATGACTAAAACTTTTAGTTAATTTTCCATGACTTCCAGTGAAATCTTCTCCATTATCATATGGAATTACAAATTTTCTCAATTTATCTAATATTGGATTGTCTCTTCTATCTATTGCTTTAATGTAATTTTCTGCATTATCAAAAAATTCTATAAAAGCATATTCTCCAATATCGTTTTCCAAATCAAAAATTTCACAAAATTTTAATCCTTCATATGGAAATTTTCTTAAATAATTCTCTACCTCTTTAAAAAATTGGTTATCAACATCTTGGCGCAATTTAAATTTAATCATTACAAAATACTCAAAAGTTTTATTTAAATTAAAATTATTTAGATGCTGATCTTCTTTTTCCTTTATTGCTGCTTTAGAAAGCATTGCCTGATTAAAGTTTCTTTCATTATCTAGAAAAGGACTCCCCAAACATTCCCATCCGTTTTTTAAATATTCATTTACTTCCAAAGCTAACTGTTGGATATTTATTTTTGAAATAATAAAATATTTTTGCATAATTTAATAATAGTTTATACATGATGGACTTAAAAGAAATTTCTTATTCTATTCTCTTGAGTATTTTTTCTTCTTAAATTTTTAAAGGTTGGGGGATATTTACTTTCCCAAGTCAAAATGTGTGAGCAGTAGCACTTGCAATAGGCTATGGTTTTTGGGGGTGCCTACACAAGTACGTGTCCACCATGTCCAGTATGTCCAGTAGAGGGTTTTCAGAACGAAAACTCAAAATTCTTCACCATTTTTCTACCACCTTGTATCTCCTCAAGAGTATCAACCATCTTCTTACCGTGCTTATCAAAAAAGTGAGCATAGGTATCCATTGTAATTTTCAAAGATGCTTGAGCTAGTATGCTAATTATTAAGGTATTTGGATAATTTTATTTCCACATAATAGTCATGGAAGCAGTCATACTATGGCCAGAAACCAATTCTTCCAAACCAGGTCGATCAGGCAAATTAAAGGCGTCAACAGGATGTGAAACTGGTTCAAAACAAAAGAAATCTGATTTATCATTAGGAGAATATATTATAGCAGTTTGAAGATTTTCTGATGCTGTTATTTTACAGGATACTGAATCTTCACCCTGCTCAATAAATGTAGTGCCGTGCCAGCCAGTATATCCATTGTTTATAAAATTTACTGGTAATTTTCGAAGATCTTTGAAGCTCCAAATGGAATCATCTACCAAAAGGACTTCTTTGGTAGGTAAATGATCTTCATTTTCCATCCAAACCTTTTCTGCTGTAAAGGATAACCTAGTATGATCGTTGCGTGGAAACCAGGGATGAAACCCACAACCAAAGGGTAATGTTAACTCACTAATATTTTTTAAAATCAGCGTGATTGTCAAACAGTTTGGGGTAAGTTTAAATAATTGTTCTGCACTATACCTCCAAGGACCAAAAGAACCATTACTAAGTCTCATACTAATACCATTATCTGAATTGGTAATATCCCAGACTTTTTGAAATCCATCACCATGTATTGGAAAAATTTCATCATCCAAATTTGGCTCCAAGGAATAATTCACACCATCCCAATTAAATCCTCCACATGAAATTCGGTTGGAAAATGGAACAAGAACATTATGGGCTAGTGAAAATAGATTATGTTTATCTCCTGACCATGGTCGTAGAACTGGTTTATTGTCTACATCTAGTCGAGCAATTCCACCTCCAAGTTGTGGAGCAAGAACCAACTTTGCAGAATCAGCAGTAATGACTTTGAGTACTGACATATAAAATCAGCTTTCTATCATTATCATAAAAATTAAATTAATAAATAAATTATCACACTTTTCTTTCTCTTCAAAATGAATTGGAAAATGGTATTAATTTCTTTTATTAACTTGTGGATTTTTGGGCTGTCCATTTCTAGTAATATGTCAGTAGCCTCTAATGAGCCTTAGAAGAGTCCTACAGACTGTTCAAAAAGTAAGGCGAGGGGGTAAATATGTTCCCTATGTAATAAAATTTTTGTATATTTTTTGATCATTTTTTTGAATAAAAAATATTTATTCACATTTTGACTTTCAAATAAAACATTCTTAGTCAAAAATTTAATTTTTAAACTTTAAAGAGAAAGGAGTTAATTATGTTTGGATCAAGAAGAATAATTACACCCCATGTAGGGAAATATGAACTTGCAATGAGCCGAGTAAGGCAAGCTGCCGGAATATTAGCAAGAAACGGTGCAACCTCAGTTAATATAACAAGAGTTGGTGGTGGTTTTACTGCAGGATCTTTACACTTATACACTTTTTATATGAGCATGGAACAAGGGCTGCAACTTTCACAAAACTTGAGTAGTGACCCAAGCTGGAATGCACTTATGTCAGAAAGAGAATTAATTCCAGCAGGTGAAATTAATGGACCCAATGTAGCACGGTTGATTGCAGGTGAACCAAAACAAGAAAATAAAGCATTCATGGTTCGAGAATATATAATGGAACGTTCAAAATGGGGTGAAGCTACTGCATTAGTTGGTGATATTCAAAAGTTAATAAGTAGTCATAATGTTAATGTAACAATGTGGGTGCCCATAATAGCTGAGGAAATGCAACGATCAATGGCAGTGTATTCTGCTCCTGATTTAAGAACTCTTGGAAAGGGAATAGATGAAGTAGGGATGACTGAGGAGTTTCAGAAAATGCTGGAACAGGCATCTAAATTAGGAACTCTTGATCGTGCTTTTGGAATGGAAACCATACGTTAAATTATATTTTAGACCGAACCTTTAGAAAGGGTTTGGTCTAAACTTAAATAAAATTTTATAGGTAATTACAATATGTGAATAGTGAGGTTTTAGAAGGTACTTTAGAAAAAGGAGAAAATAGATGTATATGGTAACGACAACATGGAGACATGATAAGCCTATAGACAAGGTAAATATGCGCAAAATTCTATCGGGATTAAAAGATAGAAATAATAGTAATGAAGTAATTGATGTGATGTGGTTTGAAATCGATGAAGTCACACATGGCTCAGTATTAATATATTCCTCAAAAGAGGCTTATGAAAAAGATATGCAAGCAAGAAATACTAATCGTGAGGATAGTGGTCTGAAAATGCTTAGAGAAGAAACGGGTGAAACTTTTGCTGTAATGAGTGAACTTTAAAAAACTTATAATTCGTTAAGTTTTATTCTGTGGATTTATTGGGTGTATACCAAGGTTAACATAATTCTTCTCTAACTAAAATATGAGAGCAGTAGTACTTACTAAAATAGGCTATGGTTTTTTGGGGTAAGGATATGTTTTAGGGGTGGGTGTCATAAGTGTCATAACTATCATATTGAAATGAAAAATTCAAAAACACACCCTAAAGTCCACCTTGTATCTCTTCAAGAGTATCAACCATCTTCTGGACATTCTTATCAAAGAAGTGAGCTTAGTAGGAAATGTTCTGAAACAAATTTGTATTAGAAATATGTTGAAAAGAACTTAAAATTATTGTAGTTATCATTTCGTTGCAGGGGGAAACAATACGCAGAACCTGGACTCGAGTAGTGACTGCAACACCAACTTTTTTAAAAGTAATAATTTTTTAATTGCCATAAATTAGCTAAGTAATATTATTTTCTTAACTTTATTATTAAGAGACCTAATTTAATTTGTTGAAAAGTATATTTCCATATTTAGTATTAATACTAGCAGTAATATGTGGAACTGCATCTAATTCTTTTGCAAATAGTGCAAATGGTTTTACTAAACTAATTCCCTCAATCTACAGTATTATAACTATCATATTATGTATGTACCTATTGTCTCAAGTAATGAAATTCCTGCCAGTAGGTATTACTTATGCTACGTTTGCTGGGTTATGCATTATTGGAACTTCTTTTGTTGGAATAATAAAGTTTAGTCAAATACCTAGTATTTCAACAATAATAGGTTTGATGCTTATTGTATCAGGTGTTTTAATAGTAAATTTATTAGGTAAGAACCAAATTTGAACAAATTTGAAAATTTAAATCCTTTTTACATTACCGAACCAAAATGTGTGAGCAGTAGTACCTGCTAAAAATAGGCTATGGTTTTTTGAGGTATCCTTAAGGATATATCTTAGGGGTGGGTATTATGACTGTTCAAAACATAACTCAAACTATACTACCAAGAATAAAAAGATTAATTAATCTCTTTATCTATTAAGAAAGTTTCATATCTATTTCTCTTTGGTATTTTTTTATCCCATTCTGCATTCTTAATTATTTGCATAGATTTTTTATATGACTTCTTATTTTTAAATAATAGAAAACCTATATGAGAAAATTTATTTTTTTTATCATTAATAACACCTCGATGGGCGCCCATCATGCCTGCCTTTTTTAACTTATTTAAAATTTTAAGAAAATGTTTTTCATCACTTTTTAAATGCTTTTTTAGATTATTTTCTGACTTAAATGTGTGTTTTGCAGTCCAGACATATTTGGGCATTCATAGCTCCCTTAAAGATTAAATAATAATAACTTTGTTCATTTCTTTATAATAAAGAAAATTTAAGCACGCACTAAATACTATTTAGCAACCAAACCTACAGAAGTATATGAGCTAAATTCATTTAATCACATTCAACATTATTTTTCTCAGCTAATTTTATTTAATTTCCAAAATATGTGAGCAGGAGTACTTGCTAAAATAGGCTATGGTTTTTGGGGTATCCTCAAGGAGATGTTTTAGGGGTGGGTGTTATGATTGTTATATTCAAGACGCTTTAAGGTTGCTATTTAAAAATATCTTTCTTTTTTCTATGTTTTTTTTAGTATCTGAATATGAAAACAATTTTAGTAACTTTTTTATGTCAGCTTTTTGTCCCTAAATTCTAAATACATTTTAGAATATAAAATATTAAGAAATAAAAAAAATAAAAATTTTAGATACAATATAATTATCGTGTAAACATCTATAAAATAAATTCTAGCACTTACTGAAACTATCATTGTAAAAAATATAGTTAATAAAATATTCATAATCCATGCTATGATGAGTACTGGAACAATAGTATAGAAATTAGCCTTAAGAATTTTCCAACTTTCATTTTCTGAAATTTTTATGGCTTTACTTAGTTCTTCACGAACTGCAATCATTGGAAATACAAAATAAAAACGTAAAAAAAGATATGTTACTATACCAATAAAAAAAAAGGAAATTATTGTATTACCTATCACTGAGCTCGTATTAGCAAATTCATTACTGAATCTCTCAGATAGTTTTTCAAAAAAATTAAGTAATCCCCAAAATATCAGATATACAAAATAACTTTTTTCAGGTTTTGGAAATAACTTTATATTAGTCCCCAAGATAATATTTTGATGTATTTGCACCATTGCAACCACAAAAAACCACCATGGTAAAAGAAGATAAGGACTAAATAATCCTATTTCCATGGGATTACTTAAGGCTAAAAAAGGGACAATTGTAGAAATAAAGAAAGGGATTAGTGCATATAAAACCAAACTTCTATTCTGCCAAATCCATCCATACGTCAATTTTGTAAATTGAAAAGCAGTAATTTCTATACCCCCCTTTATACTTTTTTAATAAAGTTATAATTTTATTATTGCTATATTAAACATTAGATTTGATTTAAAATAAATAAACAATTTTCATAAGTAAGTTATGTGAGCAAATTAGAATAAATACTGGCTAAAGCATAGAGAAAACCATGACTAATAATCTTTTTCAGATGCAGACACAACGTTTAATGAGAGCATTAAAAGAATAACAAAATTGATAAGATACTTTTCATCAAAATAATATTACATGAAATATCTTATATATGAAGATTAGAGATCTACCTTTGCAAACCAAAATGGTTAGCAGTTGTACTTGCTAATATAGGCTATGGTTTTAAGGATGTACTTTAACTCTATGAGCTTGTCTTTTAATCTCTTAATCAACATAATGGAAAGAACTTTGACCTTTGTTATTCAGACTTATAATTTATAAATAGGGAGTAAAATGTTTAAACTGCTAAGTAAAGATCTAGTTAAATCTTCCAAAATAAGAGATACTTTTCCAGAGGAAAAAGATTATGAGATAGGTTTTTCTGATCACTATAATAAGTATTTAAAAGATAAAGTAGAAAGGTTTGAAGAAAATAGAATTTCAACTTTAAAAGAAGCAAGAAAACGTTTAATCATTTGGCTTTTTTACATTTTTTTTACATCATTTATTGTATACTTTCTATATAAAAACTTTTTAGAGTTGAATCGTGATATTGTCGCCTTCACTACTTTAATTTTAGTTTCTATTGGTGTAGCTGCACCTTTTTTCTGGATTTTTTCCCCCATATGGTCCTACGAAGAAAATATAAAAAAAGAGATTTTTCCAAATGTGCTAAACTTCTTTGGTGATTTTAAATATCATATCGAGACAAAGAAGAGTGTGAAAGAGTATTATGCTACTGAGTTGATACCTAAACACGATACTGAAATTGCTGAGGATCATATTACAGGCACTTATAAAGATATAAAAGTTGATTTATTCGAGACAAAGCTTTCAAAAGACTCAGATGAAAATTCTTCAACCACACTAAACACAGTTTTCGATGGAATAATAGTAGAGCTATCGATGAACAAAAGCTTTAGTGGCAAAACAGTTGTTAAAAAAGATATTGGGACCGTGGGAAACTGGCTTATAAAAAAATCAACTTCATTAAAAAAAGTAAAACTGGAAGATCCAAATTTTGAAAAAATGTTTGAAGTTTATTCAGATGATCAAGTAGAAGCAAGATACTTACTGACCGTTACATTCATAGAAAGGTTGAAGGAACTTGTTGAAAATTTTGGTGGAAAATCAATCCAATGTTGTTTTTATAATAATAAATTATTGATGATGATACCTATAGAAAAAGATTTGTTTGAAACAGGATCAATTTATGAAGCAGAGGATTTTATTGACGATAGTAAAAGTTTGCTTAAGGAATTGTCTCTGATCTTTAACATTATAGATACTCTTAAACTTAACATGAAGATAAATCTGTAGTTCAAAAGAAGATTATCAATGTTTATTTTCCCCACCCCATATGTGTGACCAGTAGTACTTGCTAACAATAGGCTATGGTTTTTGGGGTACCCTCAAGGATATGTATTAGGGGTGGGTGTTATGATTGTTAGGTTTGTTATGTTCTTATGAAACTCTAGCGAACTGACCCTTTAAGTGCCCCTTTAGAGCCTTTTTTAAAGAAACAGAAAATAAAACCCTTATTTATATGGCTTAAATCAGGTATTTTCCTCATTGGATAGGGTATCGATTAATCTTGGATATAATAATCTAGAGTTATCATGCTTCTCATAAACCCAATAAAACAAGGGATGATCTCTTATCACCCTTCTCATGCTTATCATAGTTTATCTGTGGTATTTTACCATAGTGCTACTTTAGTGCCACTTTCTATCTGAACTAAAACGTCTACTAAATTCTTATTACGCTTTCTAAAGAAATGAGCATAAGTAGACATGTTTTGATCCAAAGTTGAGTGACCTAATCTTTTTTGGATGACAGGAGGATAAGTTTCTTTTTAAAAATTATCTTCTATTTCAACTTTATTTTTCTTTAAGAATTTCTAAAATTATATTAATGGCTATTTCTTTCCTAACAACCAAATGAAAAAGGCTCCACCTACTAACCCGGTTACTATACCAATGGGAATATCTTCCGGAGCCATTATAGTTCGAGCAGCAATATCTGCCCATAATAAAAGAATTGCCCCAAGTATAGCAGATAATGGTATAACTCGAATATAATCTCCACCAAATAGCATTCTTACAATGTGAGGTACCATAAGGCCAACAAAACCTATAATTCCTGAAAATGCAACCATAACCCCTGTAATTAGTGCACAAACAAAAAAAACAATTAAACGAAAACGAGCAACTTGAATACCTAGTGTGTAGGCTGTTTCATCGCCAACTGTCATTGCATTTAATATACTTACCTGACTGAAAATCCAAGCACCACAAAAAAGTAAAATAACAAACGGATATATAAGCTGAGTCCATTGAGCAAAACCTAGCCCACCAAGCATCCAGAATACTACTGTATGTGTTGCTCTAACATCACCAAGAAAGATAAGAATATTTGCACCAGCCATTATTACAAAAGAAACAGCAACCCCTGTTAAAATTAAGCGGTCTGCACTAGTAGCACCAGTAAATCTTGATACTCCAAGTATAATTATAGTTGCAACCAAAGCTCCCATAAATGCGAAAAGGGGAACTGTCAGCAGACCAATAAATAGTCCAGTATGTAAAAGGGCAAGAATAGCTCCAAATGCAGCTCCTGAAGAAATACCAAGTAGATGTGGGTCTGCAAGAGGGTTGCGGGTAACTGCTTGAAGACTTGCTCCTACGATAGCTAAGCCTGAACCTACCATCATGCTTAAAAGTGCTCTTGGGAAACGAATATCCCATATAATAGCTTCTCTACCTTTACTCCAAGTTTGTTTAACTATTTCTGGGGAAAGCTTGTTTAATATAACACTCCAAACCGTACTTAAATGAACTGGTACCGAGCCAACAGAAATTGCAACTGATAAAGAAATTAAGAGAGTAATAATGGCTCCAAATGTAAATGAAACCTTACCAACCTTTATATTTGGTGACATTAAATGAATATTGATTTTCTCAATTCCCTAATTATTCCAAAAAGCTTCTGAGAGTTTTTTTATTGCTTTAATATTTCTAGGTCCTGGGGTAGCCTCTACATATTCTAAAGTGACAAAACGGTTATTTTTAACTGCATCTATTCCTGCAAATGCTGGGTTTGACATCATAAATTCCTTTTTTTGTTCAGCAGTTACATTTCCATAATTAACAATTACTATGACCTCTGGATTTCTGTCTATAACTTCTTCCCATGTCACGGTACCCCAACTCTTTTTAAAATCATTCATTATATTTATACCACCTGATGCCTCAATAAGAGCTGTTGGCATTGCATAGAACCCTGCAGTAAATGGGGTATCTTCACCACTATCATAAACAAATACTCGTAAGGGATCATCAGTATTTATGTTTTTAGTTAATTCTTGAATTTCCATACGGTAATTATTGATAAGCTCATTTGCTTTATCCTCTACACTAAAAATACGGCCAAGATTTAAGAGATCATTGTACATATCTTCCATGTTCGCTTTGCTTTTATTCATTATATGAATACAGCTTTCAGTTAACTCATATACTTTTATACCAAATGGTTCTAAAGTTTCAGGAGTAACCTCACCACCAACCTTCATTCCATAATTCCAACCAGCAAAAAAGAAATCCGCATCTGCTCCAACTAATACCTCTTTAGAAGGATATTTTTGTGATAGTTCCGGTAATTCTTTAACTCCTGCTCTCATTTCTTCGTCAAGAGTTTTCCATCCTGATATACCTGTATATCCTACCATCCTATCTGCGAGACCTAATACAAGCATCATCTCAGTTAAATTCACATCATTTGAAATTGCTTTTTTGGGTGGCTCCTCAAATGTTACAGTTCTATTACAGCTTTCGACTGTAGTTTTACCTTTAGCAACTACTGTTAAATTAAAAAGAAAAAAAACAATTAGAATTAGACTTTTTATTAAAGTTGATATTTTCATTAGTATCTCCACTATAGATAAAAATTTAAGTGTTCTGAATTACTAGGCATCAAGACTTCTCTACGTGTCTTCACTTTGAAAGCTTCTGAAATTATTTTTTCTGAAAAAATAGCCTGAGGAGTTCCAAATCCTAGAGAATAACCATGGTTCAAAAGTAAAACTTCATCACAAACTGAAGAAGCCATATTTAAGTCGTGTAATGAAGTTATAATAGTAAGAGGCAAATCTCTAATTAAATTAAGTACTTCAAGCTGTTGCTTAATATCAAGGTGATTTGTAGGCTCATCAAGTACTAAAAGACTTGGTTCCTGAGCAATAGCCCTTGCTACCATTACACGCTGACGTTCACCACCAGATAAAGTGTTAAATTTTCTATCTGCAAACTCAAGCAGGGTTAGATATTCTAATGCGTTTTTTACGATTTTATTATCATGATTTCCATTGGTACTACTACCCCAACTACGATGTGGTGTTCGTCCAAGTGATACAATATCAAATACATTTAAGGCAAAATCTGAAGGTTGTTCTTGTAAAACTACTGCAACTTTTCGTGCTACTTCTTTGTTTGAGACAGCCCAGATATTTGTTTCATCTATTTTTATCCATCCTGAAGTTGGTTTATAGAAACGATACAATAGCCTTAAAAGAGTTGACTTTCCTGAACCATTAGGACCAACAACACCTAGAATTTTTCCTGGATCTAAATCAAAGCTAATTGGATGTAATATTTTTTTCCTGTTTAATGGTAATGACCAAGTAACATCTTTAACAGAAACAGATACAGCTTTAGTCATCAGGAAACCCATTATTTAAGTTAGTAACTATTTCAGAATTACATTGAATTGGAGGAAGTCTTCCAAGAATGCTTGATTGAAAAAGTAGTGGTCTGTCACGACGCCTTAAAAATCCTTCAGAACTTGAAGAATATCTTGATACTAACTCTATTAAGGATTCTGAATATTCTGAATTTTCTGGGTCAATATCTCCAAAAACATAAGTAAAGCTTTTCTTAGCAGTTAAAGATATAGTACATGCTCGCTTACAATTACTCATGCAGTTAACACCCCTTAAATTGAAATGCTTTTTGAGTGAGATCTTATTTAATAATTTTTTAGCAAATCTCCTGCCTCCTCTACTCATATAAAATTCCTCACGACCGTCACGGCAGGATAGACAGATTGATAAAGTTGGTATGTCAAGTTTCATAAATAAATTACATGTTATATTATAACATAACTTAGTACTTTAATATCAAATATCTTGTCAAGGAATTAATGTTATGTTATAACATATATACATTACATCTTACTTTTAGTTTGGAAATTTAATGGAAAAAAATCTTAAAAATTTAAACAATTCTGAAATATTATTTGATTATTTAAAGGATAAAGCTACACCACTTACTGCCTATGAATTGCTTAATGGTTTACGATCTAAAGGAATGGTTGCCCCAACTACTATCTATAGGGCACTGGATAAATTGATTGAGGCAGGCCGAATTCATAAAATAGAGTCTTTGAACGCCTGGACAGTCTGTTGTGAAAAACACAATAAAAAAACAGCAATTTTTGAAATATGCGATGAGTGCGGAAACGTAACTGAACATCTTGATTCTAATTTTTCCCAAAGTATAAAAAAGCTCTCTAGACGCACTGGTTTTTTACCTAATAAACCTATTTTTGAAATCCACGGTCAGTGCGCAAATTGTACTTCAAGCATATAAATTAATATTAAAGGATAAAAACATGAATAATACTTCTAAAGTACCAGTAACTGTTCTCACAGGTTTCCTTGGTGCTGGAAAAACTACTCTTCTTAATCGTATACTTACTGAACGGCATGGTAAAAAATATGCTGTAATTGTTAATGAATTTGGGGAGGAAGGAATAGATAACGATTTAGTAGTAGATGCTGATGAAGAAGTTTTTGAAATGAACAACGGATGCATATGCTGTACAGTTCGAGGAGACTTAATTCGTATTTTAAGTGGTTTAATGAAGCGAGCTGATCAACTCGATGCTATTATTGTAGAAACTACTGGTCTTGCCGATCCAGCCCCTGTTGCTCAAACATTTTTTGTAGACCAGGATGTTGCAGATCGTACTAAGCTTGACGCTATTGTCACTGTAGCAGATGCTGTACATCTTGAAAATCAATTAGGAGAACACCACGAAGCGGAAGAACAAATAGCTTTTGCTGACGTGGTTTTACTTAACAAGACAGATATTATAAAAAGTGATGGACTTGAGAAAGTTGAAGCACGTATTCGTAAAATTAATCCTTATGCTAAAATTATTAGAACTTCAAGATGTGTAACCCCACTTGATGAAATTGTTGGTTTAAATGCTTTTAGTTTGGATCGAGTTCTCGAAGTAGAGCCAGATTTTCTTGAATCTGATCATGATCATGATCATGATGATGATATAACAAGTGTCTCTTTTGTTTCAGACACTCCTCTGGATTTTGAAAAATTCCAAGATTGGTTTGGAAAACTTTTACAAACAAAGGGACAAGATATTTTAAGGTCCAAGGGTATTCTTGATTTTGAAGGTCAGAACGAACGTTTTGTATTTCAAGGAGTTCATATGTTGATGGATGGATCACCAATGGGTAAATGGCCAGAAAACCAGCCTCGTAATTCTCGTATTGTATTCATAGGTCGTGATATTAACAATATGGGATTAAAAGAAGGTTTTGAATCTTGCAAAATAGCGTAGTTGAAGATTTACCTCGTAGACGTCCTGGACGGCACGGTTTTAATGAAACAGAGTTAGAGAAAAGAGGAATACAGCGTGCATTTGGAGCACCTGTAACGGGGGCAGTATCAGTTAGTGATGGTATTGCAGTTTGTTTTGGAGATGGCAATGTCCGTTTTTTTCGTCCACAGCATGCTTATACTACTGTAAAAGCGCATTTAGGTGTTGTTCTGTGTGTTGCTGCTCACGAAGATCATATCATAACAGGGGGAGATGATGGACGATTTTTACAAATTTCATTTGATGGTAAGGTTAAAGAAATAGCTAATTTCAATTCTAAATGGGTTGATTGTGTTGCGGCAAAGGACGGTACAAGTGTCTGCTCTTCTGGTTCATCTGTCTACATTTGGTCCAAAGAACATGTTGAACCAACAATACTTAAACATTCAAGTACTGTAGGTGGGCTTGCTCTTGACAAAAAAGGAAAACGTCTGGCAGTTGCACATTATGGAGGAACTACAATTTGGGAAAAGAGTCATAGGAGATGGAAATCCAAAAAACTAATTTGGAAAGGTTTCCATGGAGCTGTAACATTCAGTCCTGATGGTAAATATGTTATTACAGCAATGCAAGAAAATGCGCTTCATGGTTGGCGAATAAGAGATAAAGCAGATTTAGCTATGACCGGGTATCCTGCAAAAGTGAAGAGCTTTTCCTGGGTTGGAAATACACCTCATTTAGTTACGTCAGGAGCAGATGAAGTAATTTGCTGGCCCTTTGACGGGAAAGACGGACCAATGGGACGACCCCCAGTTTGTGTTGCCAATGGAGGAAAACAAATTGCAACTTATGTTCATGCTTTACCAAAAGAAAAAGCAGTTATAGCTGGATTTAGAGATGGTGCCGTTCTTTTGGCAGAGATTGTAGAAAATAAAGAGCCAATTGTTTTGAAAGGCTCAAGTGGAAATGAGATAACTGCAATTGCTTTAACTTCTGGGTTATCACATATACTTATTGGAGACTCTAAAGGTAATATATTGTGGACAACACTTTGGGCTGGAGAAACAAATGTCAAATCTATTTGAACGAAAGAAAATAGATGGAAGTGCTATTCGTAATATAAAAGAGCTAATAACTAACCAATTTAAATTATCAGAAAATACAACATTAGCGGTGGCTGAATTACGGTGTCATGAGCCTGGATGTCCACCTGAAGAGACTGTAATCACTGCTCGGGATGAAGATGGATCAATTAAAAATTGGAGAATAGGAAAGCCAATTAATGAAATAAAGCAAAAAGACATTGAAAATTTAAAAGACTAAAAATAAAAGGAATGATTATTTTCAAATTGGTAAATTCTCCTATAAAATCAGAATGAAAAAACCTAAAAGTCCTTGTATAGATGTTTGTAATTTTTCTGGACCTAATGGCTGGTGTCTTGGTTGTGGTCGTACACGTAATGAATGCCAAAGGTGGAAAAAAATGAAACCTTATGAAATAAAAAATATAAATAAGGAATTAAGCAAAAGATTAAATAAAATTAAAGGAATTAAATTTATAAACTAAGATTCCTACCCTCAAGGATATGTCTTAGGGGAGGATGTCATAAGTTTCATAATTGTCATATTGAAAAAGAAAAGTTAAAAAAGTCCATCTCATGATCCACCTCTAGAACCTTTTCCAGAGAAATAGAAATTTACTCTACTTTGTTATTAATTCCTAAAACTCGAAATCTTCCACCTCTATTTTTATCATCTGTTTTTGCTAAAAATTCCACACTAGTTAAGCTTAAGTGTGATATTTCAATTCCTATTACTTTGTCAGGATCAATTCCCAAAATGTATGCTAGCATTCCCTTTATTGTTCCTGAATGTGCAATTATGACTGCTGTTTGTGGCTCAAAAAATTGTAATCCTTCAAGCCAAATTGAAACGCGCTCTAATTGTGTTAAAAAGCTTTCTCCATTTGGAGGAGAAATTTCAGGACAAATAAAAGAAAAATTGTGCTGGCTTATATTATTCTTCAACTCTTGCCATACTTCAGAAATTTTTCTCCCTGCCCAATCACCAAAATTTTGTTCCTTTAATTTTTTTTCAAGAATCATATCCTTTACGGCAACGTATTTTGATAATGCTTTAGCTGTTTGAATTGTTCTCTTTAAGGGACTCACATACCAAATACAATCTTGTGGAAGATAACTTGCTAGGTTCTTAATTTTAAATTCATTGATTATCGCATCAGGATCATTATCAGGTAAATAACCTACTTCTGTATCTACTGGAGCGTGGCGAATGAAAATTAATTTAGACGGTTTTACCAAGGGACACCATTAAATACACAAAGAATTCCTAGTAAAAATAGTAACTCACTTGAAAAAGCTATTGCACCCAAAACATCGCCTGTAATTCCACCGAGGTGGTGATTTGATCTAAATCCTATTAAACAAATAGCAATAGCAACAAAAATTGCTCCAATTAATATACTAAATAGTGATAAAATAAAAACAACTGGTACCAACCATATAAAAGTTGCAAGTAAAATATTCTTAGCAGAAATAAAACCTATAATACTACCAGTTTTTGCAAAGTTAGAAGGACTATAGAATTTGCGTGCAATTATGATTGCCAATTTTCCCGAAGCAAAACCTATTCCCATGATTAAAGCAAACGAATATCCTAAGTCAACTAAACTAACTACTAAACCAACACGAATTAACAGTCCCAGTGTTAAAGCAGTCACTCCATAGGTTCCCAGACGACTGTCATGCATAATTTCATTTACTCGCTCAGGTGAACCTCCAGCACCAAATCCGTCTGCCATATCAGCCAGTCCATCTTCATGGAAAGCTCCTGAGAGAATTACACTAAAGATAATTGCAAGTATACATGATACAAAAGTTGATAGGCCAAAAAAAAGACCTATATCCCCAATTATTCCAGAGCAAAACCCAATAAAGTAACCAATCAAAGGAAATGCCCAGGCAGCTCTTGTTAGGTTTGGAGCTTCATCTGAAAAGAAGGCCCAATTAACTGGTATCCTTGTAAAAAACATAACGGTTGCAACAAAATCTATAATATAACGGTTTTTAAATAATACTTGCATATCTATTTTTTTTTACTAACTCCTGCCTCAGAGAAAGTTGCCATACCATTATGAATTTCAAGAGAAGACTTTATTATTAATGAAGCTATAGCTGCTCCACTACCTTCTCCTAGTCTCATATTAAGATCCAGAATTGGTTTCTTGTTTAAAAATTTGAGTACTCCATTATGACCTGGTTCCGTGGATAAATGAGAGATTAAACAGTGATCTAAAATCTTTTTGTCAAAAATAGTAAGGGTGGCTGCAGCTGAAGTACATATAAAACCATCCAATAGAACTGGTATTCTCAAAAGCCTAGCTGCAATAATTGATCCAACAATTGCTGCTAACTCTCTTCCTCCTAGGGTTGCAAGAATACTTTTAGTACTTCGAAATTTTTTTCCGTGTAATTTCAGTGCAGATTCAATTACTGAAATCTTGGTTGAAAGTCCATTTGTATCTAGGCCAGTACCAATACCTGTCCATAATTCAACAGGTTGATTGAAAAGAGCACATGCAATTGCTGTTGCGGCCGTAGTATTAGAAATTCCCATTTCACCTAAAACTAATAAATCACAATCTTCAGTGACAGCGTTAAAGCCCAATTGCATTGCTGCCATTGTTTCTTCTAACCCCATAGCGGCTTCTCTGGAAAAATCACGGGTAGGCTGTTCTAGATCTATAGGTATAACTGAAAGCTTTATATCTGCGAGCTCACATAATTGATTAATAGCCGCTCCACCATTTTTAAAATTTTCTACCATTTGGGCGGTTACATTTGAGGGATACGCAGAAACTCCATTGGTTGCTACTCCATGATTGCCGGCAAAGATTAAACAATTTGTATTGTCCATAGTAGGGTTAATTTTTCTTTGCCAACCAGCCATCCATATTGCAAACTCTTCTAGTCTTCCAAGGCTTCCATGTGGCTTTGTTAGTTGATTTTGGTGAGCTCTAGCTTGATTTGCGACATGATCATCAAATTGTGGTATTCTAATATCACCATTAAAAAATGCTTCAACGCTATTTACTTCTAACATTACTGTACCTTTACACTTTTTAAAAACATAGCATCACAAGTTTTTATACTTTCTTAAACACCTTTAAAAGTGATAAGTTTTAATTTAAAACTAGTTGTCTCACAATTTCTTTGGCAAAATCAATTATTCTAGGCCCCCATCGTGATCCTATATCTGGATCTATAATTAATAAATGATCTTTTTTAACTGCGTTAATAGATAACCAGCCAGGTCTTTTTTTTAGCTTTTCAATGTAATTAGAATCTTTACCCGGTAAAATTATAACATCTGGATTTGATAACAAAATATACTCTGGAGATAACTTTGGGTACCCATTTCCATCTTTATCAACTTGATCAGCTATATTTATAATGCCAAGAAGTTTATAAATACTTCCGATAAAACTATTTGATGAGGCAGTATAATAATTTTCGTCTATTTCATGATAAATTTTTATTTGGCTTTTGGTTTTCATCAACTCTATTAAATTTTTCATTTCGATTTTCATTTTGTTTACAAGTTTATTTGATTCCTCAAAGTTACCTGTTCTTCGACCTATATTTTTAATTTGAAGGAGAATTTCTTCAAAGTCCACTGGTGCAGGCATTAGCATTGTCTCTATGCCAACTGTATTTAAACCTTTAACGAGGTCACCAATATCGTAAGAGAGAAGAACTAAATCAGGTTCAAAAGTGGCAATTGCCTCAATGCTAGGTTGAAGTGAAGATAATAGAGTAATTGGAGCCTCTTTGGGATAAGTTGAATAACTATCAACCGCAACTACTTGTGTACCAGCACCAATTGCAAATAGTATTTCAGTTAAAGAAGGTGAAATCGAGACTATTCTCAATGGCTTTGTATCGGTAAAACCATTTGTTGAAATCATCAGGAAAGTTATAATTAAAAATAAAGGTTTTATTCCCATTTTTGACTAAATTTTATTAAGAATTTTTTCATACTTATTTTATAGGACCACATCTTTAAAATCATGATAGCATAAATTATTTACTCTTAAAGTTTTCAAAATTCGATTTGGAGTGAAAATAGGCTAAACTTTTTATTAATAATAATTCTATATATTGCGCAGTTTTTTGAATATCTACCCTAAAGGATATGTCTAAGGTGTGGGTGACATCTATAACGTGTGTGACATCTTAATAAGAAAAATCCAAATCGTGCCACTTTTTGTGCCATTTTTTCCTCCTTATACAGGAAAAAAGAAAATCAAACCCCTTATTTATATGGCTTAAATCACTTATATTCTTCATTAGATACAGAAATATCACTAGAACCAACCCCTCAAGGTTTCTCATGCAGGGATACAAAGCAACGAGACTTACCAAAGCATGATCAACCTATCTACTTTGACGACAAGAAAGTCAAATTTGAGAATGAAGAGGGGAAAAAGTTTTCATTAATTTACATTGAAGAAGGTCAACCATGTGATCCTTCACATACCCCTGCTCATAATAGAGTTATGGATATTGCTAGAGAGCATAAGAAGATGGAAATAAATTGTTATAATAAGAATATTGAAGAAATGGCAAAGATGTCTCAACCACAGGTATCAGCAGTTTTGAAGAAGCTTAAAGAAAAAGGAAAGATAAAAACAGAATATGATGAGCAAGCTAAAAGAACTAAGATATTACCCACTCTTTAATGATTAAAGGTCTTTCTGGCACCAGAATTGATACATTCCAGCAAATGCTGTTGTATTAGCTTCTTCATATGCTTGCCATTTATCCAAGTCATAGAGATCTTCTTTGTGTTTATTGGTTAGCTTAAAGTGTGGAACTATTTTGCTAGATTCAAAACCACAGAATTTAAGGCCCAACTTATCCAGATGATCTTTTATTAATGGAATAGTAAACCTGTGTTCTTGTACATGGAAAAGAAGGTCTCTAAGTTCACTCAAGCTGTAAAAGTCTGGGAACTTTATAGTAAGATTATGATAACCTTTATCTGATCTAATTATTGTTTCTCGAAAAGACCTCATTTCTACAGCGCTTGGTCCAAGGCCTGTTTGACTTATCTCTTCCTTAATTTTAACAATA
>CACFXF010000029.1:12500-25487 GCA_902570265.1 uncultured Alphaproteobacteria bacterium | reverse complement strand
GGGGACCTGACAAGTCATATAAAATTGACTGGATTTTGGAAAGGAATAATTATCCTTTAAAAGTAATTGCTGAGCATGAGCATTGGAGACAAGTAATTGATTTCCAAGGTGATGAGGGATGGGTATATTTTAGATTATTATCAGGAAAAAGGACCATAATTATTTCACAAGATGAGATTTTTTTAAGAAAAACTTCAAAAAAAAATTCTAATCCAATTGGCATTTTAAAATACGGGGTAATTGGAGAACTAATAGATAAAAAAGGGAATTTCTGTAATGCAAAATTTCAAAATTTAAAAGGATGGATAAATAAAAATGATGCTTGGGGATGTTAAAATCATTAGTCAGGGACAAGCATATAACCAATACTTCTTACAGTTTTTAGATATCTTGGAGATTTAGGATTTTTTTCAATTTTCTTTCTTAACCTATTTATATTAACATCGACTACACGTTCTCTTTCTATATCTTTATAAGTATCACTATTAATTAGGCCTACTTTCACTTTTTTATTAAAATCATTAAAAATTTCTTGTGCAAGTTGTCGTCTGGGTACTGGTTCATTAACTGAATTTATTAATTTGTTAATCAATAGTATTTCTGCTCTTGTCAGTGGTATTAAATAATCACCATTCCATAACTCTTGTCTTTTGCTATCAAATTTCAAGATTCCAATATTAATATCTTTAATAGATTTTTTTTCGTCAAATTTTTTAATCCTTTTAAATATACTCTCAATTCTTAGAATTAACTCTCTTGGTTCAAATGGTTTTGAAATATAGTCATCTGCTCCAGTTTCCAAACCTATTATTCTGTCAGAAGTTTCTTTTCTAGCTGTTAAAAGAATTATTGGAGTAAAGTATATATTTAGTAATTTTTTTGTTAAACTAAGACCGTCTTCCCCCGGCATCATAACATCTAAAATAAATAGATCAAAATCAATCAAAGTTGTATAACTTAGTGCTTCGGATGCATTACTTGCTGTAGAAACTAAATAGTTATTCTTTCTAAGATATTTTTGTATTAACTTTCTAATTCTTTCATCATCGTCGACTACAAGTATGTGTTTTTTTTCGTTCATTTAAAAAGTACTTTCCTTTCAAATTGGAATTTAATATGTATAGTCATTGGCACATTTAATTTTATTGATGTTGATTTGAATTATTTTATTTTAATTTAATTATTTTAATTGTTAAACTATAGCATCATTTTTTAGTCTAAAAAAGAAGGAATACTTATGCTTAAGGCTTATGATGACAGAGACGGACATATTTGGATGGATGGCAAGTTAATTCCATGGAGGAATGCTAATGTGCACATTTTAACTCATGCTTTACATTATGGATCTTCAGTTTTTGAGGGGGAACGTGCTTATAATGGAAAAATTTTTAAAAGTCGACAGCATTCTGAAAGACTTATAAAATCAGGTAATTATATAGACGTACCTATTCCATATAGTGTTGATGAAATAGAGGAGGCTAAAAAACTTATTTTAAATGAATCAGGTTTAAAAGAAGCATATATTCGAGCTGTATGCTGGCGTGGTTCTGGAGAAGATATGGGTGTTGCATCCCAAAAAAATAAAGTTAAAATGGCAATAGCTGCTTGGGAATGGGGTGCTTATTATGGTGATGCTAAAATTAAAGGAGCTAAGCTAGATATTTCAAAATGGAACAGGCCAAGTCCAGAAACAATTCCTTCTTTTGCTAAAGCCGCTGGTTTATATATGATATGTAGCATGTCTAAACACTCTGCTGAGGCAAAGGGATGCTCAGATTCATTGATGAGAGATTACAGAGGATATGTTGCCGAGGCAACTGGTGCTAATATATTTTTTTTAAAAAAAGGTGAAGTACATACTCCATTACCAGATTGTTTTTTGAATGGTATTACTAGGCAAACAATAATTAATACCATCAAAAAAAATGGTTTTAAGGTTATTGAGCGACACATAGAAATTAATGAACTTGAAAACTTTGAGCAATGTTGGTTAACAGGAACTGCAGCAGAAGTAACACCAGTTGGTCAAATTGGTGACTATAATTTTGAAGTAGGAAGCTTTGTAAAAGATTTAGTCTTAGATTATGAAAATATTGTTAGAGAATGATTTTTTATATCTTATTTCGATTATAAATCTACCTTTGGTAAGTTTAAAGATTTAGGAGGTATTTTTTTAAAATTGAATATTACTAATAAGAGTGAAAAAAATATTCCTATTATAAAAGAATTGGTCTTAGATATTGTATCTTTTCTAGAAGATGAGAAGCTATTTGAAATAGTGACTATTCCTTTGAAGGGGAAAACTCAAGAAGCAGATTTTATGATAGTTTCATCAGGAAACTCTTCAAGACAAGTATCATCATCTTCTGAAAAACTTTTGGAGTATTTAAAAATTAAATATGGGATTTTATCTAAAGTAGAAGGTTTAGAAACTGCAAACTGGGTATTGATAGATTCAGGCGACATTTTGATAAATATTTTTAGACCAGAAGTTAGAGAGTACTATCAGTTAGAGAAAATGTGGATGATATAGTAGACAATATAATATAGAGATTTAAAATATGAAAATTTCAATTATAGCAGTTGGAAGAATTAGTAATTCTTTTGAAGCAGAACTGGTAAATCGATATATTAATCGTTTCAATAAAATAAATAAACTAATAGGATTAAGTCAACTGCTAATAATTGAAGTTGATGATAAAAAATATAAAACTAAAAAACAACAGGCAAAAAAAATATCAGAGATTATAAAAACAGAAACTAATATCGTTATTTTTGATCAAAAAGGTAAAAGTGTATCGTCTGAAAATTTCACAAAATATTTAACAAATCAACGTGACAGTGGAGTAAAAAAATTGGTTTTTATAATAGGTGGTGCTTTTGGCTTATGTAGAAGTCTTTATAAAGAATCTAACGAAATATTTTCTTTAGGAAAAATGATTTGGCCTCATTTTCTTGTCAGAGTAATGGTAACTGAACAAATTTATCGTTCAGCATCAATTATATTGGGTAATCCGTATCATAAAAATTAAATACATGAGCGAGCAAAAAATGAATGGTAAAATAAAAAATCAAACCATTTTATGTATACTGGATGGTTGGGGTATTTCGAAAGTAATGAAAGGTAATGCTGTTAAATCAGCAAAAACACCAAATTTTGACTATTTATTGCATAATTTTCCAAATGCTAATTTAAAAACATATGGTCCATCAGTGGGTTTGCCAAAAAATCAGGTAGGCAATTCAGAAGTAGGGCATATGAATCTTGGTGCGGGTAGGAAAGTACAAATGGACTTACCAAGAATAAGTCAAGCTTTCTCTAATAATTTCTTAGCTGAAAATAAAACATTAAATTCAAGTATTTCCAATATTAATAAAAGAAATGGGGCAATTCACATTATTGGATTGTGCTCAGACGGAGGGGTTCATAGTCATGAAGACCATATTTTTGAATTAATAAAATACTTAACAAAAAATAACTTAAGAGTTTTATTACATATGATTTTAGATGGCAGAGATACTTCTCCAAAAAATGCATTAAATAATATGCAAAAAATAAAATTTTTTTTTGGAGACTTAGATTTTATTGCATCTATATCTGGAAGATATTTTGCAATGGATAGAGATCAAAGGTGGGATAGAACAGAGAAATTTTATAGAACTGTAGTTTATAGAGAAGGGGAAAAATTTGACGATCCTGAGACGTTCATCAAAAAGCAATATAGTAAAGAAATTAATGACGAATTTGTTAAACCATCAGTTTCAATAAACTATTCTGGAATAGATTATAAAAGGGATGGTGTAATTTTTATGAATTTTCGTTCTGATAGAATGAGACAAATAAGCCATGCCTTATGTGATGAAAATTTCGAAAATTTTTTTACTGATAGAAAGCCTATTTTTATTTCAGCAATAAGTTTGGTTTCTTATTCAAATAATCTTGAAAAATTTGTAAAAACTTTATTTCCAAAAATTGACATTAAAAATACGCTTGGTGATGTTTTATCAAAAATGAATTTAAAACAATTAAGATTATCAGAAACAGAAAAATATGCTCATGTTACATATTTCTTCAATTGTGGGAATGAAAAAAACTTAAAGGGAGAGGATAGGATATTAGTTCAGAGTCCAAAAGTTGCGACTTATGATTTGCAACCAAATATGTCTATTGAAAATGTTACTGATCATCTAATAAAAGCAATCGATTCAATAGAATATGATTTTATTGTCGTTAACTTTGCTAATCCTGATATGGTAGGTCATACTGGAAATCTTACTGCTGCTGTAAAGGCTTGTGAAGCAGTTGATAAGGCCCTTGGAAATATAATTTCAAAAGTAAAGAAAATTAATGCTAGTATACTCGTTGTTGCAGATCATGGTAATTGTGAAGAAATGATTAACTTTAAAACTGGACAGCCGCACACTGCGCATACTTTAAATTTAGTACCGATCATATTAATAACTAAGGATCAAAATTTGAAAATAGAAAATGGGATCTTGTCTGATGTCGCACCAACTTTATTAGATTTGATGAAAATAAGTAAACCTAATGAAATGACTGGTAGATCTTTATTAAAAAAATAAATCATTAAAATTTTAAAGACTTGTAAACTTTTTATTTAGATTTTAATTACTAGATCTATTATGTAATTAATTGAAACAAGAGAATTGAGAAGGTAAATTATGAAACGTAGTTTGATTATATTAGTCCTGGGATTTATTGCAGGTGGAATATTTTTTAATCAAATTGACAAAACAGCTTTAATGGCCCAAGCCAAAAACGGTTCAGAAGATAAAAACCGAGTTTATGAGCAGCTCAATTTATTTGGAGAAGTTTTTGATAGAATAAGATCTGTATATGTAGAAGATGTTAATAGCTCTGATTTGATATCTGCTGCAATTAGGGGAATGTTAACTTCTCTAGACCCTCATTCAGGTTATATGCCGCCAGAAAGCTTTCAAGATATGCAAGTAGATACTAGAGGTGCTTTTGGTGGTTTAGGAATAGAAGTAACACAAGAAGACGGATTTGTTAAAGTTGTTGCTCCAATGGATGGAACACCTGCTTCAGAGGCTGGTATACAGTCTGGGGATTTTATAACTCATGTAGATGGTGAAGCTATTTTAGGTCTAACTCTGTCAGAAGCTGTAGATAAAATGAGAGGTCCAGTTGGCTCTGAAGTATCATTAACAATAGTTAGAAACTTAGATGAAGAGCCTTTTGATATAGTGATCATAAGAGATGTCATAAAGCTAACTGCTGCTAGGGTTAGAGTAGAGGATGATGTAATTATTGTTAGAGTTACTACTTTTAATGAACAAACTACCCCTAATATCAAAAAGGGAATTAAAGAAAAAATTGATGAATTAAGTGGTAAAGATAATGTCTCTGGATTTATTATTGATTTAAGAAATAATCCAGGGGGACTTCTTTCAGAAGCAATTTCAGTTTCAGACATGTTTCTTAACCAAGGTGAAATTGTGTCAACCAGAGGAAGAAATAATGGGCAAGCAAAAAGATATAGTGCTTCAAAAGGGGACTTAGCTGAAAATAAGCCTATAATTGTATTAATAAATGGTGGATCTGCATCTGCATCTGAAATTGTGGCTGGAGCACTACAAGATCATAAAAGGGCTGTTATTCTTGGAACAAAAAGTTTTGGCAAAGGATCAGTTCAGTCAGTAATACCTCTTGGTGAGAATGGAGCAATGAGACTTACGACTGCTAGATATTACACTCCTTCTGGTAGATCAATACAGGCTCTAGGTGTAGTTCCTGATATCATTGTTGAGCAACTACCTAGGCTTAATAAGGAAAAAGAAGAAGACAAACCTTCTACTAGAATAACAGAGGCTGATTTAAGGGGAGCTTTATCAAATGACCGCCTTTCAGATGAAGAAAAAGAGCTATTGGCAAAAGAGAAAAAAATTCAGTTAAAAAAAATACAAAGAAGAAAAACAGATAATCAATTATCTTTTGCTTTAGATGTAATATCTGGGCTTAATATTTATGGCAGAAATAATTGAGGAATTTTTCTGAAAAAAATTATAGGCCTTGTGTTGGTATAGTTTTAATCAATAATGGATCTATATTTGCTGGTCAAAGACTTGATCACAAGTCTAATGCTTGGCAAATGCCACAAGGGGGTATAGAAGCGAATGAATCTCCAATAAGAGCAGCGGTAAGAGAACTTAAAGAAGAAACAGGTATAAAAAAAAAGCATGTTAAGATAATTTTGGAATCCAAAAATTGGATTAATTATGATTTACCAAAAGAATTAATTCCAAAACTATGGAATGGAAAATTTGTTGGTCAAAGTCAAAAATGGTTCGCAATGGAATTCTTAGGATCTGATAGTGACATTAATATAAATACAAAAAATCCAGAATTCTCTAAATGGCAATGGATGACCAAAAATAAACTTTTGGAAAGTATAGTACCCTTTAAAAAAAGAGTTTATGAAAATATACTTTCACAATTTTCAGCAAAACTAAATTTAAAGTAATTAGTTATTTAGCTTTTCTTTAGAAATTATTGGAAAAAAAGTACTGTCAGAGTATATTCCTAACCATTCTTGGCCCTTTACAAAAGAATACTCTGCTAAATCCAGTAGTCTATAGAAGCTTTTTCTATCAATCTTTGCTTCGATGTTTTTTCTAACCATAATGTAAGGAGAGGGTTCTTGGGTCTTATCATTAAAAGAAATACGAAAGGGATTTTTTTTACTCAAAATTATTGTTTCATCTATATTAGTAAAAAAAACTAAAAAGGATTTGTTGTTTTCAATTATTTTTTCAAAATCATTAGCTATAAAAGGGGCATCATCCACTATAATCCCAACTTTTTCAACTGGTGTAATCAAGAAGTATTTATTGTTTTCATTAATTAGTATGCTAGAAAAAAGTTTCACTAATTTCTTTCTACTGATTGGCGATCCACAGTAAAACCAAGTGCCATCACTTGCAATTCTCATATCAATATCACCACAATATTTAGGTTTCCATTTTTTTATTTTAAACTCTAGAGTATCGTTTGGTTTATTAAAAATGTTTCTTAAAAAGCTACTTTGATAATTTTTACCAGCTTCTTTTTTTTCTGGGGTTTCTTTCATTTATATGATTTAATTTCTGAATATTATATTATTTCTAGACAAATCACTTATTTTTTTACAACCCATTAGCTTCATGTCTCTTTCAATTTCATTTTTCATTATAGATAGGGCTTTTTCTACTCCTTTCTGTCCAGCAGCAGCTAGAGCATAAAGATACATTCTTCCACCTGAACAGGCCTTAGCACCGAGAGATAGTGCTTTCAAAACGTGGGTACCTCTTTTAATTCCACCTTCACATATAACATCAATTTTATCGCCGACAGCATCTACAATTTCTTTAAGTTGATCAAATGGTGCTCTAGACCCATCAAGCTGTCTTCCGCCATGGTTGGAAAGAATTATTGCAGAACAACCGATATCTATTGCCTTTTTTGCATCATCAACACTCATTACACCCTTTAAAGCAAATTGTCCTCCCCATTTCGAATTGAGTTGTTCTGCGTCTTTCCAACTCATATTTTGATCTAGCATTGTTGAGAAATATTCACCAATTGAAGTGACTGTATTTGTCCCTTCTTTGACATAATTTTGTAAGTGAGGTAACTCAAAAGGCGAGCTTGTAATGTGATTAAAAAACCATGAAGGTTTGAGAGCAAATTCAATCATACTTTCAATTGTCAATTTTGGTGGTATCGTAAATCCTGTACGAAGGTCTCTCTCTCTGTTTCCTCCCGTAATTGTGTCAACAGTAAGGGCTAAAACGTCAAAATTAGAATTTTTTGCCCTTTCTAACAAGTCTTGATTAAGAGCACGATCTTTATGAAAATAAAATTGAAACATTTTTGGAGTGTCACTAATTTTTTCAATTTCTTCTACACTCACAGTACTAAGAGATGATACACCAAACATTGTCCCAAATTTACTTGCAGCTTTAGCAACAGCCTTTTCACCTTCGAAATGAAAAAGTCGTTGAACTGCTGTTGGGGCACAATAGATTGGCATACTAATTTTTTTTCCAAAAACAGTGGTGGTTAAATCAACATCTTCTACACCTCTCAAAACATTAGGGATAAGATCAACATCATCAAAAGATTGAGTATTTCTTCTGTAAGTTACTTCATCATCTGCTGCACCATCTATATAATTAAAGATTGGTGAAGGAAGTTTTTTTTTGGCAAGGTGTTTAAAACTATTTATATTATGACAGTTATTAAGCTTCATATAAAATTATTATCCTTGTCTAGCTTTGAACCTTCTTTGAGTTTTATTTATGACGTAAATCCTACCTTTTCTTCTAACAAGCCTACAATCTCTGTGTCTTTGTTTTAAAGATCTTAAAGAATTTCTTACTTTCATTTTAGTACTCCATATCTGAATTGATTTTATTAACTAGATTAGAACGTTAATACAAGCTTTAATTTAAATGGTGGGCGTAACTGGGATTGAACCAGTGACCCCTTCGATGTCAACGAAGTGCTCTCCCGCTGAGCTATACGCCCATTTAAATATTTATGTTGCATATTACAGTGGCTTTCTTTAACGGTCTTTAATAATTGCTTCAAGTTATTTTTTTAGAGAATTAGAAATGATTAAAATTTATGATACTAATTTTAGACCACCTTATAAATTTAAAGCAATTTTTAATTCACCTCATTCTGGATGTATTTACACCAAAGAGTTTTTAGACAGCACAAATTTAGAAATTTATGATCTTCGAACTTCAGAAGATTCATTTATTGGGGAATTATTTTATTCAACCAAGTTTTTTGACTGCTTATTGATGGAGGCTAAATTTCCCAGAACATTTATAGATTTAAACCGATCACATTTAGAATTAGATCCACGATTAATCTCAGGAGATTTTCGTTTTGATAAAACAGCAAGAAATATGGCTGGTATGGGAGTTATTCCTCGGATTTCAGGTAATGGTAAGGAAATATATTCCAAACCTATATTTGCAAAAGATGCTATAAAGAGGTTAGAAAACTTTTATTTCCCCTATCATAGCTATTTGTATAATTTATTATTAGAATCAAAACAGAGACTAGGATATGCAGTTCTATTTGATTGCCACTCTATGCCATCTAAACTTAATTTAGAATTTAGTAATTCAAAATATAGTAATGATCCTGATATAATTTTGGGGGATTTAAACGGTACTTCTTGCTCTTCATTTTTAGTCAGTGAAGTTAAAGCAATTTTTGAAAAGCATAATTTTTTTGTAACTAAAAACCATCCATTTTCTGGAGGGTATATTACAAAACAGTATGGTAATCCTTCTGATGCTATTCATGTTATTCAAATTGAAATTAACAAGAAACTATATATGGATGAAAATAGTATAAAAAAAAATAAGAACTTTGAAAAGTTTAGAATAAAATTAACTTCAATTATTGAAGAATTAAGCAATTTATATCCTTTTAGGAAAAAAATAGCAGCAGAGTAAAATGGAAAATTAATTCATTTAATTTAAAGACCTACCCTTTTTTATTATTTCTTTACCAAATTTAAGTCTTATTTTGTCAACTGCATACTCTGTTTTTTCTATTTTTTGAGATTTTGAATCTAATTTAAAATTTGTAAATGATTGTTGTTTTTCAGCTAAAAATTTACTTGTAGATAATCCAATGAGTCTAAATGGAGCCATTTCAATTTTATTTTTTAAAAGTAAAACTGCTGTTTGATATATATTTTCAGCTAAACAAGTCGGTTCTAAAAAAGTGAAAGAACATGTGACAATTTTGAAGTTATTACGTTTAAGTTTGAGGGTTATTGATTTAGAATAAATATTATTTTCTTTAAGTATTTCTGATACTTCTTCAGCCAGAAGCCACAATATTTTTTTTAACTTATTGAAATCAGAAATGTTATATTCGAATGTGGTCTCTTTTGAGATGCTTTTTCTTGAACTTGCTGGGTTGATATTTCTTTCATCAATACCTCTTGACATATTCCATAATGTTTTACCAAAATTTCCAAAGCTTTTTATGAGTATGTTTTTATCTAATTTGCGCAAGTCATCAATTGTCGTAATTGAATTTTTTTCAATTTTTTTCTTGAGGGAGGGACCTACTCCAGGAATATTTTTAATATGTAAATCTTTAATAAATTCTAACTTCTCAGATTTTCCAATTACTGTAAATCCCCTTGGTTTTTCAAAAGAGGATGCTAGCTTTGCCAGGAATTTATTTTCACTTAACCCAATAGAAATGGTTATTCCTAATTGCTTTTCTATCTCCAGTGCTAATCCAACTAACAATTCAGCAGGTGCTTTTTTATGGAGTTGGTAAGTACCCGAAAAGTCTAGGTAAGCTTCGTCAAAAGCTATTGTTTCTACTAAAGGGGTAAGCTGATTAAATTTTGAAAAAACTATATTTGATATACGTTTATAGAGTGACATTTTAGGATGAATAATTATTGCTTCTGGACAAAGTCTTTTAGCTTTAAAAATTGGCATAGCTGATTTTACACCTTTAATTCTTGCAATATAACAACAAGTTGTAACAACACCTCTTTTTCCACCCCCAACAATTACAGGTTTATTAATAAGTTTAGGATTTAAACTTTTTTCTACTGAGGCATAGAATGCATCACAGTCAATGTGAGCTATATTTAAAGATAATAGTTCATCATGTTTTAGGATTCTAGGTGAATTACATTTATGACATTTAATTTTATCTCTAGAATATGTTGTACAATCTCTACAAATAAATATTTCTTCTCCGGTCAAATAATCTAACTTTCCAATTTAAAATTAAATTTTTTATTATACTTAATTAATCATGGCATTAAAGATATCATTAACTGCTAGAATAGGATCTTTTGCATTCCAAATAGGTCGTCCAACAACTATATAATCAGCTCCTGCTTTTAGAGCTTCGGAGGGTGTGGAAACACGTTTTTGATCTTCATTTGCAGAATAATTTAATCTGATACCAGGTGTTACGATTATCTTATTGGAAAAGTGATCTTTAGATCGAATTAAATTGGCCTCTAATGGTGAACATATTATTCCGTCTGCTCCTGCTATAAATGCATTACTTGCTCTTTCAGCAACCAGTTCATTTAAATTCCCATCTTTTATTAATGATAAATCAAGATCATTACGGTTCTGGTTGGTTAGAAAGGTTACAGCTAAGATTTTCATTTTTTCATCTTTTCTTCCAATCATTGCTGCCTCTACAACCGAAGGATCTCCATTTACAGTTAAAAAATCTATTTTATGTTCAGATATTCTAGCTACAGTTTCTTGGATTGTACTCTTAATGTCATACAATTTTAAATCTAAAAATACCTTTTTTCCTTTTTGCTTAATTTCATCAACAAGGTTGAAACCATTAATTACAAAAGTTCTTAGACCGATTTTGAAAAATGAAACTTTATTTTCGAGTGAAGAAACCAATTTTTTACTATGATTGATTTCTTTTGAATCTAGAGCAACAATTAGTTTTTCATTAAATTTATTCATAAACATTCTATAGCAAATACTCTTATTCTATTCTATTGAAATTTAAAAAAAAAAACATAAATAAATAGTGCAAGATTTTTTCTCAAAGATTTTGTTAAGTGGCTTCGGGGCTTAATAAAATGCTTTATTTGGAGGATAAAATGAATTTAGATAAATATACTGAAATTAGTCAGACTGTTTTAAGAAATTCTTTAACTATTGCAAACAGCTTATCACATCAGCATGTAACCTGTTTTCACGTACTTAAAGCTATTTGTATTGAAAAAAATTCGTCTGTATTAGCTCTTTTGGAAAATTCAGGTCTCAATATAAAAGAATTAAATGATATCTTAGATGATACTTTGAAAAACAAACCAAAGGTAAATGGTTCATCTGATATTTTTTTAGATAACGATTTAAAAAAAGTTTTATTAGTAGCTGAAAAAATTGCATTTAAAAACGGTGATGATTACGTTACCATAGAAATACTTATCAATGCTATTTTTAATAATTCAGAGTCAAAATTATTTTTAAATAAATTAGGTTTTAGTAAGGAGAGTTTTGAAAATGCTTGTAAGAGTTTTCGTAAAGATAAGAAAGTGACATCAATTAATGCAGAAGATAGCTTTCAGGCATTAGAAAAATTTACCACTGACTTTTGTAAGCTTGCTCTTGAAGGTAAAATTGATCCTATCATTGGTAGAGATGAAGAAATAAGGAGAGCAATCCAAGTTTTAAGTAGAAGAACTAAAAATAACCCTGTTTTAATAGGCCATCCAGGAGTTGGTAAAACTGCAATAGCTGAAGGGTTGTCTTTAAGAATAGTTAACGGTGATGTACCAGAGCCTTTGTTGCAGAAAAGATTATTATCACTAGATATGGGTTCCTTAATTGCAGGAGCAAAATTTAGGGGAGAATTTGAAGAAAGATTGAAATCTATATTGTCTGAAGTTGAATTATCATCAGGTGAGATAATTCTATTTATAGACGAAATGCATACTCTGGTTGGTGCTGGAAAAACAGATGGTGCTCTTGATGCTTCAAATCTTTTAAAACCTGCTTTAGCAAGAGGTGAGCTCCATTGTATTGGAGCTACAACTCTTGATGAATATAGAAAATATGTTGAAAGAGATGCAGCATTAGCTAGACGTTTTCAGCCTATAGTGATTGAGGCTCCATCAGTTCAAGATTCAATTTCTATTTTACGAGGAATTAAGGAGAAATATGAACTTCACCATGGAGTAAAAATTTCTGATAGTTCGCTCGTATCTGCTGCAACATTATCTGATCGTTATATTTCAGATCGTTTTTTGCCTGATAAAGCAATTGATTTGGTTGATGAAGCAGCAAGCAGATTACGAATGGAAGTTTACAGTAAGCCAGAAGAGTTAGATGCTTTGGATAGAGACATTTTACAAAAAGAAATAGAGATAATGGCTCTAAAGAAAGAACTAGATGCTAAATCTAGTGAAAGACTAAAAAAACTAC
>CACFXF010000029.1:0-5000 GCA_902570265.1 uncultured Alphaproteobacteria bacterium | reverse complement strand
TTGGAAATGGCCTACAATGGAAGATGGAGACTTCCAGAATTTCAGAGAGATTTTAAATGGAAAGTAAAACAAAATATTTCCTTATTTGATTCGTTAAGGAATGGATTTCCGATAGGTACTTTTCTTACTTCAAAACCTGAGGTTATTACTAATATAAAAGATATGAGATATAGTAAAACTACACAAGATGCGGAACTCCTAGTATTGGATGGACAACAGAGAATAACAGCTGGTCTTCAGTTATTTTATGCTGATAGACATTCATCTCAAAAAACTTTTTATTATATTGATCTTAAAAATTTAGAAAAATTGATAGAGATACATGAAGATGCAAACAAAGGTTGGGATCGTAATAATGACAAGGACATAGCAACTTTTGGTACAGATTATTTGGAAGCTGATGATGGTTATATTGTGAGTAGACAAAATATAAAAAAAAATCCAATAGAACTTTTTGAAAAAAAGGGAATGATACACACTAATTTATTGTTGAGGAAAAATGAAAGAGAGTACGATATTGGGAAGTTAGCATACCTCGCTAAAAATCCAAACAAAAAAAGGTTAATTGAAATTTTTTCAATAATTTTTAGGGAAAATGTAACCTTTGACGGACCCATTCCTAATATTGTTATTGATACTAAAGATACAAAAGTTCTCACAAGAATTTTTTCTACATTAAATACTTCTGGGACATCTTTAACTCCATTTGAAATAACGGTTTCAGAAATGTTTGGTGTGGGTATTAATTTGATTGATGATATTCAAAAATATTTAAGCAAAAGCACTTATTTAAAACAAGTTGACAGGGATAAGACACTCATACTTCAAGCCTGTTTACTACTTGATAATGGAAACCACAAAAAAAGAGGACTACCTAAAAATCTAAATAAGGAAATATGGGAAAAATATAGAGACAGAGCATTTAATGCTATTGAAGAACTAGGAGAATTCTTAACCAAAGAAATGGGAATGGCATTAGATAACACTAATAAATATGTACCATATGATACAGCATTTCTTCCATTAATTTTTATTTTTGACAAATATGACAAGACATGGAGATCTAAGAACCCTGATTTTGCAAAAATTATTAAGTACTATGTTGTAGCATCTGCATTAAAAACTAGGTACACAGAGGGTTCTGATAACAAACAAACTGTCGATAAAAATAAATTAGTAGAGGCTATCGATAATAGTGATTATAAAATTTTAGACTCTGTATTTGAGAATGTATTCTCTGGCTTATCGGATGTAACTTTTTCAGGTGCAAAAGGAAAAATAATATTATGTATTCAAAATGCTCAAAAAGTTAATGATGTTTTATTTGACACCAATACAAATTTGTCTGAAAAACATGAAATTCATCATATTTTTCCTAAAGAGACTTTAAAAAAACTAAAAGGGAAGGCCAATTATAGTGTTAATCATATTTCTAACTTAATGATAACCCTAGAAAAAACTAATAGTGCTTTTTCAAATCAGGACCCTTCACAACAAGTTGCATTATGTAAGACACAAAACCCAACTAATTATCAAGATCTTTTTGAAAAACATTTTATTAGCTCAGGTGCAATAGCTATACTAGAAAAACCTTTAAAAAGTGCTCAAGAGTATGATGCTTTCATAGAAAAAAGAAACATAACTTTATGCGATCATATTAGTAAAAAATTTAATATTAAGGTGGCGATAGAAAGCAGCAGCTCAATTGAAGATGAAGATATTCAATTAGATTCCGACGAAGAAGCAGTTTAATTATTTAAACTTAAAAACAACTTATAATATTTTTATATCAAAATAATTAAGTGCAGGTTATGAGCCTAGCAACTCCACTAACTGCTAAGTCATTGATTTCATTGATAAGCCACCTAACCTAAAGGTCAGAGGTTCAAATCCTCTCCCCGCAACCAATGTTCCTTTGAAATTTATTACAAAATATATACTTCCTAAATGCTCCTATGTTGGATATGGCTAGCAAGTGTTACTTTGCAAGTCCTCATTTATTTTACAATTAGCATCTTGGTAATTCTCCTTCAGATTAATGAACTTACTTTTGTACAAAAAAAATGGGAGGTACAGGTCCTCCCGACTACAAGATTTATCTATTAATTAAAATACGCTTAAATCAATCACACCAAATTTTAAAACACTTGAGAATTAAAGTAACTAGGGTGAAATATATAATCTTATTACATAAGTCTTTACTAATACTTAATTAGGAATGAAAACAAAATCTGGTCCTTCATACTTTGAGTTACGAATTTGTCCCCATTCTGGTGTTTGTTTATGACCTAAATTATTGGAAGTTTCCTCTACTTCATTTCTAAGAATATGATAAAGTTCCAAAGTTGTATAAGGCTCTTTGGTTTTTCTTAAATATTTTATAAGGCTTTCTGCAAATAAAGAGTTTTTGCTAGATCCGTTATCCAAAACAGGTTCAATCCCACCTTAGGTTATTACTGCAAGTGGTTTAGTTTTTTGAAATATAGAAAGATCAATTGAAGAAACTTTTTTTGGTATAAAATGACATCAATTAAATATATAAAAAATAATATTATTTATATAATATTAATTTTCACAGAATTTTAAAGAACTTCACAAAACCAAACTCTGTCATTAAAAAGTGAAGCTTTAATTTTTATTTTCTCTCCAAGTTTTAAACTAACAGGTTCATCAAATAGATAAATTGGAGTGCCCCAATGTGAGGCTGTTTCACCCGGCATATTTTCGTATTTTACTTTTTTATAAATATTTATTCTCATCCATTGTATCAATCCGTAGCACATGCCGCTCTTTTTTGCTGTAAAAACAATTATCTTTTCTTGTTCAGTAATATTTTTGCATCCAAAAAGATTTATTTTAAAAGCAATTTCTGTATCACTTAAAATATTGGGTTTTTCTTTAAGTTTAACATTTACCTTATTTCCTGAAATTGAATTAAATTTAGTTAAATCAAATTTCCCTACTTTATTTATAAACACACTTTCCAAAACTTCTGAACTTTCCCCAATTAAAGCTATCCTGATTTCTCCAGATTCAGGAATCATTTTTCCAGTTGATTTCATCAGTCTATTATTTGCGTCTAAAATAGTGGATTGAACTCCTTCCCCAACAAATTCAGATGATAAAATTTCTGAAATTACTAAATCTACTTTTTCTGGAAGGTCTTTACCAACTATCAAATCAGTTGATTTTTTATTAATTACCTTAATTATTTCATTATAACCATTGTCAGCAATAATTTTTTTTGCAATGTTTGAGATATTCCTAGAGGATTCACAAGTTATTATCTTTTTTGCACCAGAATCTGCTGCCATCATTGATAATAAGCCCGAACCAGTCCCAATATCTAATACAGTGTAATTCTTCGAAACAGCAAGTTTTATTGCCTCAAAATAAGCATCATTCCTATGATTATCATTCATCATATTTATATGCCATGAGGGAACTAGTCTACTTTTCAATCTTTCCAAGTTCATTTTTAAAAGTATATTTTTAGGTATTCTGTAAATGCTTTCTTCATATATCTCTAATGCTTTTTCTAATTGCCCATTTCTTTCGAGTGTAATTCCCAAATTATTGTAGGCTTCAGCATAATCAGGCTTGAGTGAAATAGCTTTGTTGTAAGCTTCTACCGCTTCATCTAACTTGCCTTGGTTTTGGAGAATATTACCCATGTTATTGTAGGCTTGGGCATAATAAGGCTTGAGTGAAATAGCTTTGTTGTAAGCTTCTACCGCTTCATCTAACTTGCCTTGGTTTTGGAGAATATTACCCATGTTATTGTAGGCTTGGGCATAATCAGGCTTAATGGAGAGAGCTTTGTTGTAAGCCTCTATCGCCTCATCTAGCTTTAGCTGATCTTTCAAAGCATTACCCATATTGTAATAGGCTTCAGCATAATTAGGATTGAGTGAAAGAGCTTTATTGTATGCCTCTATGGCTTTATCAAGCTTGCCTAAATCTTTATTGGCTGCACCAATAATATTGTATAGATTGATGGAGTTAGGGAAATCTTTCAGTAATTCCGAACCCTGAGCTAGAGCTTTTTGAAACAGACCTTGAGTATATATATTAATCAGATTTTGTAACTGTTCTTTTGGTGGCTCTTGTGACTTACTAGAATCAACTTTAACATCTATACCTTTTTCCAAACCAATCAAACGTTGCTCTATTTGCTCAAAACTATCCCCTTTTATACTTTTACTTTTTGCTTCACCCAAAACTAATTTTGCATCAGCCACTCTATTTAATTTAATTAAGGCGTCTATATAACTGAGCCAGAATTGAGCAATACTTGGATTGGCTTCTAATGCCGTTTTAAAGAAAGGTAGTGCTTCTTGGACTTTGCCGATACCGACAGCTAGAACCCCCATATTATGATTGGCATCAGAATGTTTTGGTTGTGCTTTAAGAATTGCTGTATAAAAATGATCAGCCTCTTGTAACTTACCGGCTTTATGGGCTTCAACACCCTTTTTCAATGTTTGATCTATTGTAAGTTTCATCATATCACAATTGCTTGCTTTAAAGAATTTAAACGACTTAATATAGTAGTGTAGTAAATATTAGAATTTTTTTTTATTAAAAAAATTGAAAAAGGGGTATTGATATAAAATAACTACAACGCTTTATTATGCCACTAAGTTAGAAGCCTAGCAATTCCAATATCTGCTAAGTCATTGAATTCATTTCCAATCCAACTAAACTTAAGGTCAGAGGTTCAAATCCTCTCTCCATAACCAAATAATAATCAATTAAATCAATAAGATATACAATTATTAGAAGAGGACAATACCAGTGGGAAATAAGAAATTGCCACGATCATTGCCGCTTTTATTGAAACTTTACTTTTAGAAAAATGGTGATGTACCATTTTCACTAGAAGAGTAACTAATTTGTAATTAGTGGGTCGGGAGTTCGAGTCTCTCTGGAGGCACCATAAAATTAAAGGCTAAGCGAAAATATTGAAACAAATTAACTTATTTATATTTTGTACTTAG
>CACFXF010000028.1 GCA_902570265.1 uncultured Alphaproteobacteria bacterium | reverse complement strand
GGTGAAATTTCTTTTCTTGTAGCAACTAAAAATTTCAAGGGTCCACGGATTTCATTACTAGGACTTGATTTATTAAATAATAAATTCAAATATGAAATAACAAACAATTATCTTAAATTACAATCCCATATCAATTATAAACCTATATAATCTCTAATTCTTTTATCAGAACTATTTATAAAATCACTTACATTGATTGGTTTCATAAATTGTCCTTCACTTACAAAAAGAACTTTTTGATTAAGTTCAACAGCATCTTTAATATGATGAGATACCATTAATAATGTAATATTGTTTTTTGTTACATGATTTTTCATTAGTTCAATCATCTCAGATCTTAAAGCTGGGCCTAAACCTGAAAATGCTTCATCTAATAATAAAATAGGCTTAGATCTAACCATAGCTCTTGCAAGTGAAACTCTTGTCTTTTGACCACCGGATAGCTTCGAGGGAGATTTGAATTTAAATTTAGATAATCCTACTTCTTCTATTGCAAAATTAACTAAATCTAACTGAAGATCACTAAGTTTTAAGTTGGGTTTCAAACCTATGGCGACATTCTCTATTACATTTAAATGAGAAAATAAATTATAATCTTGAAACAAAATACTGAGTGGTCTTTTCCCTGGTTCTAATTTTGCAATACATGATTTGTTCCATTCAATGTTTCCATATTTTAAAGGAATAAAACCTGCTAAAACGTTCAAAAAAGTAGACTTGCCAGCACCTGATGGTCCAACAATTGCGATATGTGAACCTGTTTCAATTTTAAAATCAGCAGTTAACCTGAAATTTTCTAAATCGATAACAAGATTATTAACGCAAAGCATACAATTTCCCTAGATAATCAAACAACTGGAATAGAAAAAAACATATTATTATTAGTAATACTGAGCTACTTATAGCGTGATCCATCTTATATGACATCATTAGTCTGTATATTGCTAATGGAAGAGTTTGAAAATCAGCAAATGAGAATAGAGTAATTACACCCAAATCACCCATAGATAATGCGCATCCCAGACCCATTGAAAAGGAAATAGAAGGAAATATTGTAGGAAAAGTAATTAACCTAAATCTATCAAATCCATAAATATCTAAGCTATCAGACAATTTTCCAGTATCTTCATTAACCTTAGTTACTGCAGGTAATAAAACGCGAAGCATAAATGGTAAACTCATTGTAGCGTTTATAATTATGACTAATAATGGTGTCAAAATTTCAAGGTTTAATATTGTTTTCAAAACTAAAAAAAGACCTGTTCCCATCACTATTGGAGAAGTAGCTAAAATAAAAATACTTAAGATTTCAAAATATTTAGAAGAGGAAGTTAAATTTACAAAAAAATTAGCAAGTGATAATGCAAGGCATACTCCTAGAAATCCAGAAAATACAGCCAAAACAACAGAATTTAAAGCTGCTAAAAATATAGTTTTAGGTAAATAAAATATCCCAAAAAAACCTGTAAAAATTAAAAATAAAATTGGAACAAGTAAAAATAAAACTGCAAATATTATCCAGAACCAATCTATTAAACTTCTTTCCATATATAGAGAATTAACTCCAAAAAATTTAATTTCCTGTGAAGCTAATGAGCTATTTTTTTGACTAAAAAAAATTACAAATATTGCTAAAATTATACAAACTAAAAATTGTATACTTGCTAAAGAAGAAGCTTTAGCAAAATCAAAGTCAAATACTAAAGCTTGATATATTGCTACTTCTAACGTAGTAGAATTTGGACCACCGCCAAGAGTTAATGCAACTGAAAAGCTTGATATACATATCAAAAAAATAATACATAAGGTACTAGGCAAGATGGATCTAAGCATAGGTAATTCAATTAGTTTAAAATAATTTAAAGACTTTACATTTAAAGATTTGGCTAATTTCAATTGTTCACTAGGTATTTCATTCCATGCGAGTATAAGAAATCTGACTGCTAGGGGTAGGTTAAAAAAAATATTAATTATTACTATTCCTTTTAATCCATAAATCGAAATTTTAGAAAATCCCAACATCTCAAGAATAGTGTTTATAAAGCCATTATTTCCAAAAATCAAAATTATACTAAAAATTGCAGAAACAACGGGGAATATAAAAGGCAAGCCCATGATTTTTATGAAAATGCCTTTTAACATGAAATTATTCCTAAAAATTGCTTTTGAAATGGGAATAGCTAAAAGACATACTAAAAGAGACGAAATTAATGCTTGTTTTAGAGTAAAATATAATACCTTAAATTCATAAGAATTTAATAAATAAAAATTATCCCTCGACCAAAAAAATACCACAAATATTGAGCCAAAAGTTTGGAATAATATGAAAACTATAGCAATAGTTGAAGTAAAATTTGATATATTTATTTTGTCATTGCTTTTAGCCATTCTTCAATTGCAAGTATCCTAATCTCAGCCGAATTATCTTCATTTATAAAAATAGATTTCTCTGGTTTAGGTAGGTTTTGAAATCCTATGTGCCAATTTTCTTCAGGTAGATTAACTGGGAAAGACCAATTAGATAATGGTATTATTTTTTGAAATTCATGTGTAAGTATGAATTCCATAAATTGATTGGATAAGTCTTTATTCTTTTCTTTAATAACTTTCGCAGCTAATTCTACATAAACATAGTGACCTTCATTCATTATAAGAGCAGTTTTTGTTTTATCATTCTCAGCTATCTCGTGATAAGCTTGAGACGTAATAAAAGATAATACCATCTCCGCTTCACCTGATGTAAACATACCATAAGATTCTGACCAACCTTTTGTTACTGTTAAAATTTTAGACGAAAGTTTTGACCAAATATCAAATGCTTCATCACCGTATATCGATTTTATCCATAATATAAGTGCTAGACCTGAAGGCGATGTTCTTGGATCTTGAATAATAATTTTATAATCTCTTGGATCATTAGCTAGTTCAATAAATGTTTTTGGAGGATTTATGATCTTTGTATTATCATATATAAATGAAACATAACTCCAATCAAAAGGTAAGAAAGTAGGATCTTTCCAATTTATTGGAAGTTGTGGTAAAGAAAAATCAAAATTGATTTTATCAAATAAATTTAATTTTCTAGCTTTCAAAATTTGATCTGAGCTTAAACCAATCAATATATCTGCTCTTGTAGATTTTCCCTCTAGCATTAATTTTGACAAAGGATCACCAGATACATATTTTAAATTGCAACTACATTTTCTTTCAAATGCTTCCTTTATTTTTGGACCAGGTCCCCATTCAGAAATAAAATAATCTGGAGCATAAATTGTTAAAGTTGAAGTAGTTTCAGCTAAAGCAATAACTGGAAAGAGAAAAATTAACAAAACTAGTTTTCTAATAATCATTATAAATCCTATTTATTTAGATGATTAAGTAAAGTCGCAGTTTAGGATAAAGCCTTTCCTACGCCGATACTAATCGGTTCAGGTTCAACGGGTTTGAAGTATCATCTCAGCAAATAGCACCCCGAGGTAAGATACAATCTATATCATGAATTAAATTTTTCAACTTTTAAGTTAAATAATTTGATTAATTTTGTATTTACAGCTTAAAGTAATAAAATTCTTAGAAATATAGACGTTTAGTATTAAGTTCTTTGGATTATTTAATATTTAAAATGAAGATATGTAATTTAAAATTATTTTTTATACTGACCTTTTTGTTTTTTTTCCCAGGATTGTCTGGTGCTGATGTTTGTAAAAAATGGGTCAATGGAAATCCAATACTTGAAATTAAACCTTATTGGGAGAATGTAAATTCAAAGCAAATTATATCTTGCTTGAATGAAGGTCAAAGTTTAAGTGTAAGAGATTCAATGGGAAGAACACCATTACATTTAGCCTCCCTATACAGTAAAGACCCAAAAGTAATTAAATTACTTATTCAAGGAGGATCTAAAATAGACGCTCGAAATGCTTCTGGAGGTACAGCACTCCATGATGCAGCTTCAAGAAACCATAATCCAGTTGTACTGGAAACATTAATTCGTGCTGGAGCAGATGTTAATGCGAAAAATAGTAATAAATGGTCACCACTTCATAGCTCTAAATTTAACAAAAATGAGAAAATAGTTAAATTACTCTTAGCTTTTGGAGCAGATATCAACGCTGAAGACGATATGAAAAGGACACCCCTTCACTTAGCAGCACCATTTGGTTCTTATGAAAAGATCAAATTACTGCTTAACGCAGGAGCAAATCCAAATGCTCTTACTAAATACGGGATATCTCCACTTCATGGGGCAGCAGGATGGAATAAGGATCCTAAAGTAGTGTTAGAAATCATAGAATCTGGTGCTACAGTTAACATTGGTATTGAAGTGGAGAGAACTCCACTTCATGAAGCGGCTAAGTGGAATAGCAACTCAAAAGTAATTTTTGCTTTAATAGACAATGATGCAGATATTTTTGCAATCAATAGCAAAGGTGAAAATATTTTTGATATTATTGAAACTAATGAAAAACTTAAATCTACTGATGGCTACTGGGATGTAAGAGAATTACAATTCAGATAGAACCTAATTAAAAATTTTACAGATACGAGAAATAATATTTATTGTTTAATTAAATTTTATTATTTACTTTATTTTTTTAATTTATTTATTGGGTTTAAGTAAATGAAAATATCTGAAGCATTGAACAAGAGGATAAGCTGTCGTTCTTTTTTATCCAAAAAAGTTAATAAAAAAATTATTAAAAATATAATTAAACAAGCAGCAAAGTCACCTTCTGGAGGCAACCTTCAACCTTGGCAGGTCTTTGTGCTTGCAGATAAAAAATTAAATAATTTAATCAACGATGTTAAGAAAGAACTCCTAAAATTTCCGAAAGGTCACCCTACAGAATATGCAATTTATCCAAAAAATTTGTCAGAAATTTATTTTGATAGAAGATTTAGGTGTGGAGAAGACATGTACTCAATCCTTAACATAAAAAGGGAGGAAAAAGAAAAAAGAAGAGAACAGTTCAGAAAAAATTTTGAATTGTTTGGTGCTCCAGTAGGTATTTTTGTTTATATCGATAGAACTATGGGGTATCCACAGTGGTCAGATGTTGGGATGTTCATACAAAGTGTATTATTGTTAGCACTGGAAAATAATTTACATACTTGTGCCCAAGAATCATGGGCATCATTTCAAGATTTGGTTAATAAACATACAAAAGCACCAAAAAATTTGATGCTGTTTTGTGGGATATCAATTGGCTACATGGATACTTCAAACGTAATTAATAATTTAAAAACTGAAAGAGCTTCACTAAATGAAATAGCAAAATTTATAGGATTTGATTAAAACACTATGTTTCTACAAAATCAGAATGAAATTTCTGGTGTAACACAGCAGCATGAACCATAGCTCCAGGGTTTGCCTGAACTGCAGCTTGACTTAATAATCCTAAAACTGCTTCTTCCCTTGAAAGACCAAGAGCTACCAATTCTGATACTGCAACTGCAAAAACTTCTACTATTAAATCTGAGGGCTGTTTTGTGTTCATTATGATATCTCCTGTAGTTAAAATGAACTTTGCAAAAAGAATACCAAGTTTTAGACTTAGTCATTTTTTTTTGGCACTGGTGATTTTTCCAAGATATTCTTCCAAAAAAGACCAAAAAAATTCCTCACCTAAATAGCCTTCAAATCTATATTTTTCTAAATTATTTTCTAGAAGTATAAATGTTGGAGTAAAAACTGGTTCAAAGTTCAAAATAATTTCACTTGGCAATGCTAAGCCATAGTGATGCCTAATTAAAGGAGCGAGTTTACCTTCCGTAGTTTTAGAATATTTGTATCCAACTTCTTCTTCCCATAACTCACAATAAGGACAACCAGAGTCGTCAATCATTAATAATTTTAAATTAAATGAATTTGGTAAAGAACCATTAGGATAAGTGAATAAAAACAAAATCAAATATGAAAAAGACAAAGGATTTTTAAATAGTAATTTCATTTTTTGCTATCCAAAAGCTGTATAAAATTTAAAAAATACTATATATGATTAAATATATTTTAAAAAGAAAAGTCTGAACTATGGATATAAGTATAAGTTATAGCGGAGCTGCTTTAGCAGGAATACTATCTTTTTTTTCTCCATGTGTTTTACCATTAGTACCTTTCTACCTCTGTTATTTAGCTGGGATTTCAATGGAAGAATTTAAAAATGAGAGATCCTTAAATAATAAATTAAGAAAAAAATTAATAGTCAATACTGTATTTTTTTCTGCTGGTGTTGTTCTAGTATTCATGTTGATGGGCTTAGCTGCCTCTTCAATTGGCCAATTATTTAGACAATTTAGACCAGAGCTTAATATAATTGCAGCAATAATATTATCAGTTTTCGCTTTACACTTTCTAGGTTTACTTAAATTTTCTTTTTTTTACAGAGAGTTTCGACTATCATCAACAATAGCACCTTCAAAATTTATTGGAAGTTTTTTAATGGGATTAGCATTTGGATTCGGATGGACACCTTGCGTAGGACCTGCATTAGCAACTGTTTTATTTATAGCTGCTGATAAAAATAGTATGTTTCACGGTGCGTTACTTCTTTTCACATATGGTTTTTTTATGACAATACCTTTTATGATAGCATCCTTTTTTACAAATCCTTTTCTTTCACTAATTCAAAAAAATAAAAAATTTATGAGTTACTTCGAAAAAAGTATGGGTGTTTTTCTTTTAATATTTGCTTTTCTAATTGTAAGTAATAATATGTCACTAATATCCTTTTGGCTCATCGAAACTTTTCCGGGTTTTTCAACTATAGGCTAAAAACTTTAAAAATATGAGAAAATTATGAAAAATATATTTGTGATTTTTGTATTCTTATCTCTACCTTTTTATCTTAATGCTTTAGTGATTGGTGAAGATGGGCTTTATGAGCAGCCATGGATTATTGAAACTTTTAAAGACCTCAATGAAGATTTAGAAGAGGCTAATCAAGATCAAAAAAGATTTATGATTTTATTTGAACAAAAAGGATGTGGATATTGCAAGAGAATGCATGAAAAAGTCTACTCCATTCCTGAAATAGCATCTACATTACAAGATGATTTTTTTGTTATAAGGATTAATATTTTTGGAGATTTAGAAGTAACTGATTTTGACGGAGAAACTTTACCAGAAAAGGAAATTGTAAAAAAGTGGGGAGTTATGTTCACTCCTACGGTAATGTTTTTTCCAGAAGAGATAAGTGGGGAGACAATTGCTTCAGAAGCTTCAGTAGTTACAATGCCTGGTGCTTTTGCTAAAGGAACTACAAGACTTCTTTTAGAGTGGATATTACTAAAGGGTTATGAAGGTGAAGAACATCTTCAAAAATTTATTGCAAGAAGATTAAATAACAGCTAGCATCTATCTATACACGTTTTAAAGCAACTGTATTTTTGTTTATAAAAGGTAGCTGAGGTTATAAGTATGAATAAATTTAAAATATTATTATCGTTCTCATTTATTATTTTCTTTTCAGGAACCTTATTCGCAGAAGTAGCGCCATCTGACGTAGTGGCTGACGAATATGGAGCTGTCACTGCTTCTCTTACTGGAGTTACAGGTGATCCAGTAAATGGAAGGAAAGTATTCATGAATAGAAAGCAGGGAAATTGCTTAGCCTGTCATGTTAACTCTGAAATGTCTGAACAAACTTTTCATGGCGCAGTTGGACCTGTTTTGGATGGAGTTGCCGACAGATGGACAGCTGCTGAATTACGTGGCATGCTTGTTAATTCTAAAAAAGTATTTGAGGGTACAATTATGCCAGCATTTTATAAAGATAATGGATATAACAGGATATTAAAAAAGTTTGAAGGAAAAACAATTTTAAAAGCACAACAAGTAGAAGATGTTTTGGCATATCTTCAAACATTAAAAGAATAAAAGAATTAAGCTGGGAGAAATAAATGAAGATTAGCAGGAGAAAAGTAGTAATTACAGGAGCAGGTGTTGCTGTCGCCTCACTATTACCTATAAATTTATTAGCTCAATCCGATGGGCAATCTGCAGAAGAAATTATTAAAGAATTTACTGGTGGAGCTAATATTGGTTCTGGTGATATTATGCTTACTACACCTGAAATAGCAGAGAATGGGAACACTGTTCCAATTAGTGTAGAATCAAAAAAAGCAACAGCGATCAAAATATTAGCACTTGGAAATCCAGGACCAGATGTTGTTACATTTAAATTTGGTCCACTTTCGGCAACTAGATCAGCTTCCACAAGAATAAGATTGAGAAAAACTCAAGATGTTTTGGCAATAGCCAAATTAGAGGATGGTAGCTTTATACAAGATATTCAAAAGGTAAAAGTAACCATTGGCGGATGTGGTGGTTAATAGGTATTTAAGGAGATAAAAATGGCAAAAGGGGTAAAACCAAGAATAAAAGTTCCGAAACAAGCAAGTGCTGGTGAATCCATAACTATCAAAACTCTTATTAGTCACAAAATGGAGACTGGTTTGAGAAAAGATGCAGATGGTAATAAGATACCTCAGTCTATAATAAATAGATTTACTTGTGATTTTAATGGTTCGAATGTGGTTGATTTTGATATGAAAGCAGGGATTTCTGTAAATCCATACTTTCAATTCGAAGCTATAGTACCAGAAAGTGGAGAATTCAAATTCACATGGTATGATGATGATGGATCTGTATACGAAAAAACAAAAAAGATTACGGTAAGTTAGTTAAGGGGAAGAAATGATTTTTTCAAAAAAAATATTGATAACATTATTAATGATTTTTGGTCTAAATTTATCTTTTGTTTCGGCCGATGAGTCAGCCGAATTAGTAGTTGAAGGTCAACCGATATTAACTAGGACAAAAGCTCCAAGTCATATGGAAAATATTGATGAGATTAGATCAGGTTGGACCTTTCGGATAAAAGAAACACAATCATTACAAATGGATGACTTTGAAAATCCAGGAATGATTTTTGTAGATAAGGGTATCGACTTGTGGAATAAAGTTGAAGGTTCCAAAAATAAATCTTGTGCTTCTTGTCATGGAGATGCATCTGAGTTTAAAGGCCTTAGAACTGTAATGCCGAAATGGAATGCTTCTGCTGGTGCATTATGGTCGATGGAAGATCATGTAAACAATTGTCGAACTGAGCAGATGGGCGCAGAGCCACTGAAATGGGGAGGAGCACCAATGGACTCCATAGTTGCATTGATTGGTCTACAATCAAGGGGTATGACTATGAATGTTAAGATTGACGGTGAAGTTCAACCGATGTGGAAATTAGGAAAAGAATTATTTTATACAAGAGTTGGTCAGTTAGATATGTCCTGTGCAAATTGCCATGAGGATAACTATGGAGTAATGATTCGTGCAGATCATCTCAGCCAAGGTCAAATTAATGGTTTTCCTACATACAGACTTAAAAATGCTAAACTTAATTCTATTCATGGAAGGTTTAAGGGTTGTATGAAAAATATTAGGGCTACTCCTCATAAAGTTGGTGGTGATGAATTTAGAGCTCTAGAATTGTATGTTGCTTCTAGAGGAAATGGTTTGTCATCTGAAACACCATCAGTCAGGAATTAATTTTTTCTAAACAAACTTTTGCATCAAAAAACCCCCAAAATCATCGTATAATAAGGTTTTGGGGGTTTTTTTTGGGGGGGATACTCAAATATGATTTCAAGAAGACATTTTTTACAAGCTTCAATTGCATCGGCATTTATTTTCAATTCTTTGGGAATGAGAAATTCTGCTAAAGTAATGGCACAACAACAAATTTCCGAAAAAAATCTGTTAGATTTTAAAAGCTTTGGGAATGTCTCAATAATGCACATTACTGATATTCACGGTCAGTTAAAACCATTATATTTCAGAGAACCAGATATAAATTTAGGAGTTGGTAATGTTTTAGGTAAACCACCGCACATTACTGGAAAAGAATTTTTAAAATATTTTGATATCCCCATTAATAGTGCTGATGCATATTCTCTTTCTTCAGAAGGTTTTAGCTCACTTGCAAAATCTTATGGAAAAATGGGTGGGCTTGATAGAATAGCAACAGTAGTAAAATCAATCAGGTCGGAAAGGCCAAATGCTTTATTATTGGATGGCGGAGATACCTGGCAAGGAAGTTATACTGCACTAAAAACAAATGGGATGGATATGGTCAAAGCATTTAATCTTTTAGGAGTGAATGCTATGACAAGCCATTGGGAATTCACTCTAGGTATTGAAAGAGTGATGGAATTAGTCGAAAATCATATAGATTTTCCATTCCTAGGGGCCAATATTTTTGATACTGAATGGGATGAAAGAGCTTTTCAACCCTATACTTTTGCAGAGCAAAATGGAAAAAGTATTGCAATTATTGGCCAGGCTTTTCCTTATATGCCGATTGCCAATCCTTCTTGGATGTTTCCAGGACTTTCATTTGGAATAAGAGAAAAAAATATTCAACAAATTGTAAATGAAGTTAAAAGTAAAAATGCTGATTTAGTAGTTTTGTTATCCCATAATGGGTTTGATGTTGATAGACAGCTAGCTTCTAGAATCAAGGGAATAGATATTATATTTTGTGGACATACTCATGATGCTTTACCAAAACCCGTTTTTGAAAATAAAACACTCCTTGTTGCATCGGGTAGTAATGGTAAGTTTTTAAGCAGAATTGATTTGAATGTGGATAAAGGTATTAAAGATTTTAAATATAGATTAATACCAATTTTTTCAGATGTTATTTCACAAGATAAAGAAATGAGAGCTTTAATCGAAGAGGAACGAAAACCTTTTATTTCCGTTTTAAAAGAAGAAATTGGTGAGACTGAATCTCTTCTATACAGACGAGGAAATTTCAATGGGACATGGGATGATTTAATATGTAATGCAATAATTGAAGAAAGAGGTGCAGATATCGCTTTATCACCTGGCTTTCGATGGGGACCTAGTTTAATACCTGACAGTAAAATTACTGTAGAAGATATTTATAATGCAACAGCTATGAGTTATCCCAAAGTATATTTAACTGAAATGACAGGTAATACTCTAAAGATTATCCTTGAAGATGTAGCTGATAATTTATTCAACCCAGATCCTTATTATCAACAAGGTGGAGACATGGTAAGAGTAGGAGGAATGGGTTATAGAATTGATATTAATAAAAAACAGGGAAATAGAATTTCAGAGATGACAATGTTAAAGACAGGGGATAAAATTGAACCTGAAAAAAGCTACAAGGTTGGAGGTTGGGCATCAGTAAATGAAAATACTGAAGGTCCTCCAGTCTGGGAATTAGTAGAGAAATATATAAGAAGGAAAAAGATAATACAAATTGAAAAAAATAATTCTGTTAATGTTATAACAGGTTAATTATTTGAATTATTAAAATATTTAAATATGAGAATGATATGGTAAGAAAATTAAAAACTTCTAGAAGAAAATTTGTCGTTGGATCTTTAGCTGCAGGAAGTGCTTTTATATCTAGTAAAAAGACAATTGCCTCAAATGCAGATGATAAAGCTATTACAGAAATGCAAACCTGGAATAGTGAACTTGGTGATGGGGTAGACGCTAGTCCTTATGGTTATCCTAGCGAATATGAAAAACACGTAATAAGACGTAATGTTCCTTGGTTAACAGCTGATCCAACAAGTTCAGTCAATTTCACACCTCTTCACGAATTAGACGGTACTATTACTCCTAATGGACTTTGCTTTGAAAGGCACCATGGTGGGGTAGCTCTAATAGATCCAAAAAAATACAGATTTATGATTAATGGTTTAGTTAATCAAAATACTATCTTTGACTTAAGTGATCTAGCTAGATTTCCTAGAGTAAATAAACTTTATTTTCTAGAATGTGCTGCAAATTCTGGTATGGAATGGCGGGGAGCTCAGTTAAATGGATGCCAATTCACTCACGGAATGATACATAATGTTTTATACACTGGGATACTATTAAAAGATATTTTAAAAGAAGTTGGTTTAAAAAATAGTGCAAAATGGATTTTAGCAGAAGGTGCGGACTCCTCTGCTATGACGCGTTCAATTCCAATAAAGAAAGCAATGGACGATTGCTTGATAGCCTTTAAAATGAACGGGGAGTCCCTTAGACCTGAACAAGGTTATCCTGTAAGGCTTGTTGTACCAGGCTGGGAAGGAAATATGTGGATCAAATGGATTAGAAGAATTGAAGTAGGGGACAAACCATGGCACCATAGAGAAGAAACTTCTAAATACACAGATTTATTCAGTGATGGAAATGCTAGAAGATTTACATGGGAAATGGATGCAAAGTCGGTTATTACAAATCCTAGCCCTCAGGCACCATTATTACACGGAAAAGGACCTACAGTCATAACTGGTGTAGCTTGGTCTGGACGTGGAAAAATTGATAAAGTTGATGTTAGCTTGGACGGTGGAATAAATTGGTTAGAAGCTAGACTGAGTGGACCAGCTGATACTAAATCTATGCATCGATTTTATTTAGAATTTAATTGGAATGGAAAACCTCTGCTGTTACAAAGCCGTGCAACAGACGATACAGGGTATGTTCAACCTACTAAAGATCAATTAAGATCCATTAGAGGAGAAAACTCAATTTATCATAATAATGGAATACAAACGTGGGCTCTTGATAGCAATGGAATATCAGAAAATGTTGAAGTTTCTTAGTTCATTTTTTATTATATTCTTTTTATTCGTTTTTTATAGTTTTGCCTATTCACAGTCTCTTGGTTTAGGCAGACCTGCAACAGATAACGAAATTGCGTCTTGGGATATTGATATCAGACCTGATGGGAAAGGTCTACCTGTGGGATCTGGATCTGTAATTATTGGTGAAGAGCTTTATACAGATAATTGTGCGAGCTGTCATGGTGATTTTGGAGAAGGTATAGACCGATGGCCAGAGTTGGCAGGCGGATTTGACACTTTAGATAGTGAAGATCCTGTTAAAACTGTTGGTTCTTACTGGCCTTACTTATCAACAGTATGGGATTATGTTCATAGAGCTATGCCTTTTGGGAACGCACAATCTTTAAGTAATGACGAAGTTTATTCAATAACAGCGTATATTATGTATTTGAACGATTTAGTAGACGAAGATTTCGAACTTTCAAATTCAAATTTTGAAGAAGTGCGTCTACCTAACGAGCAAAATTTTTATCAAGATAATCGTGAAGATTTAGAAAATGTAATTTATAATAAAAGATGTATGAAAGACTGTAAAAAAGAAGCCAATATTACGAAAAGAGCAGTTGTTTTGGACGTTACCCCAGAAGAAGAGGATGTTTCTGATAATAGTAATTCTAATGAAGATGATACAGTCAAAACTGTCAGTTTGGATGCTAAATTAATAAAAGATGGAGAAAAAGTTTTTAAAAAATGTAAGGCTTGTCATAGAATTGGATTAAATGCTAAAAATGGAACAGGTCCCCATCTCAACAATATTTTTGGGAGAGTTGCTGGTCAATTAGAAGATTATAAAAAATATTCCAAAAACATTAAAAAAATGGGTCAAGAAGGGTTGATTTGGAACACGGAAACTCTTATTTCATTCATAGAGAATCCAAAAGAATACATCACAGGTACAAAAATGAATTTTAAAGGTATAAAAAAGAGTGATGAATTAGCAGCATTGATAGAATATCTAGCAGCGACAACTAAAATCAATTAATTTTCAATTTTTTACTAGGCTTTATAATGTCTTCACACTTTCTTTCATTATCTCGAAGAATTAGAAAGACCCATTTTACTGACAGGGTTATAGAAAATGGAGTAAAAGGATTTACTGTTTATAACCATATGCTTTTACCAACTTATTTTGAAAGTGTTGAAGATGATTACCACCATCTTAAAAGAGAAGTACAGATTTGGGATGTATCTTGTGAAAGACAAGTTGAAATTGAAGGAAAAGATAGTTTTAAGCTTTTAAAAATAATTACCCCAAGAAATTTAGAAAAACTAGCTGAAAATAAGTGTCTCTATGTTCCACTAGTAAATTCAAAAGGTTTTATGATAAATGATCCAGTAATTGTAAAGATTTCAAATTACAAATTTTGGATCTCTATTGCTGATAGTGATGTTCTACTTTGGATAGATGGAATAGTATCTTCACTAAATTTAGATGTAAAAGTGACAGAACCTGACATCTCACCATTAGCAATTCAAGGCCCAAAATCTGAACTATTAGCTTCTAAATTATTTGGTTCTAAAATTACTAATCTTAAGCTTTTTGACATCGAAAATTTTGATTTTGACGGTGAAAAATTATTAATTGCAAAATCAGGATATTCTAAACAAGGCGGATATGAGATTTATGTAAATGGACCAAAAATAGCAATTAAACTATGGGATGCCCTTTTTGAAGAGGGAAAAGAATTTAATGTAAGAGCCGGCTGTCCAAATTTAATTGAACGAATTGAAGGTGGTTTATTATCATACGGAAATGATATGACAATAGAAAATACACCTTACGAATGTGGCCTTGGGAAGTTTTTACAAGAGAAAATTCCAAATCAGTGCATTAGTGCTAGAGTACTTAACTCTGATAAAATCAGAAATCCAAAAAAAATAATCAAATCAATAAGTATAAACTATAAAGAGAAAATATATTGTGAGAGCGTTTGGAAGGTAGTAGATGAAAAAAATGAAACTGTTGGTCAAGTTACATCAGGAGCATTCTCCCCTGATTTTGATAAAATAGTAGCGTTAGGCATGATTAATAAAGATTGTGCAAATAATGAAAACCGTCTATTCACTTTGATTAATGGAAAAAAATATCTTACACATATTCATGAAAAACCTTTCATTTAAAGCATATCAAAAAATTTAAACTGAGCTTTTTTTAAGTTATGAAAAATATTGATCAACTGCCTAACCAAAAACCAAAAATAGGGTTAATCAGTCTAGGATGTCCTAAGGCTCTTGTTGATAGTGAAAAAATATTAACTTCACTTACACACAATGGATATAAAATTAATAAGGATCATAGAAATGCTGATTTGGTAATAGTCAATACTTGTGGATTTATAGACTCGGCTAAAGAAGAAAGTATAAATACAATTTCTTCTACACTAAATGAAAATGGAAAAGTAATTATAACTGGATGCTTAGGAAAAGATAAAGACACTATAAAAAAATTTAATGGTAAAGTTTTATCCATAAGTGGGCCTAGTGAGATAAATAAAGTCCTGCGTACTGTTCAAAAATCATTTCCACAACAAAAGAAACCCATTAGAAATTTTCTTTCACCCATAGGTATAAAACTCACACCAAAACATTATAGCTATCTTAAAATTTCTGAAGGGTGTAATCATAAGTGCAAATTTTGTATAATTCCAAATTTAAGAGGTAAGTTGAAATCCTTCAGTATCAAAGACATTGTAAATGAAGCAAGAGAATTAGTTGATAACGGTACAAAAGAATTACTGGTAATTTCTCAAGACACATCAGCTTTTGGTATAGATTTTAAAAAATCAAATAAAAAAGATAAAACTGACATAATTGAGTTATGTAAATCACTTAGAAAATTAGACGTTTGGATACGATTGCATTATCTATATCCATACCCAAACGTAACTAAAATAATACCTCTAATGGCTGATAATAAAATTTTACCATACTTAGATATACCTTTTCAACATAGTCATCCTGAAGTGCTCAAAAGAATGCAAAGGCCTGCTAAAAAAAATAATACTTCAAAATTAATTGAGAAATGGAGACAAATTACACCAGAACTTACAATAAGATCTACTTTTATAGTGGGCTACCCTGGGGAAACAGAGGATGAATTCCAGCATTTGCTTGATTGGCTAGAAGAAGTTCAATTAGATCGAGTTGGATGTTTTAAATACGAAAATGTAAAAGGAGCTAAAGCAAATGGCTTACGCGGTCATTTATCAGAAGAAATAAAAGAGGAAAGATGGAATAGATTTATGAAAAAAGCACAGGAAATATCAGAGAAAAAGCTTTCAAAAAAAGTTGGGACAATTCAAGAAGTAATTATTGATGAAATTGATGAAGAAGGTGCAATATGTAGGACTAAGGGTGACGCACCACAAATAGATGGTAACCTTTTCATTGATAAAAATTTTGAAGTTTTAAAACAGGGACAAATAGTTAGTGTAAAAGTTGATGAAGCAAATGAATACGACCTTTGGGGGAAGTTAATATAAAAAATTTTGAAGACTTCTAATTTTGTGGCTGAGGTTTTAAACCACCATCACCTTTCTTTGGCTTATTTTTTTGACCAGATTTAGGAACTGCGATTAGACTAGGTGTTTTATCATTATCATCAATATCATCAATATCATCAGCCCTAATAAGACTTTCTCCGTTCATAACTTTGGTAATTTCATCGCCTGTTAGCGTTTCATATTCTAGCAATCCGAGAGCTAAATTATCTAATTTTCTTTTATTCTTTGTTAATATTTTTTTAGCGGTATCATAACCTTCATCTACAATTCGTCTAATCTCAGAGTCAATTTTTTCCTGAGTTTCTGGTCCTGCTTGAATATTTCCTGTAGAAGGACCAAGGTAAGTTTGCTGTTCATTAATAAAATCTATATTGCCTAATTCATTAGACATTCCAAATTGCGTAACCATGGCTCTTGCTATTTTGGTAATTTGTTGAATATCTGAAGATGCTCCGGAAGTTACATTTTCTGGGCCAAAGATGATCTCTTCAGCAACCTTACCACCCATTGCCATAGCTATTTTTGATTTGTACTTGAGTTTGGTAACAGAAAGATGATCTCTTTCTGGCAAACTAAGCACTAAACCTAAAGCTCTTCCTCTTGGAATTATTGTTGCCTTATGAATTGGATCATGCTGAGGCAAATGTAGACCAACTACAGCATGACCTGCTTCATGATATGCCGTTAATTTTTTTTCATCTTCCGTCATAACCATTGATCGTCGTTCAGCACCCATCATTACTTTATCTTTGGCATTTTCGAAATCTTCCATCGTAACAAATCTTTTACCTATTCTAGCTGCCATCAGGGCAGCCTCATTTACTAAATTAGCAAGGTCAGCACCTGAAAAACCTGGTGTACCCCTTGCTATTATTCTCAAATCAATATCAGGTCCTAATACAGTTTTTTTAGCATGAACATTAAGAATTTTATGTCGACCAGTTATATCAGGGTTAGGTACCTGAACTTGTCTATCGAATCTACCTGGTCTTAATAACGCTGGATCTAAAACATCTGGTCTATTTGTAGCAGCAATAAGAATTACTCCTTCATTAGCCTCAAAACCATCCATTTCTACAAGTAATTGATTTAAAGTTTGTTCTCTTTCATCATTACCACCACCATAACCAGCGCCTCTGTGACGACCAACAGCATCAATTTCATCGATAAAAACAATGCATGGCGCATTTTTCTTAGCCTGATCAAACATATCTCTTACTCTGCTTGCTCCAACACCGACAAACATTTCTACAAAGTCAGAACCAGAAATAGTAAAAAATGGAACACCAGCTTCACCAGCAATAGCTCTTGCTAAAAGTGTTTTACCAGTACCAGGAGGTCCAACTAACAAAGCACCTTTTGGTATTTTACCACCGAGTCTCCCAAATTTTTGAGGGTCCTTTAAAAAATCAACAATTTCTTCTAATTCATCTTTAGCTTCGTCAATTCCAGCTACATCATTAAAAGTAACTTTTCCATGTTTTTCAGTAAGCAATTTCGCTTTAGACTTACCAAAACCCATAGCACCACCTCTTCCTCCACCTTGCATTCTATTCATTAAGAAAATCCAGATCCCGATAATTACGAGGAAAGGTAACCATAAACCTAGAGAGGACATAAAGCCTGATTTCTCTTGTTTTACAGCTTGTATTTCTACACCTGCATCTTCAAGTTTTTGTACTGTAGATGCTCCAGAGGGTTGTATAACTTGATAAGTGTTTCCACCACTATCTCTTGCAATAATTCTTTCACCATCAAGTCTTACTGCAGAAACATTTCCTTTTTCAACTTGTATGAGAAATTCAGAATAACTTACTTCTTTGGAAGAAGTTAAGTTACTTCCTGAACTAAATACATTAAATAATGCAACGACCAATAAAAATAAAACAAGCCAGAAGGCTATATTCCTAAGATTACCCAATTTTGTAACTCCATTATACTTACATCAATTAAATAAGTGTAATTTAAATTAATTCAATGTGTAATAAAATAATTTATAAATTGTTTTTTATTGTATTTCAATTTGCAAGATAATACATCACCATATTTTAGCATAGGAGAAGAAACTACCATATCTTTTTTGAATAAAGTTGGCGTACTCAAAAACCCTTCGATAGACTGATTTTTTTCTACATGATTTTTTATTTGTAAATATCCACAGTTTCCCAAAGGTCCTATATGCTCAAATTTTTTTAAGCTTCGAGACACTGAAATCTTCCAACGCCCATCCCAAATTAACTCTCTTGATCTTAGCTCTGAAATAAAAAATGGATAGCTAGGTTCCCTCCTTAACACTATTTTTTTTTCATTAATACCCCTCACCAAAACTCCACTAAGTGTTCTTGCTTTAAAATTCTTACTAAGTATAGAATCTGTAAAATTTAACAAATCTTTATATCTTGGTCGATAAATGCTTCCTGAAATACCTCTAATAATACCAGCTAATATTCTTAAAAAAGTATCTTCTCGAAAAGAAGAAAATATCTCCCTGTTAACTTCAACATCACCCCATTTTTTTAAAGTGACGTATTTATTAAATGCCTCTATTGCAACATCATTGAGTACCGCTTTAGCATTTTCCATTCTTTTTGAAGTATTGATTAACAGATTGGTATTTATTCCAAATTGTTTTAATTGTGAAATAACATCTCTGGTTTTAACCCTCAAATATTTTCTATCCTGATTTGTTGGATCTTCTATCCATTTTAGATTTTTTATTTTCAGAAAATTTCTTAAGTCATCCCTACTCACTTTAAGTAAAGGCCTATACCAATAAATATCTTTTAATTTTGAAACTTTTTTCATACCTACAAGACCATCAACACCTGAACCTCTTGTAAATCGCATCAAAATTGTTTCTACTTGATCATCTAAAGTATGTGCAACTAATACTGTATTAATATTATTCAATTTGGCCCAATTACTTATAAGTTTTTTTCTGGCAAAAGATGCTTCTGCTTGCAAATTTCCTCCATCTGAAAGTTTTTTCCACTCTAAAATTGTGTGGCTATGTCCCATTTTTTTTACAAGCTCTCTTGTAAAAATTGCTTCTTTTTTAGCTTCATTTCTTAAATTATGGTTTACCGTTACAACTTTGATTACTTTTTTCTTAAAATTTGACCATTCCGAAGCTAAATTCAACATTGCAATTGAGTCTCCCCCTCCTGATACAGCTAAACCAATTGTATGATCGTCCAATTCTTCCATTTGTTTTTGAAATTCATATTCTATTTTGTTTTGCAAATTCATATTTTTAACTAATCTAAATTTATTTAGTAACAGCTAAGTAATTTTTTTGTTTCTAGAATATTTTCATTAGTAACCATCTTTTGACCTGGGAAGCGTAAAGCTACTTCTTCTAATGTAAGACAAGCTTGATCAAATTGCTTTAAGGCTCCTAAACTAATGGCAAGACCAAAAAGAGCTTGTGGCGCAAAGTCACCTTTAGGATCAAGACTAAAGGATTCTAAATATGAATTTGCTGCTAACTTCCAATTATCAGTATTATAATATGTTTCCGCTAAATAAAAAAATACTTCTGGTAAGAAGGTACTATTTGGAAAATTTTTTACAAAGTCTTTGAAAATAGCTTTTGCATTTTCAAATTCAGAATTCTCAATGTAAATTTTTGCCCTTTTTAAGGATTGAAAATCATTTAACTTACCATATTCAATTTTCTCACCAGTATTTTCTTTTTTATTAATGTCAGAAATAATATAACTTTTTTCCAATTCAAAAGAATTATCAAATTGTTTTACTAATATAGAAATTTTTTCTAGATTTTTATTTATATGTCCTAATTGAGATGCAATATTATATTCAATTTTTTCTATTTCACCCTCTAAGTTTTTTAGTTTCACTCTTAATTTATCAAGTTCTACTAAAGCAGTAGAGGCATCTCCATCTTCTATAAAACCATTATCAGGTAATAGGAATGTTTTCTCTAAACTTTCTATTTTTTCACTTATATCAAGTAAAATATCTTTTATATTCTTTTGTACAAAGGATGGATTTTCAGTTGCTTTAATTTCCAAAGCAACCAAAAAAATAAAACAGATATAGATAATTTTATTCATATTATATCTAAGAAGAACTACCATCAATTATTGTTATGGCTCTTCTATTTTTAGACCAGCAATTCTCTTCTGAGCAAATTCTTAAAGGCCTTTCTTTTCCATATGTTACAACACTTAAATTAGATTCTGAAACCCCTTTGCTCACGAGATAATTTCTTACCGCAGTTGCACGCCTAGCTCCTAATGCTAAATTATATTCTCTTGTTCCTTGTTCATCAGCGTGTCCTTCAATAGTAACTAAAGCAATAGAATTTTCTTTAATCCATTTAGCTTGAGAATTTAAAACTTCTCTGTAATCAGGTTCAATTACACTTTGATTTACTTTAAATAATACAGTATCTCCCACTTCATTAGAGAAATATTCTAATGAACTCTGAGAAATATTTGCAAAGGGATCACTACCTGATCCTGTTTTACCAAATATACCATTAGTTTCAGAACAGTTAGTAACTATAAATAAAATAAGAACAGACATAATTATTTTTTGATAATTCATATGTACCTCCAAAATTTTTTAATATATCAAAGTTTTTAAGATCTTCTACTTTAACAAAGATGACCATGAAGGGTCAGAAGCAAAAGAACTTAATTCTATTTTTTTTAAATTTCTGCCAGTTACCTCTATTGTATGAAGTGAAGGAGCACCATTAACTCCAGAAGTTTCTCTAAAAAACATCAAAATTCTTCCGTTTGGAGCCCAAGTAGGACCTTCATCAATAAAAGCTTTTGTTAATAATCTTTCCTGTGAGCCATCCTTTCTCATTACTCCAATATGAAAATTACCCTTATACATTTTTGTAAATGCTATCATATCTCCTCTAGGTGACCAAACAGGTGTTCCATATCTTCCTTTACCAAAGCTAATTCTTTTTGCCTTCCCACCTTTTGACGGCATGACATATATTTGTTGATTCCCTCCTCTATCACTTTCAAATACTATAAATTTTCCATCTGGTGAAAAGCTAGGAGCTGTATCTATCGCAACATTTTTTGTTAACCTTTTTTTTAAATTATTTTCTAGATTTAGAGTATAAATGTCAGTATTACCATTATCTGTTATTGACAGGATTATTTTCTTTCCATCTGGCGAAAACCTTGGAGCAAAAGTCATACCTGGCAGCTCAGGAAAAGTACGTAAATTACCATTCATCAAATTCATGAGATAAACTCTTGGTTTGCCAGTTTCATAGCTTGTATATAAAATCTTCCTTGAATCAGGAGAAAATCTTGGAGCTAAAACTATTGACTTCGAATCTGTTAAAAAAATTAGATTAGCACCATCTTGATCCATAATTGCTAATCTTTTAGTTCTTTTATTTTTTGGTCCCCTTTCTGAAATAAACGCAATTCTTGTATCAAAATATTTACCTTCACCAGTCACCCCAGAATAAATCAAATCAGATACCTTATGTGCAATTCGCCTAATACTATTTGAAGGGCCTTTGAATTGAACTCCTTTAAAAATTTCATTTTGTCCCACAACATCCCACAGCCTAAATTTTATAGTTATGGTCTCATTAACAACAGTTACATCCCCAACTACTAATAAATCAGAATTTATGGCACGCCAATCTGCAAATCTTACTGGTGAGTCAATACTTGTTACATCTGATATATATGAACCATCTGGAACAATTCGAAACAAAGCCGTATTTAATAAATCGTTTTTAACTACTCTAGAAATTTCATTAGCAATTATTGAGCTAGAAAAGTCTGTGGTTATAAAATTAGGAAAAGCAACTGGAATAGGCTCTACTACACCATCAGTAACATCAATATCTAATTCTGGAACGTTTTCTTGTGAAAAAACAAAATTAAATTGAAAAAATACTAAAAGTAAAACTACCCAATTATACACCTTTAATGGAGTTGAATATCTCTTATTATATTTTTTTTTATTATTTATATCCATATTTCTAATCAAAACCAATTCCAAGTGCAGGATCAAATGTTAATTTCAATTTTAAGCCTTTTTTATATTTTTCAGAGGGTATAGGAATTTTACCCACAGCTTTTATAGCATTACTAGCCTCTCTAAATGCTATTGCATAGCGACCATAGGGAACAGAGGGACTAATGGGACGTATATTCCCTATAATGTTACCTTCAGTATCTAATAAAATTTCAACCTTGACCACATAATTCTCAAAATCAGATCCACCAATTAATATTCCCTTATTCCAATATTTACCAATAAGTTGGTTAATACTTTTTCGAAGTTTAATTTTCTCCATAGTGGAAATTGAAGTTTCACCCTGGTTAATCTTTTTTACAAGTTGGTCAATAATTTCATTGTCATCGTAACCACCACCGTCAACTTTGATTTGTAAATTCTCTTTTTTATTTTCTTCAAATTGTGAAGTTGTTTTAGTCTCAGGAAAGCTTCTTTGAAGTGGCATAAATGCAGTTTCTACTACTCCACTAACTATATCTACATTTTTTTTAGCATCTGGAGAAATTTTAGTTGTTGACTCTTTACTTGCATCTTTCTGCATATCCTTTTCTTTAATCTCCAAATTTTTAGAATTTTCTTTTTTCAATGCCAATAAATTATCGGTTATTTTATTGGAATTTTTATTGTCAGAAGCTATTCGATCTACTCTTTCTGCATCTCTTGATTTGGGTTTATCAAGTGTGGGGGTATCTATAGAATTGATTTCGTTTCCTATTTTTTTTATTTCTAAATCTAAATTTTCTTTGTTTGTTATTTTTTTTTCTAAACTAGGGGGTATTTCCGGAATAAAATCAATGGGAGGCTCAAGCTCTTTAATTAAATCTTTTTTTGAGTTAATTGAATTAAGTTTGTTAAGATTATGCTTATTAACACTGTCTTGTATTTCTGAAAGATTATTTTTTAATCCCAAATTTAGAGATAAGTTTTTTGGTTCATTATATTCAGTAATAGAAAAGTTTCTAATAGAAGGAGGCAATGAAGCCATTGCATCAAATTCAGCTTCCGACAAAATAATAATATCAAGTTTTTTTAAATTTTCATACTGTCTTTCTGGCATAAAAAAAATCCCATTAGCAAACAAAAAGGAAATAAGCAGACCATGTGCAGTTCCTGATAAAAAAAACCCACTTTTCATAAAAATTTTAAATCCTAATTAATAAATCTATCCACCACTTTCAGTTACTAAAGATATATTAGAAAAATTTGAACTATTTAATGCACCCATTATTTCCATTATAGTACTATAGTTATTTGCACCATCAGCTCTAATAAATATTCTATTATCATCTCGCTGTTCAGCAATTTGTTTTAATTTTGGTATCAAATCTGAAAACTCAATCTTTGTATCCTGTAAATATAATTCTTTATCTTTAGTTAAACTCAAAGTAAGAGGTTGTTCTTTTTCAGTAGGCAGAGCTCTAGCACTAGTTTTAGGTAATTCTATTTCAACTCCTACAGTTAGCAAAGGTGCTGCTACCATAAATATAATTAAAAGAACTAGCATTACATCGACAAAAGGAGTTACATTAATTTCTGACATTAACCTATTGCTTCCTCTCTTGGAAAACCTACGACGTCCAGAATTTTGTAAATTACTTTGTGTTATACCTCCACCCATTATGTATTCCTATTTTCTGTACTCTCTAACTGCCTTGACAAAATTAATAAAAACTCATCTGCAAAACTTTCTTGTTCTGCTATTATTTTATCAGAGTCTCCTGACAATTTATTATAAAAAATTACTGCAGGGATTGCTGCTAGCAAACCTAATGCAGTTGCCAAAAGTGCTTCAGCGATACCAGGTGCTACAACAGCAAGGTTGGTGCTTTGTTGAAGAGCAATTTCTTCAAAGGCATTTTTAATTCCCCACACTGTACCAAATAAACCAACAAATGGTGCCGTTGATCCAACAGTTGCCAAAAAATACAGTCCAGAGGTGAGCTTATCACTTGCTCTTGTCAAGGCAACATTCATTGATCTATCAATTCTAGCTTGAGCTCCTGTTATCAGTACACCATCTGGGCGGTGTGATCTTCTCCACTCAGTCATACCAGCAACAAATACTCTTTCACTATCACCTTTTGGGTCAGCTCCAAGTCTTTGAAATAATTCATCAAGTGGTTCACCTGACCAAAATGCATCTTGAAAATATTTTGTTTCTCTTTTGGCTTTTGAATAATCAAAAAATTTCTGAATTATTATTGACCAGGACCAAATGGATGATACAAGTAAAATGATCATAACTATTTTAACAGTTAAAGTAGCTCTAAGGAATAACGCCATTAAAGTAAAATCTAACTGCTGAACATTAGTTGCAGCTTCCAGTTCCATGCCCTTAACCTCAATTTATTTGTCTTTTTTTTTTGAATATACATTTTATTTTAAATTTTAACACTATTATTTCATAAATTTTTCATTTTTTCTTTTAGCTCTAGAGGTAATTTTTTTGGCTTCCCCATTATATCTACAATGCCAAGTTTTACTTCAGCACTAAATAATTTATTATCATCATGAAAAATTTCCTGTACTAATCCAATACTCACCATACCAAATCTTTTGAAATTTGTTTTAACCTCAAGTAAATCATCTAATTTTGCGGGTTTAATAAATTCAGCAAAGATGTTTCTAACAACAAAAATAAGTTTAAATTGATCGACTATTTCACTTTGAATTAAACCAATATCACGAAGAGCTTCAGTTCTTGCTCTTTCAATAAACTTCAAGTAATTAGCGTAATAAACAATGCCTCCTGCGTCTGTATCTTCGTAGTAAACCCTGATAAAATAATTGTTCATCAATATATTTTTTAAAAATTAATAAAATTATGTAATCCTAAAGAAAGGACAACTTATAGCCATTATTTAGGTTTTTCAATTCCTAGATGATGCCAAGCTAAATTACCTAAAATTCTACCTCTAGGGGTCCTCTGTATCAAACCTTCTTGTATTAGAAAAGGCTCTATCACTTCTTCAATTGCGTCCCTAGGTTCTGAAAGTGCCGCAGCAATTGTTTCAACTCCAACTGGACCACCACTATGATCACTTAAAAAAGTTAAATATTTTCTATCTGCTTCGTCTAAACCTAAACTATCTATTCCTAATTGGCTTAAAGAAACATCAGCTATATCTTTTGTAATTTCCCCATTTCCCTTAATTATTGCAAAATCCATGACCCTTCTCAATAATCTTCCTGCAATTCTAGGAGTACCTCTAGCTCTTTTTGCTATTTCTAATGAGCCTTCATCGGATATTTTACAATTTAGAAGTAAAGATAATCTCAAAATAATAAGCACTAATTCTTCAACTTTATAAAATTTTAATTTAGTAGGAATTCCAAATCTATCTCTCAATGGGGTAGTTAAAAGACCCAACCTAGTAGTAGCACCAATCAAAGTAAAAGGTTCCAAATCAATCTTAACAGATCTTGCTGCTGGACCCTCTCCAATCATTAGGTCTAATGAAAAATCTTCTAGAGCAGGGTAAAGTATTTCTTCTACTACAGGATTTAATCTATGGATTTCGTCTATAAACAGAACATCTCTTGGTTCCAAATTAGTCAATAAGGCCGCTAGATCACCCGACTTGGTCAAAATAGGTCCTGACGTACTTTTAAAGTTTACACCCAATTCATAGGCAATAATTTGCGCTAGTGTAGTTTTCCCTAATCCTGGTGGACCATAAAATAGTACATGGTCCATAGCTGTATCTCTTTTCTTTGCTGATTTCGCAAATATAATAAGGTTATTTTTTGTATCACTTTGACCAATAAACTCATTAAAACTCTTAGGTCTAACCGAACTAAGCTTTTCTTCATTTGCTTCATCATTTCTGATAAAAGAGTTATCTATTTCCATATTAACCTTTTACAACTAATGTTTTTAATGAAAGTCTAATAATATCTTCAACAACTAATTCTTCTCTTGAATCATTAATCACTTTGGCAACAACTTGAGATGCATTTAATTGTGAATAACCTAGATTAATTAGACCAGAAATAGCATCTATTTCTTTTTGACTTACATCGTTTTTTGAAAAATTTTGATCAATTTTTTGCTCGTTTATTTCATAATTTTGGCCAGCTGGTTGATTGCTTAAATTATCTAATGTTTCAGATTTACTATGAATTTTTATCATGTTTGGGACTTTTCCTTTTAATTCAACAACAAGTCTTTTAGCGATTTTGGGACCAATACCTTGAGCCGAAGTAATAGTTGTAGAATCCTCTAAAAGTATAGCTCTTGAAAGAACTTGAATAGGAATTTGACCTAATAAGGCTAATGCTGCTTTTGAACCAACTCCTTGGACTGAGGTTAGAAGTTTGTACCATTCCCGCTCAACAGGTGAAATAAATCCAACTAGTTGCAATAAATCTTCTTTAACAACCAGTTCTGTAAATAATGATATTTTCTCACCTAATTTTGGTGAGTTAGATATAGTAGTTTGTGTAACATAAATAATATACCCTACACCACCAACATCAATTATAATGTGATCTTCAGAAATATAATCAACAACACCGCTTATCCTACCAATCATATCTAAGCACTATTTTGCAATTTTTTATGCATTTTCACAGAGTTTCTTAAATGGTTTGAATGACAAATAGCCACTGCAAGTGCATCTGTGGAATCAACACTCCTTAATTGAATTTTTGGAAAATGTAATTTTACCATATATTTAATTTGTTCCTTTGAAGCATGTCCTACACCAACAACTGCTTTTTTTATAGCATTTGGTGCATATTCTTCAACACGCAAACCAGCTAATGCAGGAACAAGCATACAAACTCCTCTTGCTTGACCTAACTTTAATGTATTAGATGCATCTTTATTTACAAATGTACTTTCTACTGCAGCTTGATCAGGCTTAAATGTAGTTAAAACCATTGATAAATTTTCAAAAATACTTCTTAATCTCAAAGCAAGATTATCAGACGTTTTTGTTGCACAAATACCATTTGCAACTTCTACAATTTTGTCAC
>CACFXF010000027.1 GCA_902570265.1 uncultured Alphaproteobacteria bacterium | reverse complement strand
ATAAATAATCCAAAAGGCAATTGTAGCATTGTTAACAATAAGGGATCCCATAAAAAAACCATTATATATCTTTCTACTATTGGTTGAATCATCTGAAGACTATAAGGGTGAAAATAATACCATACTTCACCTACCATGGTGAAATTATATTCTTTTTTAATCATTAAATAGTATATCCCATCAAAAAAAGTAAATACTATTCCTGCAATTAATAAAAATGCCCCTAATTTATATCTCATTTTATTCCTTAATAATAATTTACAATAGATAGATAGTAGTTTAAAAAATACGTTTTTAGATAAATTACTATTGATATATAATAGGATTAACAAAAATTTCATGTTTTAAATTATTAGGTTTGAATGTGAACGTAGATAAAAAAGAATTTAGTGATAAAATTAAAAGCGCTGTTGGGTATGATGAACTAGAAAAGCTTTCCTTAAATTCTAAAAAAAAATTAGAAAACAGATTAATTTATTTATATTTTTTTTATGAGTGTGATCTATCTAAATTATCAATCCCAAAAATACAGCAAGAATATTTAAAAGTAATAAATAATGAAGATTTTCAAGAGATTAACTATTTAGATAATAATGATATTATATGAGAATATTAAATTTTTTAATCTTTTTTAATCCAAATATAACTGTCTTTAGATAATGTTGGAATTATTTTAAGAGGTTCACATTCTTTTGGAGCATCTTGAGCTTTTAACCCTACCCACTTTTTTGCTTCCCCTGATCTAAAGCAAAACTCACTGTTGTGATATGGACATAGAATAGTTCCATTTTCAGTAATTTGTCCTACATCTAAAGGTAAATTCATATGTGGGCAAAAGTTTTCAATCGCAAAAATGCCATTCTGTTTTATTAAAAGAATTTCTTTTTCTTTAGAAAGAAACTTCTTTTTTTCTCCTTCTTCAAGTTCACTTATTGGAAGTGTTCTTATCCATAGAAAATTATTATAGCTAATTTCTTTGATATTATCATGATCTATAAGGGAATTCTTTTTTACTCTTTGAATTTCATGCAAAGTTATTAAGTTACTTGTTCCTCTCAATTTTAATCTTAGGAAATTTCGAACATCTACGTTTTCTTTTATTTCTTTATAGGCATCATCAGATACCAGTAACCGTGTTCCTGAATCCTTATTAATCGCCTCAATTCTACTGGCAATATTTACAGCATCTCCTATTACAGTTAATTTTTTATCTTCTCCATAACCAACAGATCCAACAATAACTTCACCATAATGAATACCAACTCTAATATCAAAGTCGCTACCATATGCTTTTATGAGATATTTTTTAAATTCATCCATTCGGTGAATCATTTCTAAAGCGGCATTTGTCGCTCTTAATGTTTGTTGACGTGTTTCATTAAGGCCAAAAATTGCTAGAATTGCATCACCAATATAATTATTAATTTCTCCACCATTTTTAATAATAACCTCTCTCATAATAGAAAAATATCGATTTAATATAAATATTACATCATAAGCAGACAAACTTTCTGAAAAAGGTGTAAATCCTTTAATATCGCAAAACATTATTGATAAATTCCGAATTGTTCCCACAGACTCCAATTTTTTGTGAGTTACTTGGCTATTATAGTTTAAATCTCTTTTATCAAGTAAAAGACGTCTGTAAGAAATATTCCCCGAAATTTTAGTTTGGCAAGCTAATCTAATTTGATCTGGAAATTTAAGTTTTTCTGCAAGTTTTTCTTCAAGAAGTGATCTTTTTGAACAATTGTCTAAACCATCAATTATTTCTACTCTGCAAGTAGAACACTTACCAACGCCACCACATGCACTAAGATGAGGGACATTATTTCTAAGAGAAGCTGTAAGTAATGTTTCGTTCATATCGACTTTAATTAATTTATCATCAGGTCTTATATTAACATCAAATGATTTACTACTTTCAGTACTAGAACTTAAATCGATATTTAAAGTATTATGTGATCCATCGCAAAAGGGTTGAGCATTTGTTATCTTACAACCACAAAAGAATTTAGTTTCTGATTTTTCTGCTAAAAAAGAAACTGGGCTTATATCTGTGCCTTTGTGACTACCATCACAAAAAGGTTGAGTGGAACTTTTACCACATTTACACCAGAAATATTTTTTTCCAGCTTCAACATCAATTTTAAAAGGAGAATTTTTTTTAAACAAAATCTTACTCACTTTATGATGAAAAAAAGTTAAACTTAATCAAAACGATTAGTTAATTTTTATATCACAATAACCAAGTTTGTTAAATCTTTGAATAGCAAATTTTCTATAAGCAAATTTAGCAGTCAAGTATATAGGGTAAAAAGAAACTAAGATACCTAAAATTGACCAAAAGAAAGACAAATTCTTCCAAATTAATATAAAGCTATCTACACCTTTATGCATCTTACCATTTTCATCTAGTGCATGAAGCTCCATTAATGCTTCAGATTTTGTAATCTCAAGTTTTTTAAGGTCAGTATCGTGAGTATATATATTTACCCATTCAAAAATATTTTTTTTGTCTATTTTATTATAATAACTGATTTCCTTGCTGCATAAACCGCAGTTTCCATCAAAATAAACTTTTATAGTGTTTGAGGACATTGATTATATATGTGTGTTTATGTTAGGGATTTAATGGAACATTATGTCGCAAAAATTCACAAAGTTTTTTAGTTATATTACAATTTTTTATTAAATGATTAATTAAAACCTAACTATGGTAAATATTATAACGATTATACTTATTTTTTTTGGTTTATCATATGTTAAATCGTATGGTTTTGAAAAAAAAATGAACAAGATTGATTTAGAAACTTACAACTGGACTAAAAGACTTCTGGTTATCAATTTAAAATCAGAGGATAAAGAGAAAATAAGTTATATAAATAATTGGTTAATTTCTAATAAATGTAAAATAAAAGAAAGAAACATTAATATAGTTTTTTTTGAAGATTATAAAAACAAACAATATAAAAAACCACTTTTTTTAAAAAATTTTGGATTTTGGTTAATTGGTTATGATGGAGAAGTAAAATCTTTCTCTTTAGAAAATAAAATTCTTTACAAAATATTTAACTTAATTGACCAAATGCCAATTAGACAGCAAGAAATGTTAATGTATAAAACAAAGTGTTGATTTTGTTTTTTATTATTTTTAGGAGTAAAATATGAATAATTTGGATGAAATAAAAAATAACGCAAAAAAAGTTTGGTCTGGCTTTGCACCACTTGAAAATCTAACAGGAACAGCTGCTCCGAGACTGATTAAATTTGCAAACATTAGTAAAAATCAAAAAATTCTTGATGTTGCTTGTGGTACCGGTGTTGTAGCATTAACTGCTGCAAGAACTGGTGCTAATGTATTTGGGTCAGATTTAACACCTGAACTTTTAGAAAGAGCGGAAGAAAATAATAAGTTATTTAATCTTAATGTAAAATTTACAGAAGCAGACGTCGAAAAACTACCCTACAATGATTCCGATTTCGATGTAGTTTTAAGTCAATTTGGACATATGTTTGCTCCAAATCCTAAAAAAGCACTTTCTGAGATGTTAAGAGTGCTAAAACCAGGAGGAACAATTGCATTTTCTACCTGGCCACCAGAGTTATTCATGGGTCAATTTTTTCAAATTATTTCGAAATATAACCCTCCTTTATCGTCGGATTTTTCTCCCCCACACTTATGGGGTAATGTTGATGTAGTGATTAAACGATTAGAAAATTCAGTATATGATATTAAGTTTGACAGGGATAAAATAATCTCTCCAGGATTAAGCATTTCTCACTTATTAGGTATGTTTGAAAAAGGTGCAGGCCCACTATCAAAGTTGGTTGAAAAATTATCCACACAACCAGACAATTTAGTTTCGTTAAGAACTGAGATTTTAAATACTATATCTCAATACTTTGAAAATAACTCATTGCGACAAGATTATCTTTTAACAAAAGGAACAAAAAAATAAAAAACACAGTTAAATCAAATTTCTCCTCTCTCATAGGAAACACTCCACTAATTAGGATAAATTATTTATCTGAATTAACAGGTTGTGAAATTCTTGGAAAAGCAGAATTTTTGAATCCCGGTGGTTCTGTTAAAGACCGTGCAGCTTTAGGAATTTTAAGTGATGCAATTAAAAATAATCTATTAAAAAAAAATGGTATTATAGTTGAAGGAACAGCAGGTAATACAGGTATAAGCTTAACACAGTTAGGTAATTCAATTGGTTGTAAGACTATAATTGTAATGCCCGAAACTCAAAGTAATGAAAAAAAACAACTACTTAAAATATTAGGTGCAGAATTAATTCTAGTTCCTGCAGCACCCTATAAAAATCCAAATAATTATGTAAGATATTCGAAAAAGTTGTCTGAAGATTTGTCTATAAAAGAAAAAAATAAAACTGTATTTTGGGCTAATCAATTTGATAATACTTCAAATTTAAATGCTCATTTCAACACAACTGGTCCGGAGATATGGGAACAAACATGCGGAAAAGTAGATGGGTTTATTTGTGCTATAGGATCTGGAGGAACAATTGCTGGTGTTACCAAGTATTTAAAGAAAAAAAATCCAAAAATACAAATTGGATTATCAGATCCTTGTGGATCAGCACTTTATAATTACTATAAAATCAATAAAATGGAAACCGAAGGTAATTCTATAACTGAAGGAATTGGTCAAGGAAGGATTACTAAAAATTTAGAAAATTTTAAACCGGATTATAGTTTTAAAATTTCAGATGAACCAGCAATTATAGAATTACAAAATTTATTAAAATATGAAGGTCTATATTTAGGTGGTTCTTCAGCAATAAATTTAGTAGGTGCCGTAGAATTGGCAAAACAAATGGGTAAAGGACATACTATTTGTACTATATTATGTGATACTGGTCAGAGATATGAATCTAAAATCTGGAATAAAGAGTTTCTTAAAATGAATAGTTTACCTATACCCGAATGGTTAATTTAACAAAAAATAAAATTTTTCTTATTCTACCTTTAATATTATCATTATTCATATTGATTTTAGTGAAAATTAGTTTTGCAAGTGATAAGTTCATACTTAATGCAGAGAGAGTTAAATTTAATTATTTTCTTGGTATTATTCCAATGGAAGGTTTTTTTGCTCTAAAAGATAGTATATTTGTATTGAACTTTAAAAAACCTAATCAATCCAAGCTTAATTTAAAATTTGATTTGAATTCAAGTTCTGCGGGTTTTGATCTAGCTACAACTGCTATGCTTGGAGAAACTGTTTTGTATGCTAAGAAATATCCGTATATCTACTTTGAAAGTAAAAAGGTTTTTGCCAAAGATAATCAATTTAACATTAGAGGATCTCTAACCATAAGAGGTATTACAAAAGATGTTACTTTTAAAGCTAAGCTGAATAATCCTTCAGTTTTAAAAAATACAATAAAAAATAATTTACAATTTGATATTTATGCAGAGTTGAAAAGGAGTGATTTTAACGCTACAGGCTATCAGTATATTGTAGGAGATATTATAAATTTAAAAACTAGAGTAGAATTACTTCTTCTTGATAAATAATTGAAACTATTGTAATTTTTATAAAATGGATTTAAAAATAATATATGTTAATACCCCGTTTTGGCGTGCAGAAGTGCCAAGAATATCTTTGTTTTATGGATCAATAGATTATGAAGATATAAGAATTTCTCGAGAAGATTTTTTATCAGCAAAAATGAATGGTTTTACTAAGTCAGGTCATTGCCTGCCTTTGCGACAAATCCCAGTATTAATAATTAACAACTATTCTCTTACTCAAACGGGTGCAATGTCTAGGTATTGTGGAAAACTTTCAGGTTTATATCCAAAAAATGATGAGTTGTTAGCTGCAAAAATTGATCAAATTATTGATATCTGTACAGATATGACAGTACTTTTTTCTAATTATAGAAAAAACATTGAAACAACGATCAAACATAACAAAAGAAAAGAATTTTTTGACAATATTATTATAAAAAAAATGAAACTATTAGAGAAAATACTCTTAAATGATAGTTCTTTTAAAGATCCAAAAGTATTATCAATTGCAGAAATTGCAATTTGGAGAATATTTGGCTGGTTCAGTTCTGGATTAATAGAAGGATTCCCAACAAATTTTGTTAAAGAGCTAAAAACAATTCAAATGATTTGTTTGAAAGTTGAAAATTTAGATTTTATCAAAAAATGGATCAATAAAACATACCATCCAGATTATGTGAGGGGAAATTATAAATAATCTTATAAAAATTCTTCTTGAATAATACCAGGTATCTTATTCTCAATTAAAACTAACAAATCAATTATTTCCCCACTAAAAATATTTCTAAAAAATCTTTTATAAGGTGATAAATTTGTACATTCTAAAATAATTAATTTTATTTTAAGATTTTTTATTGCGTTCCATAGTAATTCATTTAATTCCAAACAGATTTTTTCATAGTCATAATTTTTTTGATTATTTAAAATTATTTGGTAAAGAAGATTATTTTTTTTTAACCCTAAGATATGACCTTCAAATGGTATTTTTAATTTTGAAAATAATAAAAAATTTAATATTTCTTCATCAAATGTGAATATAAGAATTTCGTCATCGTTATATACTTTTCTTTTTTCGTCTAAACAACAAAGAGAAGAAGTTATTACATCTGAGTTAGTAAGTTTATTTAGAGTAGATTGCCAATTATAAGTAAAGCCACAAGAGGTAGTTATTACACCCTCTTTTCTTAATAGAATTTGATTTTTGAAGTTTATATAATGTAGTTCATTTTGGTCTTTAGATATAATCTCAGAAACCGATGCATTATTAATTTTAATAATATTTACATTTCTTAAAAAAGTTTTTTTACAACAAATATCCCCAGCTATTCTTTTGAAATTTGTATCTAACTGCAAAATGGCTAGTTTATTCAAAGGCTAATTTCCCCGTTGTCTTATTGTATCTGGGAGCCAGGTAGCTAATTCTGGCCAAATTACCAAGATAATGACCATTAAAACCATTAACGCAACCATTGGGATTGCTGTTTTTGCAATATAAGAAATTTCATGCTTAGTCATTCCCTGTAGTACAAATAAATTAAACCCAATTGGTGGTGTAACTTGTGCCATTTCTACTACCACTACTACAAAAATTCCAAACCAAATGACATCAATTCCGGCTTGCCTTATCATTGGTTCAACAATGGCCATAGTGAGTACAACAGATGATATTCCATCAAGAAACATTCCTAGAATGATGTAGAAAATAGTTAGGGATGCTATCAAAACAATTGGCGATAAATTTAAACCATCAATATAATTTGCTAAAGCTCTAGGTAACCCTGTAAATCCCATCGATAATGATAAAAAAGCGGCACCCATTAATATTAAAGCTATCATAGCAGATGTTCGAGTAGCACCCATTAAACTATTTGAAAAAGTTTTCCATGTTAAGGAACCTTGAGAAAATGCTAATGTTAGAGCACCTACAACACCAACAGCTGCAGCCTCTGTGGCTGTTGCCCAGCCAAAATACATAGATCCTATAACTATTATAACTAAAGCCAAAATTGGTAAAAGAAATTTACTCTCAGAAATCATTTGTATTATACCAATTGATTTTTCTTCTGCAGGTCTTTCATTAGGAAAATAAAAATACCAAAAAACTATATAAAGCATGAATAATAAAGATAGAATAAGACCAGGTATTACACCTGCCATAAATAATTTTGTAATTGATTCATTAATTGAAACACCATAAACAATCAAAGTTAATGATGGTGGTATCATCAATCCAAGAGTTGCTGCTCCAGCAAGAGTTCCAATTATCATATACTCTGGATATCCTCGTTTTCTCAATTCTGGAATGGACATTTTTCCTACTGTAGTTAAGGTTGCTGCGGATGAACCTGATACTGCTGCAAATAATGTACATCCAGCTATATTGGTATGAAGAAGTCCACCCGGCAACCATCTCATCCATGGTGAAAGCCCCTTAAACATATCTTCAGACAATCTAGTTCTATATAAAATTTCACCCATCCAAATAAAAAGTGGTAATGCAGTTAGTGTCCAACTCGAGGCCCCCGTCCATATAGTTGTTATCATTGCATCTCCAGCTGGACGAGAAGTAAATAATTCTATACCAAGCCATGCTACACCAATCAAAGATAGACCAACCCAAACAGAGCTTCCTAATAAGAAGAATAGTGAAAAAAGAAATATAACTGTTGCTAAGATTTCTGTCATTTAACAATATCAGATTTAATTTCAGATTTATTCGTAATAAGTAACCTTGAAAGATGATCCCATAAACAAATAGCAAGCAAAATAGTTCCAATAGACATAGGCAACTGTGGTATCCAGACTGGAGTAAATATCCACTTTCCTTCATAATTTGACCACATTGAAATCCAGTTTGTTGGAGAAGTAATAAACATCTCTAAAATATAAACAATAGCTTCAGGGATTTGATCTTGTCCCTGGGTTCTATCATTTAACATTTCAGACATAAAATTTGTTTTTATCGCATATCTTGCAAAAAAAGTAGCTATAATAGAAGAAATAAATAAAGCAAAAATATCTAACCATTTTTTTGTAAAAGAGTTTAAATTTAAAAAGATTGATACTCTTATGTGTGCCCCTTTACTTAATGCATAAGCTAAAGCAAAAAAAGAAGTTGATGCCATTGCATATCCGGCAAATTCTGTAGAACCTTCAAAAATAATTCCTGTCCATCTAGTAACCATTTGAGCTATGATAATTAGTAAAATTAAACACATACTTATAGCAGCAATAATCCCTGAAAAAAAATAGATTTTATCTAATATTTTCCAAATTGGTTTGAAAATAATTTCAATTTTATTTTGTAAAAAAAGACAAATTAATGAAATCAATGTTGGTAATATAAAAAGCCAAAACCAAAGTGGTAAACCAATAAATTTAGACCAATCACTCATAATTTATACCCAACCCCACTTTTTATGAGGTTGGGATACTTAATTTACATTTTATTATAGGCATCAACTATTGCTTGTCCTTCAGAACCAACACTAGATAACCATTCGGATTGCATCTTAGCACCAATAGCTTTTAATTCTTTTAAAAAGTCAGGACCAGCATCTGTAACTGTCATACCATTAGCTTCTAATTGCTCAAAATACCAATTTGCTAATTCTGCAGACTTAGCTGAACATGCTGCTCCAGTCTCATCAGCAGCTTTATGCAAAGCATTTCTAATATCATCAGAAAGACCTTCATATATCCCTTTATTGATGATTACATAATTTCTTGGCAACCAGGCATTTACTTTATAATAGTGAGTTAAATGTTCCCAGACTTTTCTATCATAACCAGTAGACCCAGATGAAATAAATGATTCAGCAACACCTGTTGCTAATGCTTGACTGAGTTCTGCAGCTTCAACTTGAACAGGTAACATACCTAATTCTTTGGCAAATGTAGCAGTTGCTGCATTATATGAGCGAAATTTTACACCTTGAGTATCTGCACTTGACTTGACCTCTTTTTTAAAATAGAAGCCTTGTCCTGGCCATGGACAAGTATAAAGAGCAACTAAATTTAGGTCAGATAGTTGTTTATTCACTTTATCTTTAGCAACTGACCATAATTTATTATTATCTTCATAGGTTGTTGCGAGAAAAGGAAGGTTATCCCATCCTAAAAGTGGAGCTTCATTTGCATGAGCTGACATAAATCTTTCACCTATTGGTGCTTGCCCTGTTTGTACAGCTCTTTTTATTTCCCCACCTTTAAATAAAGAACCACCGGGATGAACAGTAATTTCTAATTTACCATTTGTATAATCTTTAACTTTATTCGCAAAAATAACACCATGCTCAGAATGGAAATTTGTAGCAGAATATGCCATTGGCATATCCCATTTTTCAGCATGACTTATTCCAAATAAAGAAAAATTTATAAATACAAATGAATACAAAAAAATTCTAAAGTTTTTCATTATCTCCTCCAAATTTATTTAATTCATAAATCGATCTGGCTTATAGTTTGACATATTTAATTTAATATCATTACCAATAATCAAATCAGATACTATTCGGCCTGTTTTAGCACCTGCTGTCAACCCTAAATGCTGATGTCCAAAAGCAACTAAAATCTGCTTCTTGTTATCTAAATACCCCAACATAGGCAAAGAATCTACTAATGCTGGTCTATGGCCTAACCATTCAATTTTTTTTTCATAATTTAGACCAGGGAATAATTCGTGTACCTGACTTTTTAGTAAGTTTAATGGGGGTTTTCTCTTAAGTGTTTTTAATCCAGCAAATTCAACTAGTCCAGCAGCTCTAATTCTACCATCCATAGGAGTGATTACAAATTTTTTTGAAGTTAACATCATTGGAACTTTTGGATATAGATTTGGCTTTATATATTCAACATGATATCCTCTTTCACTTTCCAAAGGCATTTTAATTTTAAATTTTTTTAAAATTTTCTTTGACCAAGCCCCAGTTGCTACAACTATTTTGTTAGCAATTAGTGAATCACTTTCAATTTTAACTGTGACCTCATTGGAGTTTTTAGATGAAATATCCTTTACTGTAGATATAATTAGTTCACCACCTTTAGAAAGGAAATGATCACATAATGTTTTTACATAAAGACCTGGGTCGTTAATTTTTCCATGATTTTTACATTTCACAATAACATTAAATAAATTTTTATAAAAAGGATCAAACTTAGAGAAGTCATTTCCAGTAACAACTTCAAAAGGCAATCCATGTTTTTGTCGTAATTCCCAAACTTTTTCATCATTTATGAAGTTCTGCTCAGTTTCATAACCAAAACAATAGTCTTGATAAGATATAAATTTCTCTGCCCCTGTACCTTTTGCCAAAGAACTATGCTGGCAAACAGTGTCAAAAATTAATGGCGTCATTCGTTCAGCATATTTATTAACCTCTCTTAAATTACTCTTTGATAAATAACTCATTAAAAAGGGAAACATCTTAGGTAAATAGGACATTTTAAAAAAAACTGGTGAATTTTTACTTAATAGGAAAAAAGGAAGCTTTTTAATGAGTGAAGGATTAGGTACTGGAATTATTGAACTTGCAGCTAAAATACCAGCATTTCCATGTGAGGCTCCAGTAGCAGGTCCCTTTTGATCTATAATAGTAACTTTAAAACCACTTCTTTGAAGCCAAATTGCAGTTGAAACACCTACTATGCCTGCACCAATAACGATTATTGTTTTCATTTGATGATTTTATTTAGATTTTAAAAAATTTTATTTAAACTAAGACATTAATACAAATTTTCCAACTATCAAGATTAAAGAATTTATTATTATAATATTTATCATGTGTCATCTTGACTAATTTTATAAGGTTTATACTCTGATAATATAATAATTTGTCTGATTATAATTTATGGAGGGATTTATGGATCAAACAACACCTTTTATTTATCCTGGAGATGAAGGATCAAAATTAAAACCAAATTCAAGATATGAAAATTTTATTGGAGGAGATTGGCAAAAACCAAAGTCAGGAAAATATTTTGAGAACATTTCACCGACTTCTGGAAAGGTAATATGTGAAGTACCAAGATCAAATGCTCAGGATATTGATTTCGCATTAGATGCAGCTCACAAAGCGGCTCCAGCTTGGGGTAAAACTGGTCCTGCTGAAAGAGCAAATATCCTGTTAAAAATAGCGGATAGAATTGAAGAAAATATCGAAAAACTGGCACTTGCAGAAACATTAGATAACGGGAAGCCAATTAGAGAAGGATTTGCTGCAGATATCCCTTTAACAGTAGACCATTTTCGATATTTCGCAGGAGCTATAAGAGCACAAGAAGGTACTATAGGTAATATTGATGGGATGCAGTCAGGTGGTGGAAATTCTGCACTTGGTATGATGGCTTATCACTATCCTGAACCTTTAGGTGTTGTTGGACAAATAATACCGTGGAATTTTCCAATTTTAATGGCTGCATGGAAACTTGCCCCAGCATTAGCTGCAGGTAATGCAGTTGTTTTAAAACCAGCAGAACAAACACCATTTTCTATCAATGTACTAATGGAGGTAATAGGAGATCTTCTTCCAGCTGGGGTAGCAAACATTGTTCATGGATATGGTGTTGAAGCTGGAAAACCTTTAGCTTCAAGTAAAAGGGTTAAAAAAGTTGGATTTACAGGAGAAACTACTACTGGACGATTAATACTTCAATATGCATCTGAAAATCTTATACCTGTTACACTTGAACTTGGAGGAAAGAGCCCAAATATCTACTTCAAAGATATAATGGGTGGATCTGATGATTATATTTCAAGATGTGTTGAAGGTTTTCTTCACGCTTATTTTAATCAAGGCGAAGTTTGCACCTGTCCATCAAGAGCAATTATTCATGAAGATATCTATGAACCGTTCATGGAAATGGTTAAAGAAAGAGTAAAAGCACTAAATTGTGGATCACCTTTTGATTTAAATACACAAGTAGGAGCACAAGCATCAAACGAACAGTTTGAAAAAATAATGTCCTATTTAGACATTGGAAAGCAAGAAGGTGCTGAAGTTCTTTTTGGTGGTGAAAAAAGAGACATGAATGGTAATTTTTCAGGAGGTTACTACGTTGAACCAACTGCATTTAAAGGTAATAATTCAATGAGAATTTTCCAAGAAGAAATATTTGGACCAGTAGTTTCAGTTGCGACATTTAAAGACGAAGCAGAAGCTGTATCTATTGCTAATGATACATTATATGGTTTAGGAGCTGGTGTTTGGTCAAGAGATGCAAATATTTGTTATAGAATGGGAAGAGCTATTGAAGCAGGACGTGTTTGGGTGAATTGTTATCACTCCTACCCTGCTCACGCTGCATTCGGCGGATATAAGAATTCTGGGATCGGAAGAGAAACTCACAAAATGATGCTAAACCATTATCAACAAACGAAAAATGTGCTTGTATCATACGCTGAAAGCCCAGACGGTTTCTTTTAAGAGAGGTAGTTAATTAACTAATCAGAAACTAATTGTCATCAAATTTTTCTTAAATTTTTAAAGAAATTTCGAGACTTGACTGGTGGGAAATTCCCACCAGTTTAACTTCTAATGATAAAAAGAATATTCTTTGATTATAATTTTCACCTATTAGCAGTTAACCTTTAGTGAAATTTAAAAGGAAAATTTAAAATCATTAAAGGGATTAACTTCAATTTTTTGATTACCTTGTTTCTAAGTTACTTTTCAATGCGAGGTAAAAACCAAACTATTAACCCTGCAAGTGGCATAAAAGAACATATTAGGTATGTAGTTTCTATTCCATATTCTTCCGTTAACAGACCTAGGAACCCTGCTGCAATACCACCTAGTCCAAAATTTAAACCATAAAATAAACCACCTATCAATCCAATTCTATTTGGCAACAAATCAATTGAATAAATTAATATTGAGGCAAATGCACTAGCCATAATAAGGTTGATTAATATTGTAAGAATACCGGTCCAAAATAAATCTGCATATGGCAAAATTAATGTTAAAGGTAATGGTCCCAGAATAGAAATCATTATTATCCAATAACGACCTATTTTATCTCCAATAATACCGCCTATTAATACTCCTAATGCAGCTGAAAATAGAAAAATAAAAAGCATCAATTGTGATGCCTGAATAGATAATCCAAAATGTTCTATAAGATAAAAAGTATAAAAAGATCGAAAGCTTTCAGTATAGAAGTTTTTAGTAAAAACTAAAAATATTAGTATTGATAAACTAAAGAAAATTGTAAATGATGAAAAAATTTTTAATTCATTTTTATTTTCTTTATCTCTCTGATTTTTAGAAAACTCTATACTTATTTCATGCTGTTTACTCCCAATCCACACTAAAAGAATCATTGCTAAAAGTGCAAATGTTGCAAATATTGAAAGTGATGATAATCCCCTTGGTACTAAAATAATTGCTGCAAAAATTGGTCCTAATGCACCACCTGTTTGACCCCCAACTTGAAAAATACCTTGAGCAAGTCCTTGACGATTTCCTGCAGCATATCGAGCCATACGTGTCGCTTCAGGATGAAATATTGAAGATCCAATACCTATTAAAACTACAGAAATAAGAATTATTTGATAATTTTGTGCAAATGCTAAACTTATTAAACCAGAGAATGTAAAAACCATACCAATTACTGGCGAGTAAGGAGCAGCTTTTCTATCAGTTATCAGTCCAACCACAGGTTGCAATAAAGCTCCAGAAATCTGAAAAGTTAATGATATTAATCCAATTTGAACAAAAGATAATGCATACTTTTCTTTAAGTAATGGATAGGAAGCGGGTATTAATGATTGCATTAAATCATTTAGTAAATGCGATGTACTTAGAATTAAGAGCAATAAAAAATAAGTTTTAGATTTATTTTTTTTTAGCATTTGGATATATTATATTTTTTAACAAGAATAATTTTTCTTGATATTTTTTGAATGATTTTAATTAATTTATATATTTAAATAGTAATTAATATTTTTACCAGGTATATGAGAAATTTAATAATATCGATATAAAATTATTTTAAATAAAATTGTATTGATTTCACAAATTTTAAATTTTTTGTTTTTAGTTCTATACTATTATGTTAATTAATAAATACTTATAAAGGTTATTATGATTGAAAGACTTTCCTCCACTCAGATTACAAATGAATTAGTAAACGAATTACTCGAAATTCATGGACACTTGGTCTTCCACCAATCAGGTGGATGTTGTGACGGATCAGCTCCAATGTGCTTTCCAAGGGATGAATTTAGAGTTGGATCTAGAGATATTTACCTTGGTTCAATTCAATCTCAACCATTTTTTATAGCTGAAGATCAATTTTCTTACTGGGAACATACGCATCTAATAATTGATGTAGTTCCTGGCAGGGGTGGTATGTTTAGCTTAGAAGGTCCAACTGGAAAAAGATTTTTAACAAGATCACGAGTATTCACGGATCAAGAATACAATGAATTAAAAAATTATCCTGCAAAACATGCAAAAGAAATTACTGAGTATGAAGGATTGAAAACTACCAGTTAATTTTTTGTTATAAAGAATACTTTAGTTACAATTTAAAGACAAAAATATGGATGCATTACTAATAAGCTATACAACAGTAGATTTTCGAACCAAAACTGAAATGGAACTCGCACTACGACGTTGGGATGCTAATAAAGAAAAATGGCTTAAAAAATTCAAAGCTGCAGGAATGGTTTCTAATATAAATACTCAAATTTGGAATAAAGAAGGTGTTTTTAGAATAGGTAGAATCTTCATGTATAAAGATGAAAAGTCATTTGTAGCCTGTCAAAAAATATTTAGAGAATTTGAAAATGAAAATTCAGATATTAATAGAAAAATTTCTTCTAGTAGAGGCATTGTTCTTGATGAAAATATATTGATATAGTTTTATCATTTTATTTACGTAAGGGAATACTTGAAATTTAAAAAAATATATGAATTTTTTATATTATTATAATTTAAAAATGGGGGTTTAAATGGAAAAAGAAGTTATGGATAGACAAACTAGAGCAATCACTTTTAGTGCTATAGGAAGAGACTTTCAGCTGATTAATGTTATTTGTATATTTGCAAATGTAGTAACTTTATCATTGATATGTACTGGGAACGTTGCAGTTGTTCCTTTATCAATAGTAATAATTGGAACTTTGGTTTTTGCACTAATTGCTGGCTTAAATCAAATTGATACCTTTAAAGCCTGGATTATGGATATGGATAAGCAAGATGCTGAGAGTAATATGGGAATTCAAGGGCAAAAGGCACCTTTTGCAATGTGGAAGACTGTATTTAGCCTTACTTATTTATTTATTGCACTAGGGCAACTCTACGAAATATTACTTTAATAGTTTTCATTAATTATGGATCTCATACTAGGGATCCATAATATATTTTATGAAACATTATTTTAAAAATGCCGAAAATGATTCAAAAGTTTTTTGTCCTCTTTGTGATAGAATTATTACTGAGAATGCACCAAAAAGCATTCACCACTTAATACCAAAGTCTAAAGGTGGAAAAGGTGGGGAAACAGTTTTACTGCATCATATTTGTCATAAACAAATTCATTTGATGTTTAAAGAAAAAGAATTAGCTAAAAGTCTTAATAAAATAGAAACCTTAAAAAACCATCCAAAGCTTAAAAAATTTATAAACTGGATTAAAAAAAGGCCTCCAGGTTTTTTATCCAAAACCTATAAAATTAATAGAAACAAATATTAAAATCTTTAATTTAAAGTTTCTCATTTTAAAACTTTGATTTGGTTATTAATTAAATTAATCAAATCATAAATTAACTTTTTTTTATGTGAGAAGTTTAGTCTTTAGATATTTTGAAACAGTTTAGGTGAGTTTAGACAGTATAAACCATGATATTAGATATATTGATTTTTAATTTGACCCATTTCTGATTTAGAAATTTTTTTAAATCCAAAAAACTTTAACATGAATGGTATCTGATTAATAAGAATATCATAACCTGAAATAATTTTTGAATTATTTTTTTTTGCTAATTCAAGTAATTTAGTTTCTTTACTTGATAATACAAAATCTACAACTACTTCAGAATTCTTTATAATCTTTTGATACACTGGATATTCATTATTTATTCTAGCTGGTGATGCATTTATTAAATAATCAAAATTATTTTTATTATATTTCCATATTTTAAAATTAAATTTTGGATTTTTAGTTCTTATTTCTTTACATAATTGTTCAGATTTTTCTTTATTAACATCATGTATTCTAACTTTTTTAACTCCCTTAGTTAAAAAATAATGCGACAAAGAGGTCCCTATTCCACCTGCCCCAACTAAAAGAATATTTTTATTTTTAATATCTAAATCTAAAGCTTTAATAGAGTTTTCAAAACCTCTTATATCAGTCATATCACCTATTAAATTGTTTTTATTATCAGTTTTTAAAATATTACAGGTATTAGTTAATTTCACTATTTTTTTTTTCTTTTGAAGAATAGAAACTATTTCTTCTTTATGAGGCATGGTAATCAAAGCTCCAAAAAAGTTATCAAGTTTTTTTAAGCCATTGATTAAGTTATTTAGATCCTTTTTTCTGCATCCCATCGGAACGACTATTAAATCTTTATTTAATAGTTTAAAGCAAGGGTTAAGAATTTTTGGAGCTGTAAAGGAATGCGTAGGAAAGCCTATGTGAGCAATAAATTTAGTTTTACCAGATATAATATGATTGGAAATAACCATTATTTATAAGAATAACTATTTAAACCAAGGATTTGAGGTTTGAGGTATATTTTTGTCGATACCTCTAACAATTTCTGAATTTTTATCATACATCGGTAAATCACAAATATATCCTTTTAACTTATTATTTTTATAATCATGTACTTCAACTGGTGAGTCAGCATCATTGTAGTTATTTTTTAGCCTAACTATAGATACACCACATTCTTGATAAGGAGACCAGCTAGATGAGGTAACCTCTCCAATACATTGTTTATTAACAATAATTTTACTTCCTAGGCAAGCAATACCATTTTTTACACGCATTCCCATAACCTTATGATTTTTAGTTTTCTTATGTATAGCTTCTTTACCAATAAAATTACCTTTTTGCATATTTACAAATTTATCTAACCCAACATCTAATGGTGTAGTTGATTTATCAAAATCTCTACCAGCTGATAACAATCCTGCTTCAATTCTTCTAGCTCTGAATACAGGTGTACCAGTTAATTTTAAGTCAAATTCTTTTCCAGCATCTAAGATTTTATCACCAATTTTTTTATAATTATTATCAGATTGAAGATAAATTTCCCATCCTAACTCGTTAGAAAATCCTGTTCTACTGATTATGACTTCCTCTCCATCTATTGAAACTAATTTAAAGTCGAAATAGTTAAAAGATCCAGACAATTGATTATCGATTACTGAATTTAGAAGATCTAATGATTTTGGCCCCTGAATTTGGCTAACCCAAACATTAGGATCGTCAATATTAACTTGAAAATCTTTAGCGTGCGCAAGATACCAATTGAATAAATCACCATCCGCTTGAGCCATCCATAACTTATCTTTAAAATGTAGCATTACTCCATCTGTAATCATTCCTCCGTCATGATAGCAAGCAAACTGATAGGAGCATCTTCCTTGTTTGATTTTATTGATATCTCTAGTAAATATATAATTTGCAAATTTGAAAGCGTCTTTACCGGATAATTCAATAGGAAATTCTCCAGTATTTCTTAATATTACACCTGTTCTAACTGCCCAATACTGTTCATCAGGTGTTATATTATTTAGAGATGCTGGCGTCATTCTATTATTGTAAAGTTCATATTCAGGATCAAAAGGTAACTCCATATATGACCAAGGATGAGATTTCATATTACCAGGACGAGAAAGTTCTAATGGACGATCTCCCTCCTGATCAAAAGCCTTGATTGTATACCTCTTTGAATATTCCATATTATAAACCTTTTAGAAAATAATAAAATTATAAAAATAAATTCTATAATTTGGCAATATCAATATTATAAATTATTATAAAATTTTAATGAGAAATTAAATTTTGAAAATTATTGTTTTAGTGTTTAATTACATTATATGTAATCAATCTGTTTTATCTTACATTATTGATTGGAACTTTTATGAATGAAAGCATTTCTCAACAGTTTAAATTTATTGGTTTAACTGCAATAAATTTTTCTATTATTTTTGGTATTTTTTTAATTACCTGGGGTATTCTTATTACATACATAAGTAATAGTAATTCTTTAACTTCAATGATACCTTCGTTTTTAGGTATTCCAATTTTTACACTATCCATTTTATCAAAAATTTTTCCAAATTATCAAAAATTGTTAATGCATATTGTAATCATATTTGGATTATTAACTGCTCTTGGAGGTGCTGATTTTCTTCGTGGTTTAATAGCAGGAAATTTCATGAATAATATTTGGGCCGATATATCAAAAGTTGTAATGTTTATTACAGGATTACTTTTTTGTTATGTTTGCATTCAACACTTCAGATTTATGAGGAAAATGAAAGCAAGTATTAATTAGAAACTTTTTAATGGTATTATTATGTCTAAAATAAAAATTGATGAAATAAAAATTGAACGTTTAGCAAACTTAGCTGTAAACACAGGCTTATCTCTTAAACCTGGTCAAGATTTATTAATAACTTCACCAGTTGAAGCCTTACCTTTAGTAAGAAAAATTGTAGTTTATGCATACAAAGCTGGGGCGAATTTAGTCACACCTTTATTTTCAGATCCAGAAATTACATTGGCTAGATATGAACATGCTCCTGACAGTTCATTTGATAAAGCTGCATCCTGGTTATATAAAGGCATGGGTGAGGCATTTGATAATAACACTGCTAGATTAGCGATTGTTGGTGATGATCCTATGTTATTAGAACATCATGATCCTGTAAAAATAGGACGCTCGAACAAAGCACTATCAAATGCGTCTAAACCAGCAAGAGAAAGAATAACTACATTTTCTATTAATTGGAACATTATAGCCTGGCCTGGCAAAGCTTGGGCGGCACGTGTTTTCCCAGATTTACCTATTGAAGAAGCTCAAAATTCTTTAGCTGAAGCTATTTTTGCTGCATCTAGGGTAAATAATGAAAATCCACATGAAATGTGGAAAAAACACAATGATAATTTAAGAAAAAAATCTTCTTGGCTAAATTCAATGGAATTTGATTTTTTACACTATAAAGGTCCAGAAACAGACCTAAAAGTAGGCTTAGCAAAAAATCATGAATGGATGGGAGGAGCATCTAAATCTCAAAATGGTATTATTTGTAATCCTAATATCCCATCTGAAGAGGTATTTACTACACCTCATTGCTTAAAAGTAGATGGCCATGTTAGCTCAACCAAACCTCTTTCTCATCAAGGTAGTCTTATTCAAGGAATAAAAGTTGAGTTTAAAGATGGTAAAATTATTGATGCTAAAGCTGATAAAGGTGAAAAAATATTTAACAAAGTGTTAAATACAGATGAAGGTGCTAGGCGTTTAGGAGAAGTTGCTTTAGTGCCAGATAGTTCTCCAATTTCACAATCAAATATCTTATTTTATAACACCTTATTTGACGAAAATGCTGCAAGCCATATAGCTTTAGGTCAATGCTATTCCAAATGTTTTAAAAATTTTGAAAGTCTTACAAATGATGACATTAAAAGTTTTGGAGGTAATTCAAGTATGATTCATATTGACTGGATGATTGGATCTAAGGATATAAATATTGATGGAATTAAAGAAAATAAAATTATACCAGTGTTTAGAAATGGTGAATGGGTGAATTAATTTTATTTACCTTTAAATTCAGGTAGTCTCTTTTCTAAAAAAGCATTAATACCCTCTTTCTTATCCTCAGTCTGAACAAGTGCTCCCTGTGCATATTTCTCAAACATTAGTGCGCTCGCCAAGCTTCCCTCCATACCAAAATTAACAATTGCTTTTATAGTACGGGGAACAAATGGTGCAAATTGACTTAATTTTTTCGACATCTTTATAACTTCAGGTATTAAATCTTCTTCTGAAACAACACGTGTTACTAATCCTATTTTTAAAGCTTTTTCAGCATTTATATTATCTCCCATTAGTAACATCTCCATTCCCCATGCTCGACCTATAATTCTTGGCAATCTAGCAGTTGCACCTCCTCCTGGAATAATTCCAAGCTTTCCTTCTGGAGTAGCAAAAATAGCATTTTTAGTTGCAATTCTCAAATCACAACCAAGTGCAACTTCTAATCCGCCTCCCATACAAACACCATTTATAGCTGCAATAATTGGTTTAGGGGTTTTTTCCATTTTATCAGCTAAACCCTGAATAATAGGTTCTAATGCTTTTTTTAAATTTCTATCTTTTACTTCTGATAAATCTGAACCAGAAGCAAACGCTTTTTTACCTTCGCCAGTAAATGCAATAACTTTTACATCATTATCATTAGCTGATTGATCTAGTGCCTGTTCTAATTCAGACAAAGTTGCTAAGGAAATTGCATTATATTTTTGTGGCCTATTTATGGTTATTAAACATAAATTTTCAATTTTTTTAACTTTAATATTTTCAAAAGACATTAAAAAATCCTCTCAAAACAAATAACTTATAAAAATGTTCTTGTAGATTATGAAATATTGGTTGATAGAATTTATAAATATGCATATTATAGGAAACTATATCGGGAGACATTGTAAACAGCAAGGCCGAAGGAGCAACCGCCTCGGAAACTCTCAGGCAAAAGGACCGATATAGGATTAAAACTCTGGAGAGAAATCTTTATGGTTCGCCGAAGGGATAATAATCTCAGGCAAATGAACAGAGGGGGCTCGAGGTATTTAATACCTTTATATTAAGTTAATTTATTGAGCCTTATTGTGAAAGATTTAAAAAAGACAAATTTATTTGATTTTCATTATAAAAATGGAGCAAAATTTGTTCCGTTTGCAGGTTATTCAATGCCTGTACAATATAAAAGTGGTGTAATATCTGAACACTTACATACTAGAAGCAAAGCTGGTTTTTTTGATGTAAGTCATATGGGACAAATAAAAATTTGGCCAAAAAATAATGAGAAAGAAAAACTCATTCAAGCATTAGAAAAATTAATGCCTTGTGATTTGTATAATTTAAAAGAAAATCGTCAAACCTATTCGCTTTTAACAAATAGCAATGGTGGTGTAATTGACGATTTAATGATTGCAAATAAAGTTTCTTATTTTCAACTTGTTGTAAATGCAAGTCAAAAAATAACTGATTATCAACATCTAAAAGATAATATTTCTCAAGATTTCGATATTGAATTAGAAGAAAATAAATCTCTTTTAGCAATTCAAGGACCTCAATCTGAGGATATTCTATCAGACATAAATTCAAATATTAAAAATATGAAATTTATGGACTCTATTGATATTTCTCTTGCAGGTATTGACTGCTCAATTTCACGATCAGGTTATACAGGAGAAGATGGCTTTGAAATATCCGTCCATAATAAAAATGTTTTACAATTAGTCGAAATTTTGTTTAAAAAAAGTGAGCTTTTACCAATTGGTTTAGGTGCAAGGGATAGTCTTCGTTTAGAAGCAGGTTTATGTTTATATGGAAATGATTTAACTTCTGACATCACTCCTATAGAAGCCAATCTTAATTGGGTAATACATAAGCGTAGAAGAGAACAAGGTTCTTCAAATATTAAATTTCTAGGAAATGCAAAAATATTAAATCAATTAGAAAAAGGACCTTTTTATTTAAGAATTGGGTTACTTCCTATAGAAAAAGCTCCAATGAGGCATGGGAGTATTATATATCTTGATAAAGAAGGAGAAACAGAAATTGGAATTGTAACATCTGGCGGTTATAGTCCGACCTTAAATAAACCTATATCTATGGGTAGAATAAAAAGTGAATATTTAGAAGATCTTGAAAAAGTTTACGTAAAAATAAGGGATAAAATATTACCTGCTACAATTACAAAATTACCATTTATCAAAACAAAATATAAAATTTAGAGGCTAAAATGAAATATACTGAAGAACATGAATGGCTTAAGCAAGAAAAAGACATAGTCATAGTTGGAATAACGGAGCACGCAGCTGAACAATTAGGTGATCTTGTTTTTGTTGAACTTCCAAATAAAGATTTAGAGGTAAAAAAAGATCAAGAAATTGTAGTAATTGAAAGTGTAAAAGCAGCATCTGATATTTTGGCCCCTCTTGATGGAGTAATAACTGAAATAAATGATAAAATTGTTGATGATCCAAGTATTGTAAATTCTGACCCACTTGGAGAAGGTTGGTTTTTTAAAATGAAATTAAATAACCCAAGTGAACTAGATAAACTATTAGATAAAGACGAATACGACAAACTAACTAGTTAAAAATTTAGGAGAAAAAATTGTCTTTTAAACCTGTAAATTACTTACCTTATGACTTTGCCAATAGGAGACATATTGGTCCATCGAAATCTGAAATTAATGACATGCTAAAAGTAATTGGTTGTGAATCAATAAATGAATTAATAAAGGAAACTGTTCCAGAGGATATATTACAAAAGGAAACTCTCAATTGGGGAAAACCAAAATCTGAAAGAGAGGCTTTATATCATTTAAGAGTTACAGCAGCAAAAAATAAAGTTTTAACTTCTTTAATTGGTCAAGGTTATCATGGAACTGTTACACCTCCTGCAATTCAACGAAATATATTAGAAAATCCGGCTTGGTACACCGCATATACACCTTATCAACCCGAAATTGCTCAAGGCAGACTAGAAGCCTTATTAAACTTTCAGACAATGGTTTCAGATTTAACTGGATTACCAGTTGCAAACGCATCATTGTTAGACGAGTCTACTGCAGCGGCTGAAGCTATGATTATGGCCAAAAGAGTTTCAAAATCTAATTCAAATAAATTTTTTGTAGATAAGTTTACTCATCCACAAAATATTGCCGTTATGAAAACACGTGCGGCACCACTTCATATAGATATAGTGATTGGACATCCAGACGAAATTTTAGATGAAAATGAATATTTTGGTGCAATATTTCAATATCCTGGTACTTTTGGAGATATTAGAGACTTTTCAAATCATATTTCTTCACTTCATAGAAATAGTGCAATTGCAATTATGTCAGCAGATCCACTTGCCCTTACAATTCTAAAGGATCCTGGTTCAATGAATGCTGATATTGCAGTTGGTTCAACCCAAAGATTTGGTGTTCCAGTTGGTTATGGAGGGCCTCATGCAGCCTATATTGCTACAAAAGATATTTACAAAAGAAATCTTCCTGGGAGAATAGTTGGAGTATCAATTGACAGCAGAGGTAATAAAGCTCTCAGATTAGCTCTTCAAACAAGGGAACAACATATCAGGAGAGAAAAAGCAACCTCAAATGTATGTACAGCACAAGCACTTTTAGCAGTAATGGCATCAATGTATGCAGTTTTTCATGGACCTGATGGTTTAAAGGCGATAGCACAAAGAATTCATAGAAAAACGGTCCGATTAGCCATTGGGTTAGAAGAATTAGGTTATAAGATTGAGCCTGATAATTTCTTTGATACAATTGCAATAGATGTTGGAAATGCTCAAACTGTTATTTTAAAAAGTGGAATTAATGAAGGTATTAATTTTCGTAAAATAGATAAAAACAAAATAGGTATTACATTAGACGAAAGAACTAGGCCTGAAATCATTGAATCCGTATGGAAAGCTTTTGGTCTAGATAAAAAAGATACAAATTTTACACCTAATTATAGAATCCCTGACAGTTTAATACGAACAACTCCATACCTAGAGCATCCTATTTTTCATATGAATAGAGCAGAACAAGAAATGACAAGGTATATGAGAAGACTTGCTGATCGAGACTTAGCTCTGGACAGAGCAATGATACCTCTAGGATCTTGCACAATGAAATTAAACTCTGCTGCTGAAATGATGCCAGTAAGTTGGAGGGAATTTTCTTTATTACATCCATTTGCTCCGAAAGATCAAACAAAAGGCTATGACGAGATGATAACGGATCTATGTCAAAAATTATGTTTAATTACAGGGTATGATGCTATATCTATGCAGCCAAATTCTGGCGCTCAAGGGGAATATGCAGGATTACTAACAATACGTTCCTATCATAAATCAAGAAATCAAGAAGATAGGGATATATGTTTAATTCCAGAGTCAGCACATGGAACAAATCCTGCTTCTGCACAAATGGTAGGTTATACAGTAATGCCAATAAAATCTTTATCAAATGGAGATATAGATCTAGTCGATTTTGAAACAAAAGCTAAGGAAAATGAAGATAGATTAGCTGCATGTATGATTACTTATCCTTCCACTCATGGAGTTTTTGAAAAAACTGTAAAAGAAGTTTGTCAAATTACACATAAATATGGTGGACAGGTATATATTGATGGTGCGAATATGAATGCTATGGTTGGTGTAGTTCAACCTGGTAAAATTGGAGGGGATGTAAGTCACTTAAATTTACATAAAACTTTTTGTATTCCACATGGCGGTGGCGGACCTGGAATGGGACCTATTGGTGTAAAAAAGCATTTAGAGTCTTTTTTGCCACAACATCCTTTTTTTGAAGGCTCTTTGAATACTGTTTCAGCTGCTCCCTATGGATCTCCATCTTTACTTCCAATAAGTTGGGCATACATCTTGATGATGGGTGGTGAAGGAATTTCACAAGCTTCAAAAGTAGCTATTTTAAATGCAAATTATATTGCTAAAAGATTAGAAAAATATTTTCCAATTTTATTTACCGGGGGAAATGGAAGGGTTGCTCACGAATGTATATTAGACACAAGACCTTTTAAAGATTCATGTAATGTTACTGTAGATGATATTTCAAAAAGATTAATAGATGCTGGATTTCATGGACCAACTATGAGCTGGCCTGTTTCAGGAACATTAATGGTTGAACCAACTGAGTCAGAAACCAAAGCAGAATTAGATAGGTTTTGTGATGCTATGATAGCTATTTATGATGAATGTAAAAAAATTGAAAATGGTATTTTTGATAAAGAAAATAATCCGTTAAAAAATGCTCCACATACAGTTGAAGACTTAATTGGGGAATGGAACAAACCCTATTCAAGGGAGCAAGCCTGTTATCCACCTGGTGCATTTAGAGTAGATAAATATTGGTCACCAGTTAATAGAGTTGATAACGCATATGGAGATAGAAACTTAATATGTTCTTGTCCACCAATGAGTGAATATCAAGCAGCAGAGTAATTATATTAAATTAAAACAATATCTTGTTTAGTTTTTTTGATGTACTTCAATTATATTGCCATCAGGGTCATAAAAGAAAATTTGTTTCCAACCGGATACAGCGGTTTCTCCCCAATCAGAATATTTGATTTTATTTAATTCTAAATGTATTTTAAACTTATTTAGATCATCTACTCGATAAGCAAAATGACCTTTAGATAACGGATTTATTTCTAAACCCGTTTTAAAACATAAATCATTATCAATTTCTGCCAGATGTGTTTGAATTTTACTATCAGTCATAAATTCAACATCTCCATTATATGCTTTACCTTTTTCTAATTTTGGAATGTCTACTTCTTCATTGTCTAAAAAAAGAATTTTTTTATAAAATTTTTGCATTTCTTTTACATTTCTAGTTGATAAATTAATATGATGAAATTTTGGTTTCATTATTTCTCTTACCTCTGTTGATTTATTTTTTAAATTAATCTACTGCAGTTACAAATAATGACAATTATTTAATATTTTTTAAAAATTCTAATATAAACTTCTTTATTTGCCTATATGAAAAGTATACTAAGAAAGCTAACAATCGACAATGCAATCCTTCTACTTGTATTATGTATGCTTGGGTGGGCAGGTAATACTATTGCTGGAAGGTTATCTTCAGATGAAATATCACCAATGGTTATAGTATTTTTAAGATGGGCTATAGTTTCTAGTATTCTATTCATATTGAAATATCAAAAAATTTTTAGTTCAATAAATTTATTAAAAGGTAAATTTATTTGGTTATTTTTTATGGGGGCGTTTGGTTATACAGGGTTTAATTCTCTTTTTTATATATCTGCTCAATATACTTCAGCAATTAATCTTGGAATAATTCAAGGAATAATGCCTGCTATTGTTTTAATTGGGTCACTTCTTTTTTTTAAAGAAAAAACAAATTTAATTCAAATCTGTGGCTTATTATTAACATTCACTGGAGTATTAATATTGGTAAGCCAAGGAAATTTAGAAATTTTACTTCTATTAGCTTTGAATTATGGTGATCTAATTATGTTTTTTTCATGTTTTTTATATTCAGGTTTTACACTTGGGTTAAGAAAAAAACCAAATATTGATCCGTTTGTATTAATGTTCTTCTTTTCAATAACTGCTCTTATTGCTTCTTTCCCAGGTATATTGATAGAATGTCACTTAAATCTTATTAATTGGCCCAATAAAAAAAATGAATTTTTAATAATAATTTATGTAGCTCTTGTTCCTTCTTTAATATCACAATTATTTTTTATAAGAGGTGTAGAATTAATTGGTGCAGATAAAGCGAGTTTATTTATCAATCTTGTCCCTCTCTTTTCTGCTTTTCTAGGAATAATTATTTTAAATGAAAAATTACAAATTTTTCACTTTATTTCTTTGATAGTAATATTATTTGGAATCTACTTGTTTATGGTATTAGGCGACAATCATAAAAAACGAATAAAATTATAGCGAAATTCTATTAAAGTGAATTTTCTAGTTTGTAATATTTCTAATTAACTTAGCTTTCTTATTTTTAGTGTTATATATTACTATCCCACCGCTAGGTGGAGAAATATTAGTAATTTCGGAAATAACTACTTGGTGGGTAACAAAAAGAATAAATTCATCTTTTTTGACATTATTTAATTTATCATAGAGTAATGATAAGACAAATTTTTTTTTAGAAAAATTTTGAAAAAATGAGTTTAAACCTGAGAATGTTTTCCAATCACCAATATTCATTTCAGTAATAGTATCTTTACATCGACACCATTCACTTGTTAAAATTTCAGAAAATTGAATTTTATTTATAAGAAAAAACTTCCCAATTTTTCTAGCTTGCAATACTCCTTCATCACTTAAGTTTCTTTGAGTACTGCAATCATCAATTTTAAAATTTTCTGGATCACCCAAACCAGGAGCCCAACTATGTCTTAAAAAAATTACATTAGCATTTATTTTGTTAATTTCTTTTTTAAAAAAATCACTACTA
>CACFXF010000026.1 GCA_902570265.1 uncultured Alphaproteobacteria bacterium | reverse complement strand
TTGGAAAAGAAGATCAAGCTATAAAAGAATTGCAAATACTTAATCCCTACTGTTTGCCAAATAAATTAGTAGTTAAGTTGGCTGATGAAATTCTTGGACATGAAATGAAACTATATAATAGTACTATCGAACTAATTGACTATCATTATTAAAATTTATGTAGTTATAAATTAGAGGAATGAAAAATTCGAAACCTCCAAAAATACAATTAAGACAAATCCTTGAGGGCACCCCAAAAACCATAGCCTATTATTAGCAAGTACTACTGCTCACATCTGAAAAGTTTTTTTATCTATAAATAACCAGTACAAACTAGCATTTTCATTGAATGAATATGTAGATTATTTATTTTTAATGATTTATTTAAGAAGTATGATATTTAAATTGCTTTTTTTAATGATCTTTTTTAAAAAAAAAATTAATTCAATTTCATTGATATAATTCTATTCCCCAAATTAAAAATTGTTTGCGTTGGGCGTGATTTTAGGGTTTATTTTTTCTATTAGAAAATAGGAATACGAAATCATTTGTCTAATTCCTGCATTGGCTACTTTGATATGAGTTTAAAAATCATTATGGAAAAATTATTAGATTGGCCTGAAAGTAAATTTAAAACAAATGGCGTAAACATCAATTATAGAATTTTTGGAAATGGTAGCCCCATTATATTATTGCACGGTTATCCTCAAAATAGTTTGATTTGGCATAAAATTGTTTCTCCCTTATCAAAGAAGCATCGTCTTCTGATCCCTGATTTGAGGGGGTATGGTGGAAGTGACAAACCTGACGCATCAAACGAAGATCACACTATTTATTGTAAAAGAACCTCTGCTAATGACGTGGTTCAACTGGCGAGGGCAAATAATATCAACAAATTTCATATTATAGGTCACGACAGAGGGGCGCGTGTTGCTCACAGATTAATTTTAGATAATCCGGGTGTTGTTCAGAGTTTCATCTCATTAGATGTAATGCCTTCACAAGAAGCTTTTGATAACATGGACTCATCTTTAGCATATGCTTGGTTTCATTGGAATTTAATGAGACAACCTTACCCATTGCCTGAAACAATGATTGGCAATAGTGCAGAACAATATTTCGATTTTCTTATGGAAAAATGGTGCGCTACGGCAGGGGCAATAGATAAGGAGATATACAACTTGTACAAAAAAGACTTTTGTAACCCCGAAACAATTCATTCAACCTGTGCTGAATATCGTTCAGTAATTTTAGACTTGGAGCATGATGAAATAGATCGTGGAAATAAAATTGATTGTCCAATGTTAGTTTTGTGGGGGTCAAACACTTCAAAAAGACCTGGGTGGCAAACTGGCAAAGGGCTGAATATGATTGATGCCTGGAAAAAACGATGTGAAAATGTGTTAGGTCAATCTCTAGACTGTGGACATTTTATCCCAGAAGAAAAACCAAAGGAGCTTCTTAAGGTTTTGTTACCATTTCTAGAAAAAATTGATGAACAATAAAAGAAAATTATGAAAAAAGAAAAATTCACACCTCACTCAGCTTTTGACTGTAGAAGAGAAAAAAGAAAATTTAGCATGATAAGTGTTTATGATTATCCTACTGCTAAATGTGCAGAAGAAGCAGGCATCAATTCTTTGTTAGTTGGTGATAGTTTAGCTATGACTGTCTTAGGACACCAGGACACAATCTCTATAACTATGGAAGAAATGCTTCATCATGTTAAAGCTGTTTCTAGAGCGTCGCAATACTCAATGGTAGTGGCTGATATGCCCTTTATGTCTTATCAAATTTCTTCCCAACAAGCAGTTGAAAATGCCGGTAGATTTTTAAAAGAAGGGAGAGCAGACGCGGTAAAAGTTGAAGGAGGAAATCAAATGGCTGAAACTGTTAATTCTATTTTTTCAGCTGGTATTTCTGTTATAGGTCACATTGGACTAACTCCTCAGAGCTCAGGTCAACTAGGTGGATTAAAAGTTCAAGGTAAAACAGTAGATAGCGCAAAAAAATTATTAAATGATGCTATTTCTCTTCAAGAAGCGGGTGCTTTTTCAATCCTAATGGAATGTGTTCCTGCAAAAATTGCTTCCGTGATTAATGAAAAACTTGATGTCCCAACAATAAGCTACGGCTCTGGCCCAAGTTTGGATGCTCAAGGACTAGTTGGAGCTGATATATTAGGTTTGTTTGACTTATTTCAGCCTAAGTTTAGCAAAAGATACTCTGAAATTGGGTTGGAAATAAAGAAAGCCTTTAGAAGATACCATGATGAAGTAATATCACAAAAATTTCCCTATAGTGACAATCAATATAATGTACCAGAGATCGTTTTGCAGAACTTTTTATCATGGATTAAGAATAATTAAAATGCCTAAGAGAATGGAAAACAAAATTGTTTTAGTTAGTGGAGCAGGGTCGATAGGACCAGGATGGGGAAATGGTAAGGCATGCTCAGTCTTATATGCAAGAGAAGGAGCAAAAGTAATTGCATGTGATATTAATCTAGACGCGGCAATTGAAACAACAGAAATTATTAGAAAAGAAGGTGGAAATGCAATAGCCTTACAATGCGATGTAAGTAACCAAACAAGTATTTCAAAATTATTTAAGGAAATTCTCAAAGACCATAATAGGATTGATGTTCTTCATAGTAATGTTGGTATTGTTGAGGTGGGTGGTCCAGAAGAGATTTCGGTAGATAGTTGGGACAAATTAATAGACACAAATGTTAAGAGTTTGTTTTTGTTAACAAAATATTGTCTTCCCATAATGACTAAGAATAGGAAAGGGTCGATTGTTGCTATCTCTTCAATAGCCGGAGAAAGATACCTTGGCTATCCAAGCGCGTCATACAGTGCTTCAAAAGGGGCTATAAATCAAGTAATTCAAAATATTGCTGTACAATATGCCCATAAGAATATTAGAGCAAATTGTGTGCTGCCAGGACTTATGGATACACCCCAGATACGCCATTATGTAAAAAGTGGCTACAGTGATTCCAGCGACGAAGAAGTAATGATTAAGAAACGAAATGAAATGTGTCCAAGCGGAGAGATGGGAAATGCGTGGGATGTGGCATATGCTTCATTGTTTCTAGCATCCGATGAAGCGAGGTATGTTACTGGTCAAAAATTAGTAGTTGATGGTGGAATTTCATCGCAGATAGGTTAGAATTTTGGGGCTACATGGTGTCTATACTTTTTACTTATAATAAATCTTTATATATCTAATTGATGTAGGGAGGCACCCCAAAAACCATAGCCTATTATTAGCAAGTACTACTGCTCACACATTTGGTTTGGATATGTAAAGCTGCTAATTGAAATATGCGTCATATTCTTAACGTAACGTCATGTTTGAAGTAAATAGTCGCTTTACCTAACATTATTGTTATCGGAGAGAGTAATGCCTGAAAAAGAAATAGATCGTAAAGTCGCAATAATTTTAGCTACTGATGTTGTTAATTATAGCAAACATATGGAAGCTAATGAAAGTGAGACGGTTAAAAACCTTCGTGTTTGTGAGCTGATCTTACAAAATGTAATCAAAAAACATGATGGTCGTCTTTTTAATTCAGGTGGAGACTCTTTCTTTATTGAATTTCCAAGTGCTGTGGAAGCCGTTGAATGTGCTGTAGCTTTTCAAAAGGATATTAAGAAAAGAAATAACTCAGATAAAACCACGGTCCCTTTAGAGTTTAGAATAGGGATCAGTATGGGAGATGTGATTAAAGAGAAAGAAAATCTCTTAGGTGATGGCGTCAATATAGCTGCTCGACTGGAAGCTTTAGCTCAGACTAATGGAATAACTATTTCAAAAAACATCTATGATTTAGTTAAGGCAAAAACTTCTCATCAGTATAATGATCTAGGTATTCAAAAGATTAAAAAGAATGAATTTCATGCTTATGATATTCTCCTTAATCCATCACAGAAAAGAAAACTCAAAACGCAAAAATCTAGTAGGCCTATTTTAGCAATAGCAGCTTCTTTTCTAGTGATAGTAGTTGTAAGTTTTTTTTATATAAACCAAGTAAATAAATCGACATCTACTTCAGATATTTCTTCTTTGAATACTATTTTAGTATACCCTTTTAAAAATATTACTGATCCTGAAAATAAGAATAGATTTAGTGAGGCACTCACAGAAAGTATGATAGGTAGTTTGTCAAGATATAAAGGAATTAGGACACTATCTAGTAGTACTAGTTTTTTTGTAAAAGAAAATGAGATGAGTCCCAGTGAAATTTTTAATAAATATGCAGTAAATTATATAGTTACAGGATCAATTCAAACATTTGGTGATAACTCAAGGATAAATTTAGAACTTACTGATGCCAAAAAAGATACTGTGGTTTGGTCTAATAAAATAGATTTTGAAATATCAGATATATTTAAAGCTCAAGAAAAAATAGGAAATGAAATTTTAGAATATTTGCAAATAAATCTTGTGGCAGGATCTGGAACAGCCGCTGAAAAGTTAGGAACACCCGAAAGACTTATGATTTCATTAAATGCAAGGGACGAATGGAGAAAATTTAATCCTGAAGGATATAATAAATATAACGAATTAACAGATCAATTAGCTCAACAAATTGGTGAAGATAACCCCTTTATAACTCTAAATAGAGCATATGGTCTATTTCAAAAACTACGTATAGGATTATCAGAAGAACCTTCAAAAGATATTGCAAAACTTGATATACTTTTGGACGAAGTATTGGAATCAGATCTAAGAGTTAATGCATTACATTTTAAAGGTATTGTAGAACTTGTTTTCCTTTCAAAAGATTGTGATGTTGCAAAAGATTATGCAAAACAGGCTATAGAATTAGGAAGAACAGTTGATGCATATACAACAACAGGTACAATTTATTTTTTATGCAAAGATTATGATCTTTCTATTAAGAGTTTTAGAAATGCACTTGCTGTGGTTCCTAACGATAATGGTTGGTTTATTACAAGATATTTAGTGCCTTCAATGTATAGAGGCGGTTATAAAGATGGAATTAAGACAATATTAGAACCTATAATTGATGCTACAGACATGCCTGCCAATTTACTAGCTTATTACTCATTTATTAAACTTAAAGAAGGCGATTTAGATTCAGCAAAATTATATTTACAAAGAGCTAAGAATATGGGTTTAACAAAAAAATATTTAACTAGATACGAAATGGATGAAGACACATTTAGTGAATTTGAGAGTGAGTTAAAAATAATTGGTGAAATAGAATAAATAATTTTCAATAAAGAAATATGTTTGAAATCCTTGATAATTTCATTGATCATAAAAAAAAATTAGTGAGAGTTTTATCAAAAGATGTAGCTCATGACACCCATCCCCATTGCATATCCTTGGGCACCCCAAAAACCATAGCCTATTGTTAGCAAGTGCTACTGCTCACACATTTTGGTTTGGGAAGGCTATTAAGGTTTGGTTACAAGTCTAATCAATTGGCAAACACTCAGTATCATTTTCTACATCTTTACAAAATAAACCACTTTTACCTGCTATCTCAAAAGATTGACCATTATCACGGGTTAACTTCTTCTTATTTGAATTGATGTTATAAGCGATAAAGCCATGTTCATGCTCTTTATATCCAACCCCAGAATTTACTTTGATATATTCAGATGTTGGTTTGCCAATATCAAAATCATAAAAATCATAGTAAAGGTGGTCATGGTCTTCATCTGGTGTGTCAGGATTATTATCACCATAAAGAATATAACCGTTTTCTGGTATCACTACACTGATTGCAGTTAATAGTTTTGCCATTTTTCTATTTTCTGGAGTATTTCGGTCTTCATCAGAAAGGCTCTTAGTTTTTCTCCAACCTCCTAAACAAATTAACCTTGGTTCCTGTAGATTATAGTCGTAAAACTCCAAAATATCTTGTATCTTGATTAATTCTGCTGAGTTGTAGACCCTGCGTGAACTATTGTAAAATGGTTCTTTAGGTAACTCAAGAAACACACCATTAATAAATCTAACGGTATCTTTGTCTTTACGCCAACTAACATTTCCTAGAATTATAGCTTTAGAACCAATCTCCTCCCTTATTGCTTTTGCAGTATCTTCTCGGGATTTTGCAACCTGGATTTTTGAGTATCCACTACCATGGTTATTGATCCACCAATCTAACATAATACCGTCAGACATTGACTTTGTAATCTGGGTCTTAACTACTTTGGCAATAAAGGCTGGAAAATCTGGGTCAACTATACGAAGTGCTAGGGTCTTTCCATATTCAGCGGCATGGTTCCAGTTTGTTTTTGTTAAAAACCTTTCTATACCTCCATAGTTACAGCAAGATGCATTGCGTGAACCGGGATAATGATAAGCCCAGTATATTTCATCTAAAAGTATTGTATTACTACTATAACGTGGATAAGCATCGTCTTCCCATGCTAATGAGTATTTATTGTGATTTTTTCTACTATTCCAAGCAAGACAAGGGTTTACAGTTCTTCGGTTTTTTAGCTTGTTTTCTATACTAATTTTAAAATTCTTCAGAAATTTAGTTTCCACGTCCAAAGTTGCTAATTCTTGAGAATTACTACCAGTACCTGCAAGAGTGTTGTTCTGTTTCAATTCACCAAGCTCAGCTTGCATTTTTCTTAATAAAATAGTTGTTATTTTTGTGTCAGTGTTAATTTGTCGTTCAGCAAAATATTGGTTGAGTGCTTTCTGAGATTTTGGTCCCCATTTACCATCAATTTTCCCAAGACTATAGCCAAGTTTTGATAATTGACCTTGTATATCTCGTGCATAGACCGTTTTAGTTGGCTTAAGGCAACCTAATGCCAAACTTTTTAAGTAATTTTTTTGATGATCAATGTTAAGGAAGTCTGATACACGTGGCCTGACACTTTTCAAGGAAGTGATTTTTTTTATTTCATTATCATCTAGAAAATGTTCACACACTCCCTCTATCAGTGATTGTTTCACTGGATCTAAATAATTATAGAATTTTCTAAATGACCCATCTTCTATAGTTTGAGGATAAACAAAAAATCTTCCTAGCTGATCTTGATCACTACTAACTTCATCAGGAATGGGAAAACTTTTTTCATCAAATCTAATAGAGTGGAAGGATCCTTTGTCCATATTCCCATCAAAACCCACTATAAAAGTAGGTATTGGTTCTGATATAGCATCAGTTTTTACATTGAAAAAAACAGCAGTAACATTTATATATTTAGCGCCTGCCCAAAGTTTATAACCAACACTACTGTATTGAAACTCTGCATAAGTAAACTTGCTACCTAGTACTAAGATTATAATTATTAGTGTTAAGAGTCTCATGCTGTAATTTTTACTTAATAAAAATAAAAAGGGAAGTTTTTTGCTTAACCCACCCCTAAGACATATCCTTTAGGGCAACCACAAAAACCATAGCCTATATTAGCAAGTACGACTGCTCACACTTTTTGGTGGGGAAGGTATGTAGGCTAGGCTTAATTATTTACGCAAGGTAACTATTGTTTTTTATTAGTACTGAGTTAAACCTACCCGATATAGTTCTAAATTTTCAAAAAAATCTTATCAATTAAATTTAAAAAAGGAATTTTTATGAGTTTAAAAATTAAGTTTTTAATTTTTGCTACTTCATGGATGTTTTTTCGTGCAATAGGTTCTGCTGTTTTTTTGTCTATCACTATATTAGCTACGGATAGTCCTCGTTCAGCACCACCAGAATGGATAGTCTCTCTTATAGGAGATTTTATAGTAGGTTCGATGGCTTTATTTTTAGCTTACTATGCATATAAAAATCCAACATCTATTTTATGGGGCATTTTGTTGGCTTGGAATATTCTAGGTATTTTTGATCTTTTTGGTGCTATTGTTCTTACTTTCATTGTACCATACCAACCACTGCCTGAAATAGGATTAAATGAAATTGGTGTTAGGACAGTACTATCAATAAATTCTTTAATTCAAATCTCTGCAATCATAATTTTATTTAATAGAACTACTCTTAATTATTTTAAAGTTAATTAATTAATGCCTTTCTCTTCTATCATTAACAACTAAGACATATTCTTAGGGTGCCCCAAAAACCATAGCCTTTTGTTAGAAACAGATCACTTAATCAAAGCTTAAATCTAAAAAGTAGAAATTATGAAATTATCATTTTTTACCATTTATCCCCTGATTCAGGGAATTGTTGTATTTCATCAGAGTTTCTATAAGCAGACATAAAACGGTGCATTGGGTGAATAAGAGTATTGATTATACCATCAAGTTCCCATGCCTCTATCTGTTTATATATCTGTTCCTCATCATCTGCAATCCAATGGCAAAAAAAGAAATCATCATTTCCGACCCAAGTTTGAAGAAAAGTTGCATAAGAGCCTTTTAAGCTTTGCTCCATTCCTTTTCATTAAGTCTCTGAGAAGGTGGATTTAAATTTTCAGGTGGTGTAAGAAATAAGCGGAGAGTTTGCTCAGAACAAAATGATTTTGTTTATTTGAAGTTTAATTCATCCTTTTAAAGATATCTTTCATCTTAACTATTTTCTTTTACCTGATACACTGTTTTTCAGATTTAAGATTTATAAATAGAAATGCTAGGTTTATTTTTAATTGCTTTGAGTTAATTTATAATGCAGACTTTTCAGTGGTCTTTAATAAAATCAGCTCTTCACAGAGTGAAATGAAAATATGACCCAGAAAACTTGTATAATTCATTCTTGTGTTTAGATTCTCAGTTGATAGTTTAAAAGTATACTCCAAAAAGTCATTTTTCTATTATGGTTAAAATCTATGTTGATGCTGACGCCTGTCCTGTGAAAAAGGAAGTAGAACGAATTGCGATACGCCATAACCTTGAAACCTTTTTAGTATGTGATGGTGGTATACGCCCTTCGATGAATCCTTTGATTAAAAATATCATTGTTAATCAAGGGGCAGACGCTGCTGACGACTGGATAGTGGATAATATCGAACAAGCCAGCATATGCGTAACTAACGATATTCCCCTTGCAGGTCGTTGCTTAAAAAGGGGAGCATTCGTTATTAAACCTAATGGAGACATATATGATACTAATAATATAGGTATGGCACTTGCTATAAGAAAAATAATGGAAGAAAAACGTGACATTGGAGAGATGACTAAAGGTCCTTCTCCATTTAGCAAAGCAGATAGATCTAAATTTCTTAACCAGATGGAAATGATTGTTCAAAAAGCGAGAAAGTCCTAGCCTATATAAAATATTATTCAATATTTGCTTTACTAAATGAGATAAATAAAGAGCATATAATTGATTTTATTGATTATAAGAATTACTTTTCTTATCCCTGAAAAGTAAAATTTAAGAAATTTTGTTTGTATTTTTTTAATTTAATATTCTAATACTGTTTATTTTTTTGTAGTAAAGTTAAAAAATTGTGACGGGAAAAAGTATGGCGTATTTTTTTTATAGTTTAAAAATGCTTCCCCATATAATTTAGTAAATCTTTTCTCTTTTAATAAGGGAGAGAAATAGCAATATAAACTATAAAAAAAAGCCAAAACAAATAAATCAACCGTCATGGTTGGAGATGTCCATAATACTATACAAAAAGAAAAATAAATAGGTTGTCTTATTAATTTGAATAAACCAATTGTAGGCATGGGCGGAAATTTTGGTTTTTCTGATAGAAACATAGAAATCCAACCTAGTGAACCAGTTTGCACTTTATAACCAGCTTGAAACGATGATACAGCCAAAAGAACCCAACCCAGAATAAAAAATAAAAAATTAAGAACATTGAAAGGATACTTCAGATCATATATTATAATATTACTTGGGGTCCATAGTAGGAATAGCAACAATAATTGAATGGATGCAATAGTAGCATAAATAGTTGTTTCTAAAGTTTTTGCATAATTTCTTGGAGCAAAAAACCTAAGAAACTGTCTTCCAGAATTAGTGAGTAAAAAAGAATGTGAAATAGGAAATTGTAATAGTAAAAAAATATTTATAATAATACTTAAAGGATATCTTACAGAACCTAGAGATACTGTGAATCCATTGTATAATACCCAAAACATACATAATCCAGATATAACAAAAGTAACATGACAAACAACTCCATATAGTGTTGAAATCAATTTTGTTTTTAAATTAGTTAGATCTATAATTTTTTTTAAATTCATAATTCACTGAGAATATTAAGGGATCAACATTTATAAAAAAAGGGCTACAGAAAGTAGCCCAGGTATAGGGAGGAAGTACTACATAAATTTGTGTACTAAAGATTGAATTTTTATCCACTGTTCGAAATTATTTCAACAAAAAAAAAGGTGACTTTTTGGCGCACCTGACCTAATTATTTTTTTTTACATGCGTTAGAACAATATTTTACTTCATTCCAAACCTTGGACCACTTTTTTCTCCAGTTAAATGGTCTTTTGCATATAATGCATATCTTAGTTGGAAGGTGTATTTTTTTCATTTTTACTCATAATATTATTAGATATTAGAGGAATAGTAAATTTACTATTTTTGGTGAGCCAGTGATTTTTCACTGGCTCGATCGATAGGAGATGTGAAGTATATGAAACTTTAATCTTCCAACTCTTTATCGGTTAATATTTGCAATTTACAGACCAAATTCAGATTTATTTATAAAATAGTAATTATATAAACTTTTGGCTTGTTTATTGCAATATCATACTAGGTTGGCTCCTTAATAAGCCCGTCCAGATAATAGTGAATCTGGTAACGTAACCCTCTTGAGCCAGTTAGACAAGTACCCCTGTAAAACTGGCTCCACTATAAACCAAATCAATGCACTTTTTTAATCTTAAATAAAACTCCTAGGATTATAGAAATAATCGCTGCTGCAAAACTTAATAGAGCTCCCATTTTAGCAGCATCTTGAACTGCCCCTGGATCAAAAGCAACTGAAGCTACAAATAATGAAACTGTGAAACCAATACCTGCTACCATTCCTAAAACAAATATATCGGCATAGGTCATTCCTTCTGGCATTCCAAAATTGAGAGGTTTTGCAGCTATCCAACCAAAAATAAAAATACCAAATGGTTTACCTATAAATAGACCAGCTAAGACTAGCCAAGTAGCATCACCAATTGCAGAAAATGCAACACCAGCGTTCATTAAACCAAAGAAAAACAATATGAATTCAACAGGTACTTTTAAATTATGTTCTATATCATTTAGTAAGTCGTGCTCATGCTCTTCTTCTTTTGCAAAAAAACCAAAGTCAGATTCTGCATGAGGTATCACAGGAACCATGAATAATAAACCTAATGCGGGATGAATTCCAGACTCTTGGAAACAAAGCCATGTAATAATACCTCCAAATGCATATGGCCAAAATGAAAATATATTTCTCACTTTAGTAGAAACTGGATTTTTAGGATCATCTCCATCAAGTCTTCTTGGTAGCCAATTAGCAAGTATATATACTAAGAAAGCCGCTATAGCTGCATAAAGAATAAATATTGGTTGAAGTTCACCTGAAGGATAAAATATGGCCAAAATAATCAATCCAGCAGCATCGTCTGCAATAGCTAGAAGTAAAAGGAACCGAACAGCGGGGTGGCCTGCTCCAAAAATAATTCTACCTACAAGATACGAAAAGGCAATATCAGTAGCAGTTGGTATAGCCCAACCATTTGCTACTGCAGTATAGGTGTCTGAACCCATGAAATAGGCTAAACCTAAATAAACAGCAATTGGTCCAAACATTCCACCAGAAGTAGCAACTAAAGGAGTAAGTGCTTTTTTTCCCCTAAGTGGTCCAGACTTAAGAGCAACAGCTTCCCATACTTCTTTACCTGCCACAGCAAAAAAGAAAGCCATAAGTAAATCATTAACTAGATAATGAAGCGTAAGTGTTCGATGAAAGTGGCCTTCATCATCGTAATGACCATGCCCTATAAATCCACCATCCCATATTGGAAATTCAACAAAATGATGATAGCTGTCATAATTTATATTAGCCCAAACTAAAGCTATTAATGCCCCAATAATTAGCAAAAGAGAATATTCTGTTAGAAAATTTAACGCTTTTTTCATATTAAACCCATTTTTGACTATACCTAAATAAAACTTTATTTTTCGAAAGACAAGTAAATTTAAAAATTTTCAAATCGATCCTTTTAATATTCTAACTATTAATATACTTAAAGCTATAATTAATAACCTCTATTTAGGTCAACAACTCCATTAGGTAACTTACCTTCAATTAAATCTTTGATATTTTTAGCTAAAACTTTAGATGAACTTTCAATAGGTGTATCAGCTGCTATATGTGGTGTGACTGTAACATTTGGAAGGATCCAGTAAGGGTGTTCTTTAGGTAAAGGCTCTTGCTGAAAAACATCTAAGGTAGCGTTCAAAATATGACCAGACCTTAAATTTTCTATAAGAGCTGTATCTTCAATTAACTCACCTCTACCCGCATTTATAATTTGAGATCTTCTTGGTAATAATGAAAGGCTATAATTATTTAATATAAATTTTGTATATTCAGTAAGAGGTAATAATAAAATTAAGATTTCAGATTTTTTGAGAACTTCTTTGAGTCCACTAGTTCCATGCAAGCATCTAATTCCCTCAATTCTTTTTTTAGTTCTACTCCAGCCAAAAATCTTAAATCCAATTTTTTTTAGAAACAATGAAACAGGCCTACCAAGTTCACCTAAACCCAGAATACCAACTGATCTATCTCTAGCTATTGGGGGTTTAATTTTATGACGCCAAATACCATCTTGACCAAGAATATGCCTATCAAGTCCCAAATGTAGTCTTAGAGTATGAGCTAAACACCATTCAATCATACTATTAGTTAGACCATTTTTATCTATCATTTTGATCAAGGGACATTTTAGGGTTTTATTTCCAATAAAATCTTCAATTCCAGCATATAAACTCAATACCGCTTTTAAATTTTTAAACTGAGAAAAGTCTCTATTTAATTTTACCCCATTTTTTTTAACCGGTGAATAAATTATAAAATTAACTTCTTCAAAAGAGTCATTGCAGTTAGTAGACAATTTAAAATTTTTAACACCTTTTTTTACCAACTCTTTTGTAAGAGTTTCTTTATAGTAAGGCAATAAATCTGACATAAAAAGAATTTTCATTTTAATCTTTTTTTATTAACCGATGAACATGGGAACTTTGAATTAGACCAAAAATTCCTAAAACTACAAGCATTGCTGATCCCCCATAGGAAATTAATGGAAGAGGTACTCCAGTTACTGGAGCCATACCAGTAACTGCAGCTATGTTAACAAAAAAATAAGAGAAAAAAGTAGTGGAAAGTCCAATAGTTAATAAACTACCAAACCTATTCTTATTTTTAAATGCTGAAAATAGACAAAAAATGAGAATTGCTGAATATATCAATAACAACCCAACACCTCCAAAAAATCCAAATTCTTCTGCGATAGTTGTAAAAATAAAATCAGTATGCTTGTAAGGCAAAAAATCTAACTGGCTTTGGCTCCCTTGCATAAATCCTTTACCTTCTAAGCCTCCAGATCCTAGTGCAATTTTTGACTGTGTAATTTGATAACCAACCCCAAGGGGATCTTTTTCTGGGTTTAAAAATGTATCAATCCTATTAAACTGATAATCAGTAACCAATTGCCATGATGTATTTCTACTGTAAAATAAAAGTACTAAAAATGCCGGGATTAAAAAAACTACAATTAAAAAATAGAAGTAGTGAACGCCTGCTGCAAACATCATAGTTACTCCAGTCATGGCAATTATAGTACCTGTACCTAAGTCTGGTTGAGGTATAATAAGCGCTGTAGGTAAAATAATTATAATGATAGGAACAATTACCCAAAATATTTTAGAAGTATTTGCTGGTTTGAGCCAATCATAATAAATTGCAAGAAACATTACTAATCCAACCTTCATTATTTCGGAGGGTTGAAATCTAAATGACCCAAATTCTAGCCATCTTCTGGCACCTCCACCATAATCACCAAAAAAAAATACTGAAATAAGCAATAAAACTCCAAAAAAATATACAAAAGGAGAACAGGCACGCCAAAAATCTATACCGATACAACCCATTATCAACATTATGACAAACCCAATTAAAAATCTTTCTAGTTGAGGTTTACTCCATTTTTCGTAATCACCATCTGCAACAGAATATAACATCAGAAAACCAAAACATCCTACTACAAGAATAAGAAATAATAGTGGCCAATGTAAGTAAAAAACTTTTCCTAGACCAGTTGGTAATTCTTTATAATTTTGAGTATAAGTTACAACTATAATAAAAATCCTTCATTGTATGGAAATCATTTCTCTTTTTATATTATTAATTATTGAATTCATTTTGTCTCTTTCTTCAGCAGGATATTCTTGTAAAGATGGTAAAGCACCATTTAAGGCATAGAGAAGAATATCTCTCGCAATAGGTGCGGCAACTTTTCCACCACCACCACCATGTTCTACAACTATACTGACAGAGAATTTTGGATTTGTAAAAGGTGCATATCCTGTAAATAATGCATGATCTCTTTGATTTCTTGGAAGATCTTCATTTTTAATTATACCTTTGCTCCTTTCTTGTTCTGAAATTTGTCTAATTTGAGATGTTCCTGTTTTTCCAGCAAATATTTTAGTCTCATCAATTAATCTAGAGTTAAAGGCTGTACCTGTTTTATTATTTACAACTCCAAACATTGCTTGTCTAATAATATCTAAGGTACTTTTTTTTATACCTAATAATTTATGTTTATCATAATTGACGGGTTTTCCATCAATAGCTTTTATCAAAGAAGGTTTAATTTCTAAACCAGTTGCAATCCTAGCTGTCATGATTGCAATTTGAATTGGGGTAGATAATATATACCCTTGTCCAATGCCAGAGTTGAGAGTGTCACCTGTAAACCATGATTGATTTTTATTATTTTTTTTCCAACTTTTTGAAGGTATTAACCCTTTAGATACTCCAGATAACGGCAAATTTGGTGTTATGCCTATTCCAAATTTTCTTGCTATTTTGGCAATCCTTTTGATTCCTATTCTTTCTGCCAAATTATAAAAATATACATCACAAGACTCTTCTATTCCCTTTAGTAAATCAGTACTACCATGACCAGAATATTTCCAACAATGAAATTTTCTCTGTTCTAACTCATAAAATCCATTACATTCAAATAAATCTTCTGGATTGATTAAATTATCTTCTAAAGCAGCAATAGCTACAATCATTTTAAAAGTTGACCCTGGTGGATAATTTCCAGAAATAGCCTTATTAGCTAATGGTTGGTTTTTACTTTGGAGCAAAATATCCCAATCTTTTTGAGATATTCCTTCAACAAACTTATTGGGATCATAACTTGGATTAGAAGCCATACAAATTATTCCTCCATTTGATAAATCAATTACAACAGCAGATGCACTATATTCTTTAATTCTTATCATAGAAAATTTTTGTAAATTTGAATCTATAGTTAAATGAATATCTTTTCCTGATGAACTAGGTTCCTCTGCAAGCTTTCTAATAATTTTTCCAGAGGCATTTACTTCAAATTTGCCAAGTCCCACCTGACCCCTAAGATACTTATCCAAACCTTTTTCAATACCAACTTTTCCAATCTTAAAATCTTGAATTTGCAAAATTGGATCATCAGTTGAAAATCCTTTAAGGTCCTTAGGAGATATTAGTCCAACGTACCCTAAAAGATGAGCTAATAACTCTTTCTTGGTATAAAATCTTTTTAAATCAACCTCAGGAACTATGCCTGGTAAAGAAGGTAAGTTAACTAAAACATGCTTGAATTCAATCCAACTTAGGTTTTCTACTATAATAATTGAAGAATTAGACCTCTTCTTCTCCAATTTTTTAATGATTTCAATTTTTCTTTCTTCACTTATATTGATCAACTTTGAAAGATTTTCCATAACATTTGGTAAATTTATATTTTTATCTCTCAAAATTTTTATACGATAATTTTCTTTATTCTTAGCTAAAATTGTGCCTCTCTTATCAAAGATAACCCCCCGCAAAGGCGGTAAGATTTCGATATCAATTCTATTTTCTTCTGCTAGAAGCCTATATTTTTCAAATTCATTTAGTTGAATTTGACGGATATTTCTTATTAAAAGACCTACTAGTATTAATTGACTAGTACCAATCAAAAAAGATCTTCGTCCATATTTTTTATCTAAGATATTTTTTTTTAAATAATTTATTTCCATTATAAAAATTTTGAGTTTGATTTCTTTTTATCTTTAAACAATAAAATTTCTAACAAATAAACAATTAGCGGAAAAGACAAAATAGAAAAAATAAAACGGGTAAACCATATATTAAAATCCAATTCCTCAGTTAGTCCAATTAGGGAAATGATAAAAATGAAAGTGTCAATAGTAATTAAAAATAAAATAAAATAAATCACTTTTAAAAATAAGCTATCAACTGAAATCTTACTTAGAATAAGTTTTATTAATAAAGAACCCAACAAAATCAAAAGTGGCCATAAACCTAATGGTCTATACCATAAAATATCAGCAAATAAAGACAATAATATTAAAATACTTATCGATGAATTTTTAGGATCCAATATGATCCAACCAAACATTAAACATAATAATAAATCTGGCTTTTCAATAATTACTGGTTGACTAGAAATAGGAGAAATAGGAAGGATAATAAGTAGAATTCCAATGAAGAAAATAATAGTCTTCTTATGCTTAATAATATTCATGGAAGATATCTATATATTCATTTACAAAGATTAAAACATAATTTTTATACTGTCTTTTTGTGGCATTTATTAATTAGCTATTTTTTGTATAATTTTGCCAACTCCAGATGGTATTTTATGTTCTCTATTTATCAATACTCTTAAATAATCAAGCTTATTAATATTTGCTGATAATTTGACTCTTATTTTTTTGTCCGAAGATAAAACTACTTTCCCAATCAAAATACCTGGGGGGAAAACACCCGCAGTACCGCTAGTATAAATTCGAAACCCTGGTTGAATTTTTTCTACACCCCTAATAAAATCTACAAGTGGAGTAGAAGAATTGTCACCTCTTACTATTGCTTCTTGATTATTTGGTTCAATTATTACTGGAACATAAGATTTAGTGTCAGATAGTAGTATAATCCTTGATATTTGATCTTCTACACCTGAGATTCTTCCGACTAACCCAAGACCATCTACAACCGCTGACCCATCAATTATTCCGTCTTCGATACCAACATTTAATAATGCTGAAGAATTATAGGTGCCACCACTATCTGCTATGACTTCTCCAGAAACCCAATCTAATACAGGGTTTACTTTTAAATTATTAAGCGCCCTTAGTTTAGCATTTTTTTGTTCTAATTGTATTGCCGCTTCTCTCCATTTTTTCATATCCTGAAGTTCGTTTTTTAGGTTTTGATTTTGTTCATAAACATTTGTAAATGATGAAATATCTAAGACAATTCTACCAATAACTTTCATAGACGTTGTAAAAAATTCAACATTGGGAACAATTTGATCTAATAAAGCAAGCCGAAGCCTTTCTGCCCTATGATTATCAATTCTCCATAATAAAAATAAGAAGAGAAAAAAAATAATAGTTATCAATAAAATTATATATCTTAAAACTAACCAATAGTCTCTTTGACTCTTTAAAGACATAATTATTTATTTTTTTTAATTAATATAATTTAGTTTAGCATATTAATTTTATGTACCATAATCAATCACATGAGCCAATTGTCTTTCAAACTCTAAAGATTTACCTGTTCCTAATGCAACACAATTCATTGAATCATCAGCAACAGAAATTGCTAAACCAGTCTGCTCTCTGAGTGCCAAATCTAAATCTCCTAGAAGTGCTCCACCTCCGGTAAGCATTACACCTCTATCAACTATATCAGCTGCAAGATCAGGAGGTGTACTTTCTAATGCTGCCATAACAGCTTCACAGATTTGCTGAACTGTTTCAGCTAAGGCTTCAGTTACTTGAGCTTGAGTAATTTGTGTTTCTTTTGGAACACCATTCAGTAAGTCTCTTCCTCTTATTTCCGAGTGGGCTCCTCTTCCATCTTTAGGCATTAATGCAGTACCTATAGTTGTTTTTATTCTCTCAGCTGTCGCTTCACCAATCAATAAATTTTGTTGTCTTCTTAAATAAGATATAATTGCAGTATCCATTCTATCGCCACCAACCCTTACAGATCGAGCGTATACAATATCTGCAAGCGATAAAACTGCAACTTCTGTAGTACCCCCACCAATATCAACCACCATTGATCCCGTTGGATCTGTTATTGGCATACCTGCCCCTATCGCAGCAGCAATAGGTTCTGCAATTAAACCGGCTTTTCTTGCTCCAGCTGAAAGAACAGATTCCCTAATTGCTCTCTTTTCAACTGGGGTAGCTCCATGCGGAACACAGACAACTATCTTCGGTTTTGCAAAACTCCCTCGCCTATGAACTTTCCTAATAAAATGTTTTATCATTTCTTCAGCAACATCAAAGTCAGCAATTACACCGTCTCTCATCGGTCTAATGGCTTCAATAGAACCGGGTGTTCTACCAAGCATAAGTTTTGCATCTTCACCCACAGCTAATACTTGTTTTTTTCCATCCCGAATGTGATAAGCAACAACCGAAGGTTCATTCAATATTATGCCTCTACCTTTTACGTATACTAAGGTATTAGCTGTTCCTAAATCTATAGCCATATCAGCAGAAAAGAAACTACTTAAAAAATTAATCATATTAAATTATCCATTATCAAATCTTTTTGATTGTTATCATTTTTTTCTGAATCATTAATATATAAATTAATTAATATTTGGTCCATATATTATTAATTGGCTATGGCTTTTGGAGCTTTTTTTTGTCTTCTTAAGACAAGTTTATTTAAAGAATTAATGTAAGCATTTGCACTAGCCACAACTGTATCTGTATCAGAAGACTGACCAGTAACAATTTTTCCAGCTTCTTCTAATCGAACTGAAACTGTTGCCTGCGCATCAGTGCCCTCTGTTACTGCATGTATCTGAAAATGTTGAAGCCTAGCTGAGTGAGGAAATACTTTCTTTATTGAATTAAAAACTGCATCGACCGGGCCATCCCCAATTGACTCAACTTTATATTCTTTATTTTCCATAATAATAGTAGCTTTAGCAGTTTGAGGTACTTTGGTTCCACATTTAACTTCTAAATCGATAAGTTTTAAAAAGTCATTTTGCTCCCCCATTGCAGTATCAGAAAGTAAAGCTAATAAGTCATCATCATAAATTTCTTTTTTCTTATCTGCTAAAGATTTAAACCTGTAAAACAAATCTTGTAATTGATTATCACCAAGGCTGTAACCTAAATCGTTAATTTTTTTTCTTAAAGCGGCTCTTCCAGAATGTTTACCAAGAACAAGATTTGTTTCAGTTAAACCAATATCTTCTGGTTTCATAATTTCAAAAGTACCAGCATGTTTTAACATTCCATCTTGGTGTATCCCAGACTCATGTGCAAAAGCATTTTTTCCAACAACTGCTTTATTAAATTGGACAGGAAATCCAGAAACTTTTGAAACCAAACGGCTTGCTTGAATTAATTTATTAGTGATCATATTAGTTTCATAAGGTAATATATCTTTTCTTACTTTTAAAGCCATAACAATTTCTTCTAAAGCAGTATTACCAGCTCTTTCACCCAACCCGTTAATTGTACACTCAACTTGTCTTGCTCCAGCCTCTACTGCAGCTAAAGAGTTTGCTGTAGCCATTCCTAAATCATTATGGCAATGCGTAGAAACTATAATATTCTTTAATTCTGGAATTTTGAGAAAAAGATTTTTTATTATATTGGCACTCTCTTTTGGGGCTGTATAACCAACGGTATCTGGGATGTTGATGGTTGAAGCTCCTGCTTGAATTGCAATTTTTACTACCTCAACTAGAAACTCACTCTCTGTTCTTGTAGCATCCATAGGAGACCATTGAACATCATCACAAAAAGATTTGGCAAATGTAACAGTCTCAAAAACTTTATCTAAAACTTCTTCTTTAGAAAGTTTAACTTGAAATTCCCTATGCAAAGGAGATGTGCCTATGAAAGTATGTATTCTAGGATTTATTGAATTCTCTACAGCTCTCCAACACCTTTCAATATCAAGTTTACTTGCCCTAGCCAAGCCACATATCTTAGCAGATTTTACAGTTTTTCCAATCTTGGATACTGCTTCAAAATCACCCTCTGATGCTATAGGAAAACCCGCCTCAATAATATCAACTCCCATTTCATCAAGAAGACTAGCTATTTCAATCTTTTGTGCCAAAGACATAGTAGCTCCAGGACTTTGCTCCCCATCTCTCAGGGTTGTATCGAAAATTAAAACTTTATTTTTTTCTTTTGTAGACATAAAAATCTCCATACAAAGGACATTGCTCTCAATAATCATTAGTACACTATATAAGCAAAAAATTAAAGTTTATTTAAAGTATAAAAATTAGGAAACAAAAAAATTAATCTGATACCCTATTATTATTTTCCCATTGGCCTTCATAGGTTACACCACTTTTGTAAGTAATTTTTCCAGAGCCTTCTCTTTTCCCATTTTTAAAAAATCCCTCGTAACGATCTCCATTTGGGTAGATGGCTACTCCTTCACCATTTATTTGACCATTATCAAAATTACCCTCAAAAATCGAGCCATCAGACATCTTAATTATTCCAAACCCATGCCTTTTTCCCATTTTAAAATTTCCATCATATATTGATCCATCTGAATATTCAGCAATACCCTTCCCATCAAATAATCCATTTGACCATAAACCGTTATAACTATAACCATCTCCAAAGATCATTTTACCTTTACCATGATTTTTACCATTTTTAAAATTTCCTGTATAAATCTGACCATTTGAATATTTTGCGGTACCGTATCCATCAATTTTTCCATTAAGCCATTGACCATAATAATTACTACCATCTTTGTAACTTATTGTACCTGCTCCATTTGGAACACCTTCAATTAATTCTCCACTATAAACTGATAAATCAGGATAGGTAATTTTACCTTTTCCTTGAATTTGTCCATTAATCCAATTACCCTCAGCCTCGTAACCATCGTTTGTTTTATACAATCCATATCCATTGAATACATTGTTTTTGAATTTTCCTTCATATATAGAACCTGATGCAAACTTTTTTGTTCCTTGGCCTTCAATATTATTATTAAGTAATTCACCGACATAACTATCACCATTAGAATATAATATTGATCCCTTGCCAGAAATTGTTCCATCATTAAAAAATCCTTCTAAAACTGAGCCATCCAACAAAGTTAATTTACCTGAACCCTGTCTCACTCCGTTAAGAATCTCTCCTTCATACATTCCACCACCATCATATTTAATGACTGCTATTCCAGATTTTTTACCAAGTTTCCAATCACCGTTGTATATATAACCATTACTATTTGATTGCGTCCCTTTTCCATTAAGTTGTCCATCAAGAAAATTTCCCTCAAGAGATATACCATTTGAATATTTCAAAATTCCTTTACCATTAAATTTTCCTTGCAACCAATTTCCTTCATAAAAAGTTCCATCAGGAAAAATTAGTTTTCCTTGACCCGAATGTTGTCCATCTACAAAATTTCCTTCATATGAGGAACCATCAGGATACTTGGCAACTCCCAAACCTTCAATTTTTCCTTCTTTCCATTCTCCTTCATAATAATAACCGTTGGGTAAGGAATACTTACCTTTCCCGTGTTGTTTGCCATTTAAAAACTCCCCATCATAAATACCACCTGTTTCATATTGCTTTATTTGTGTTTTTTCATCAGAAAAAGAAATCTGCGCAATTAGAAAAAAACCAAGAAATAAATTAACAAAAAAAATATTTATAATCAGTCTTAACAAATCTTACCTACCACTTGAAACAATTTATATATTGAATAATTAAAAAAAAAATGAAAAATTGAAAGTAGTTAATTAGTTACCTTGTAAAAAAATATTAATTATATCTATTTCATAAGTACTATAAAGATCAACCCGAATTATTAAAATCAAAAATTTGATTTATATTTCTCTTAATATTATAAACTTTAATAATTTAAATAGATAAATTTACTAATGAATAAAAAAATAAAAATTATGCTAGCCCAATTAAATCCTACAGTAGGAGATTTGGAAAAAAATTCTAAAATTGTAATGGAAACTTATGACGAGGCATCAAAACAGAAAGTGGATGTTTTAGCTTTCCCTGAAATGTTTCTATCTGGATATCAACTACAAGATTTAGTACTTAAAAAGGCATTTCAAGAAAATGTCAAAAAATGTATAAAATTTTTAGCAAAAAAATGTGTAACATCTACTTACCTATTATTAGGTGCTCCAATTCTGGAAAAAGAAAAACTTTTTAATGCTTACTTACTTATTAATAAAGGTGAAACAAAAGTAATTTCAAAAAAATTTCATCTACCGAATAATTCTTTATTTGATGAGCATAGATATTTTAATCAATCTGATTTTAAAGATTTGGCTGAAATTAATGGCATAAAGATTGGTTTTCCAATATGTGAAGATATATGGTTTAGCGATGTATCAAATATACTAAAAAAAAAAGGGGCCGACCTTTTAATTTCTCCGAATGGGTCCCCATATGAAAGGCATAAGTTAAAAAAAAGACATAATGAAGTTTTTAAAAGGTGTACAGAAAACAGCATACCCATTATTTATTTAAATTTAGTAGGAGGTCAGGACGATCAAGTATTTGATGGGGGTTCTTTTGTAATGAATAGTAATGGTAATATTATAGCACAGTTACCCCAATTTGAGCAGAAGAAATTTTTTTTTGAATTTCAAAAAAAAGAGCCATTTCTAATTAACAAAAATAAAAAGCTTTCAGATATAAAAAACGATTTGTCTCAAGATTACAGAGCAATTTCTGAAGGAACAAAAGACTACATTTTAAAATCTGGTTTTAATAAAGTGTTAATAGGACTTTCTGGAGGTATTGATAGTGCTTTAGTGTCTACCATTGCGGTAGATATTTTAGGAAATGAAAATGTAGAATGTATAAAATTACCCTCACAATATACTAGCAATTTGTCTATAGTTGATGCTGACGAATTAGTAAAAAACTTGAATTGTAGTATTAAAACTATTCCCATTTCTAAAATCTATAACTTAATTAAAGAAACTTTATTTCCACCTGCTTTAGGTCAAAAAGAAAATGAAACAGAAGAAAATATTCAGTCCAGAGTAAGAGGATTAATATTAATGGCACTATCCAATAAGTCTGGAAGACTATTACTTACTACAGGAAATAAGTCAGAATTAGCAGTTGGATATTCTACAATTTATGGTGATATGTGTGGAGGTTATAATCCTATAAAAGATCTTTATAAAACAAGATTATATGAAATTTGCAAATGGAGAAACTTATTCCATGAGAGTTGGATGAAAGGGTCTAAAGGTCCAATTATACCAGTTAGTATTTTAGAAAAACAACCAACTGCTGAACTCCGTCCTAACCAAACAGATCAAGACAATTTACCTCCATATGAGATATTGGATTCAATACTTGAATGCCTTATAGAACATGATATGTCCATATCTGAAATAGTTAATAAAGGTCATGAATACAATATGGTTAAAAAAATTGAACAATTAGTCTTTCAGTCAGAATACAAAAGATTTCAATCAGCTCCAGGTGTACATTTAACTGAAAATTCATTTCAATTAAGTCGTCGCTATCCAATAGTGCAAAATTGGCGGGATAGTCTATGACTTTTTTAACAAGGTTTGCTCCGTCACCTACAGGATATTTACACGTTGGTAATATCAGAACCGCTCTTTTTAATTTTTTGCTTTCAAAAAAGAATAAGGGGAAATTTTTACTAAGAATTGATGATACAGATTTAGAAAGATCTAAGCAGGTTTATGAAGATGAAATTAAAAGAGACTTAGAATGGCTTGGAATTGAATGGGATTTTTGTGAAAGACAATCAACTAGATTTGACCGATATTACGAAGTTCTTGAAAATTTAAAATCTGAAAATAAAATTTATCCCTGCTATGAAACTAAAAGTGAGCTTGATTTAAAAAGAAAAAAGCAACTTAATATGGGGAAACCACCAATTTATGATAGAACTGCTTTGAAACTGTCCCTGGAGGATTATAAAAAATTTGAAGAAAAAGGGAAAAAAGCTCACTGGAGATTTTTATTAGATAAAAAAAAGATTTGTTGGAATGATATAATTATAGGTAGTGTATCTATTGATCTTGAATCGCTTTCCGATCCCGTTTTTGTTAAAGAAGATGGTCAATTTCTATATACATTAGCATCTGTATGCGATGATATAGATTTTTGTATTACCCACGTCGTAAGAGGATCTGATCATCTTACTAATACAGCAACACAAATACAGTTAATACAAGATTTAGGATTTGATGTTCCAATTTATGGCCATCATTCATTGCTAATTGATTCATCAGGTGATAATTTATCTAAAAGGCTTGGATCATTATCTATTCGTGAAATTAGAAATTCTGGTATTGAACCAATGGCACTGATTAATTTAATGTCTGCCATAGGATCTTCAAAATCACCTAAATTACTACATTCTCTTGATGAAATCTTTGATTTTTTTGATATTTCATTATTTGGATCTGCACCAACCAAATTTGATTTAAAACTTTTAAATTCAATGTCAGCAAAATTTTTAAGATCTACTCCATATCATCTAATTGAAAATGAACTTACTAATATTGGGATTCCTAATAGCTCTCAAAAAGATTTTTGGGAGGCTATCAAGGAAAATTTAAATTCACGTTATGAAATATCAAAATTATGGGATTTATGTACTAATGGTATTTCCCCTGTTATAGATAAGGAAGATTTGGAGTTTGTAAGAACAGCACTAGCAGCATTGCCTGAGGCGCCATTTAATAAAGATAGCTGGAAAATATGGACTACTAAAGTTTCTGACAAAACAGGTAGAAAAGGAAAAAATCTTTTTTTGCCCTTGAGAAAAGCTTTAACAGGTAACAGTGTAGGACCGGATATGGGAAAATTATTGCCTTTTTTAGGTAAGATTCCCAAAATATAGTAATCAATAGGATGAGATTTTTATACTAAGAATTTTCTGTATTTTGTTCTTTTTGGATTTACTGCTTCCTCTCCTAATCTCCTTTTTTTATCTTGAATGTAAGTATCATAATCTCCTTCAAACCATTCAACATGACTGTTGCCTTCAAATGCTAGAATGTGAGTACAAATCCTATTTAAAAAAAACCTATCATGGCTAATTACCATAGCACTCCCGGAAAATTCAGAAATAGCATATTCTAGAGCACTTAGAGTTTCTACATCTAGATCATTTGTTGGTTCGTCCAACATTAAAACATTTCCTCCAGATTTTAACATTTTTGCTATATGAACCCTGTTTCTTTCTCCTCCTGACAATTTACTCATGGGCTTTTGTTGATCTACTCCTCTAAAATTAAAAGAACTACAATATGCTCTTGAGTTAACTTCTAATTCACCAAGTTGAACAATTTCTTGACCTCCAGAAATCTCTTCCCATACTGTATTAATACTGTTCAAATCATCTCTACTTTGATCAACATAAGATAGCTTAACAGTATCACCCAAAATTACTTCTCCATCTGAGGGTTTTTCGATTCCAGTAATTAACTTAAAGAGTGTACTTTTACCTGCTCCATTTGGACCAATGATTCCAACAATTCCACCAGCTGGTAAAATAAAAGATAAGCCATCAAATAAAATTTTATCTTTATAATTCATACTTAAATTTTTAACTTCAATTACTTTTGACCCCAATCTTTCACCATTAGGAATAATGATCTGTGCATTTGTTTGCTTAATCTTCTCTGAAGATCCTGCGAGTTCTTCATAAGATTTAATCCTTGCTTTTTGTTTGGCTTGACGTGCTTTAGTACCTTGTCTTATCCACTCCAATTCTTTTTCTAATACTCTTTGTTTCTTTTTGTCCTCTTTTCCTTCAATTTCTAATCTCTGAGCTTTTTGTTCTAGCCAAGATGTATAATTACCTTCATATGGAAGTCCTTTTCCCTTGTCTAACTCAAGTATCCAACCTGTAATTTTATCAAGAAAATATCTATCATGTGTTACTATTAAACATGTACCCTTGTAATTGATTAAATATCTTTGCAACCAGTCTACTGTTTCTGCATCCAAATGGTTTGTTGGCTCATCTAACAAAAGCAACTCGGGTGATTTAAGTAAAAGCTGGCATAGGGCAACTCTTCTTTTTTCACCTCCAGAAAGCTCTTTAACGCTTAAATCATCACTTGGGCATCTCAATGCATCCATAGCCACATCTATTTGATTATCTAATTCCCAAAGATTTTGAGAATCAATTTTATCTTGAAGTTTTGTCATCTCATCCATTATTTCTTCAGAATAATTTTCAGCTAATTTTTCTGCCACTTTGTTAAACTCATCTATTAATGCTTTTTTGTCTGCAACTGCATTTAATACGTTTTCTCTAACACTCAGATCAGTATCTAAAATTGGTTCTTGAGGTAAATATCCAACATTAATATTTTCTGCAGTCCAAGCCTCTCCAGTATAATCCTTATCTATTCCAGCCATTATTTTCATTAGACTGCTTTTACCAGCACCATTTATCCCAACTACACCAATTTTAACGCCTGGTAAAAAAGAAAGATGTATATTTTCAAAACACTTTTTTCCACCTGGATAAGATTTAGTTAATTCTTGCATATGATAGATGTATTTAACTGATGACATAAATTTTACCTTTTATTAATTTTATAATTAACCTATTTCGATTTTTAAAAAATAATTTATTACTAACTTTTAGTTTTTAGATTTATTATCACAAAGCCTATATATATTATATAAGCAATAATATATTATAAGATCTATAGTGAGTAATCACCAATTATTTGTTGGAGTTTAAATTGAAGGATTATCCTTTAGTATTATCAGGTTTAACTATTGGATTACTAGGTGGTTCATTTGATCCTCCACATGAAGGGCATATTCATATTTCAAAAACGGCAATAAAAATTTTTAATTTATCGAAATTGTGGTGGCTTGTAAGTCCAGGAAACCCAATTAAGGACAAAACTCCTTCAAATATAAATAATAGATTACTAGCATCAAAAAGAATTATGGTACATCCGTCAGTTATTATTACGGATATAGAAAAAAAATTAAAAACTAAATATACTTTTCAAACATTAATCAAAATAAAGAAAATGTATCCTGCTGCAAGATTTGTATGGATAATGGGTGCTGATAATCTCATTAATTTCCATCATTGGAAAAATTGGGATTGGATAATGAAAAATATTCCGATAGGTGTTATGGCCAGACCAAGGGATCAAATAAAAGCCGGTTTATCTCCAGCGGCAATTCGTTTTAGTAAATATAGACTTCCAAGGGAAAAATCCCTTCTCCTACCTTATTTATCTCCTCCTGTATGGACATTAGTAACTGGTTCAATGAAAAATATTTCATCTACAAAATTGAGGGTAAAAGGGTATTGGCCAGGATTAATTTAAAATTGACTAGTCAATTAGCATGTGTCGGGCCCTAGCACCTCTTTCGATAGCTGCACCATGTAACCTATCAATGTTAAGCTCATGTCTTATCTCTTCTAAAAAACGTAATTGCACCTCTGGAAGTTTACCATCTGCCGCTGCAACATCACACGCCAAGGCATAGGCTGTTTCGTATAATTTTTCAGGCAATGCCTCTTTAACTAGACCAAATAATGCATCTAAACCATCTTCCTCTTCGAAGAGGTCAAAAACCGTTTCGGCAATAATTTTAATTTTAGAAGGATCATAACTTTTAAATATTGGCAAATGATCAACTATTCTACTTATAGATATTAACTCTCTGTTTGAAATATTTTCATCAGACGCTCCACCAGCTACCATAATTGCAACCAATGCATCTTGTGCATTCATCAATCCATTAGTATTCAAATTTTTAATCATTATGAAAAATGCATAACATATTTTTTTTAATTTGACGA